>JAPYWH010000033.1 GCA_028276475.1 Thermocrinis sp.
GCAAGTGCCCTCGTGTTGGATATAAAGAGATTTTTCCTAAAGGAAGTGCCAGCCTGATGTTGGTTCTAAAAGAATTTGGAGACAAGGACAACTTTTACAGGTTTTTAAAGGACAAGGTGGGCGTTTTTTTTAGGGAGGCGGAGCAAAGAAGCTACGAAGGGATCCATAGGGTGCTGTATCTTGAAAACAGACAGATAAACCCTCAGGTTTTCTTTGAGTGTGCAAGGCAGGGTTGTCTGCACGCATACCAAAACGAAAACCGGTTTGCCCTTTCGGGCACAGAAGCCCAAATAAAGGAATTCTGCCGGTGTCTTTCCCAATTCCACAAGGACTTAGCCCTTGAAATTTTGCAAGCGTTGATAAATTATCGGAAAAAGTCCTTTAAGCTCCAGTTCAACTACAAAATCCTGCCCTTGGGCATAAAGACTGCCATAATGGGCATTCTTAACGTAACTCCCGACTCTTTCTCCGACGGTGGGCTTTACTTAGAGACAAGTTCTGCGGTGAAAAGGGCGGTGCAGATGGCGGAAGAGGGGGCTGAGATCATAGATATTGGGGGAGAATCCACAAGGCCGGGCTCCCAAAGGGTCAGTGCGGAGGATGAGCTAAAAAGGGTTCTGCCTGTTCTAAAGGAGGTGAGAAAAGAGCTTCCAAAAGTTTGGATCTCGGTGGATACATACAAGGCGGAGGTTGCCAAGGCATGCCTCGAAGAGGGCGTAGATATCATAAACGACATAAGCGGGGGGACCTTTGACCCAAAAATGTTTGAAGTGGTCTCTCAGTATCAATGCCCTTATGTTCTCAACCACATAAAAGGAAGACCGGAGGATTGGAAGAGTATGACCATAGTCTATGAGGATGTGGTTCATGAGTCTATTGGGTGGATGTGGGAAAGGCTCGGCAAGCTCAAGGCAGTGGGCTACAAAGGGCAGGTTATAATAGACCCAGGCATAGGCTTTGGGAAACTCCCAGAGCACAACGTGGAAATTCTCAAGCGCCTGAACGAATACAAGGTCTTTGGGGCACCTATACTGGTGGGGGTTTCAAGGAAGTCCTTTGTTGGTCTTGTTTTAGAGGGACTTCTGAAGAAAAAGACGGAGCCTAAAGAGAGGCTATACGGAAGCCTTGGTGCCCTTGCCTACGCAGTGGTGAAAGGTGCCCACATAGTCAGGGTGCACGATGTGAAGGAGACGAGGGAGTTTTTAGCCCTTTTGGACACGGTAAGGACCTATGGAGATTTTTGAGCTTATATCCTACAAGGACCTTTTGGATATACTGGGCGTTTCTCTGTTTGTGTATGGTGTGCTTTACTTTCTTAGGATCACAAAGGGTATTCAAATACTCAAGGGTTTGATTTTATTGGCGCTAATATGGGCTCTTGCCAGCCTTCTGGACCTGAGGACGGTTTCTACCATCTTTGAAAAACTCTGGACGGTGGGACTCTTTTCTTTGGTGGTGATCTTTCAGCCGGAGATCAGAAAAGCCCTCAGCAAACTGGGTCAGGCTACCAAGCTAACCTCCTCCAAACCTTTGGAGGAAAGGGTCGTGGAAAGAATAGTGCGTGCCTGTGCTTTTATGTCCGAAAGGCAGATAGGTGCCCTGATAGTTATAGAAAGGAATCAAGACTTGGAACCTCTTTTGGAGGGCTGTGTGACCATTGACGCAGTAGTCTCAGTGGAGCTTCTTATCACCATATTTGACCCTCTTACTCCTTTGCACGATGGTGCGGTGGTAATAAGGGGAGATAGGATAGCCTATGCGTCCTGCGTGCTACCCTTGTCTAAGTCCTCGGAAATTCCCAGAAAGTATGGCACAAGGCACAGGGCTGGACTGGGAATATCGGAAGAATCTGACGCCATAGCGGTTATCGTCTCCGAAGAGACGGGGGAAATATCTGTAGCAGTGGGTGGTAGGTTCCACAGGAACTTGGACCAAGAGCTTTTAAAGAGCTTGCTTTTAAAGTAGCTGGGCATTAATCTATAAAGCTATGAAACTAAAAACTACCATCAAAACCAAGCCAAACCTTAGCGTTGTGCTTGGTCCCTTTGTGGGTCTTTTGGAAAAGCCCACCGAAAGCCTTTTAGAGCAGTTGGAAGAAGAAGCCCAAAAGAACAGATGCATAACACACTTTGTCAGAAGAAAGCCCAGGTTCTTCTTTTCTGAGGAGGTGCCACAGAGGGAGATACCCTTTAGCCAAAGCCAATGGGAAAGCATAATGAATCAACTAAAGATTGAGCTTGATGAGGAGGAGTTGGAAGTTGCCTTGGCAATTCTCCATCAGTTGGACCACAGGGGCTTTTTTGTGGGCGACGAAGCCCAGATAGCCAAAGAGTTTGGAACTTCCAAAGAATTCGTAGAGGACCTCAGAGAGTTTATAATGACCGAGCTTGAGCCCGTGGGCATTGCTTCTAAGGGCTACGAAGAATTCTTCTGCGTCCAACTGAGGGAGCTTTATCCAGAGGAGCCAGAGCTTTGTCAGAAGGTGTTGGAGTTTTTAAAGACAGGTGTGGGAAATCAAAGGGTAAAGGATATTGCTACCCGACTAAGGCTAACGCCCTTTGAAGGAGAACAGAGCCCTTACAAGGTGGGCAGTGTGGATGTGATCCTTGAGAGGGGTCAGGACGGTTGGCTGGTGCTTTTGATGGAGGATTTTATAGACTTTGAGGTCCAAGATGGAGAAAGGGAAGAGAAGGAGAGGGCCCTCAGGTGGAAAAAACTGCTGGACTTAAGGAGAAATCTTTTGAGAGGGTGCATAAACCTGATGGTAGAAAGGCAAGAGGACTTTCTGTTGGGGGTTGGTCCTCTTAAAGCTTTGGAGCTAACAGAAGTTGCACAAAAGCTTGGCGTTAGCGTCTCCGTTATAAGCAGACTTGCATCCAACAAATACGTAAAAACACCCGCTGGCATTTATCCTCTTAGGTTCTTCTTTCAAAGGAGGTCCAAGGGGGGCTACAGCAGGGAGCAGGTCCTTAGGGCAATGAAAGAGATCCTTCAAAAACACGGTAAGCTCAGCGATGCCAAAATGGCGGAGCTTTTGAAGGAAAAGGGCATAGAGCTTTCCCGTAGGACTGTATGCAAATACAGGAGAATACTATGAGGGAAAGGAAGGTTATAGAATTGCTTGAGGAAAAGGGTTTAGACGGATTCCTTTTTAGCTCTCAGGCAAACGTGCTTTATCTTTCTGGTTTTAGGTCCTCCAACGCCTACGTGCTTGCCACTAAGGAAGGCTTTTACCTTTTTACAGACGCCCGGTATTACGAGAGGGCAAAGGGAACTTTGAGGGAGGGATGGCAGGCGGTTTTGGTAAAATCTTCCATGCACATGGCTATAAAGCAAACTATAAAAAAGCTGGGAATAAAAAGGGTGGGCTACGAGGAGGACAGGGTAAGCTGTGCTTTTAGAAAATCTCTACGCTCAAGGGACATCCAATGGATGGGCTTTAGCAACTTTCTTGGAAGACTAAGGGCCATAAAAAGTCCTGATGAAATAAAGATAATGAAAGAGGGAGTTTTAAAGGCAGACCAAATTTACAGGGAACTGCTTGAGTTTGTAAAGCCGGGGATGACGGAGCTGGACCTGAGAGGTTTTATAGTTAGAAGGGCCTTTGAGATGGATGCAATGGGCGAGAGCTTTCCTGCCATAGTTGCCTTTGCAGAGGGTTCTGCGGTTCCTCACTGGGAAACTTCCCAAAGAAGGATAGAACAGAAGGGACCTCTGTTGATAGATATGGGCATTCTTTACAAGAACTACTGCACGGATTTTACCAGAACCATCTACTTGGGAAAGGCAGACGATGAATTTAAAAAAGTTTATCAAGTGGTCAAGGATGCCCACCTCTTTGCCTTGGAGAAGGTAAAGGTGGGAACTCCCATAGGTGAAATAGACAGAACCGCAAGGGAGTACATAAAAAAGAAGGGCTTTGGCAAATACTTTACCCACAGCACAGGGCACGGTGTGGGTATAGAAATTCACGAACATCCAAGGCTCTATTACAAAGGAAAGGGGTCGGAGGACCCCGTAGAGGAAGGGATGGTTTTTACCATTGAGCCGGGTATATACCTACCGGGCAAGTTTGGAGTGAGGCTTGAAAACATGGTGGCAGTTTTAAAGGGTGTGGGTGAGGTGCTCTCTGAGGTGTCCCTTGATTTGGTTGAGTTATAATTTTTATTTATATACGCGGGGTGGAGCAGCCTGGTAGCTCGTCGGGCTCATAACCCGAAGGTCGCGGGTTCAAATCCCGCCCCCGCAATACTTAACCACAAGAGGCACATATAAAAAGCTCAAAACCATCCCAAGCCCCACGCTGGCAAAGGCGAGGTTTGGATTAAGGTTATACCTAAGGGCAAGCACCGCAGAGAACATCATAGGTGGCATGGCAGACTCCAACAGGGAAACCTTGAAGGCAACGGGAGAGAGTTCCATAAACCTTCCCACCAAATAGACCGCAAGGACAGAAACAGAGACCTTTATGAGAATGGCAAGAAGAGATAACTTTAAGTGATCCCTTATACCACTAAGGTTTATACTGAGTCCAAGGGCAAAGAGGATTACCGGCAAAGTGGAGTGGTCAACAAAGTTTAAGGCTTTATCTAAGCTGGGATGCAAAGGAATTCCCCTAAGGGCAAAGCCAAAGACTAAGCCCAAGAAGGGAGGAAAAAGGAAAACTTCCTTTAGGTCTGGCTTTCCGCTTGCAACCATCACTCCCAAAAAGGAAACCATCAAAAAAGAACCCAAATTGTCGTAAATGATGGCGGTTTGCAGTCCTTCCTGTCCAAAGTAGCTAAAGGCGTAAGGGTAGCCCAAAAAGGCGGTATTTCCAAAGGAGGAAACCAAAAGAAAGGTCCTCAGGTCTTTGTTAGAAAGCTTATAAAGCCGGGCTATAATGTATGCCACTGACATACATAAAACTATTGAAACCCAAGCCAAACTGGAGATCTTTATAACCTCCAACCCAAGCTTGACCTGGTGTCCTGCCTTAAAGGCAAGGATAGGAAGGGCAAAGTACATTACATAGTTTATAAGGACCTTCTCTTGCTCCTCTTGGAAAACGCCAAAGTGTTTTAGAAGTTTGCCACCTATTACGGGCAGAACTACCTCAAACATTTAAAAAGATTTCCTGAAGTCTTTTTCTTGCTATGTCTGGTGCTCCAAGATGTTTCCTGAGGGTGTTCTCTAAGGTCTTTATGGGTAGTAAATTCTGTGGCGACCTTGGGTCCTGAAAGGGTGCGCTGGCAAACATAGGCAGGACGCCCGCAGTTAAATCTGCAAGTTCTTTAACCTTTTCTTTTGGCAAATTGCCAAAGGCTTCCAACCTTGCCAAGGTGCCAATTCCCTCTCCCTCTGCCAATTTTACATACCAGGTGTATTTATCAAGCTTTGCTTGCTCCTCTATCTTTCTTTGGGAGTGCACCCTTATAAGAGGTGTGCGGTAGCCCTTTTTTAGGTTCTGAAGAAGGTGGGCATACTCTCTGCTTATAAAGAGCCTTTTTATGGTTTTTACAAAGCCCACGCAAGCGATACCCCTGTGCTCGCTTGTCAAAGTGCCATCGCAAACCAACAGCTGAGGTTTTACCCTTTTCCAAACTTCCCTTGCGGTATCCACTTCCTCCCCTCTAAGTAGCCTTAATAACTCAAGGGACAGCTCTTTATCCTCTAAAAGTTTTTTTACTTCATAGCCCAATCCAGAGAAAGCGGTCTCCTCTACATCGCCCTTTACCAGAAAGACCCTTCTAACCCTTTGCATGCAGAAGGAATGCTCTATAAGGTTTATGCTTTTTGGCTTGAGAATTATGGCACCCGCAGACAGAGTGGCAAAGACTGCCTCGTAAGATGAGTTTTTTGACTCGTCCCACACATAAGCACTGTGGTCTATGCGCCTTATTCCATCCACAAAGGCTATGGTAAATTCTTCTGGCACATACCCTTTGTATGCATCCGTTGGGTCTTCGTCTTCTTCAAAGCCAGCAAACTGTTCTGATTCTTCGTATTCCATGTCTTCCATTTCGTTCATTTCCCACAGCTTTAAGCTTACTCTGTATCGCATCCTTCCATCAGAGAAACTCCAAAACCCTGTTTGCTACCTCTTCTGAATTTCTGATGCAGTCCGCCACAGAAACACCCCTCAGATAGTTTCCCGTCAAAAAGAGCCCCGGGTGTTCCTTTTCCAAGGTCTCCGCCAATTCGTAAAATTTGCCGTAGCCCAAATTATACTGTGGGATGGCTTTTTTCCACTTGGTGATCTTCAAAATGCTCACATCCACACCCAAAATTTCCTTAAGTTCCTTCTCCACGTTAGCGCCTATTAGGTCATCGTCCTCTTCCACCACCTGTGGGTCTGTGGCACCGCCCAAGTAAATGGTTAAGAGGTTTCCTTTTCTTCCTTCAAAGATGTTAGAGGAGAAAAGCACGCCAAGGATCCTTTTGCCCTCCTTCCTTGGCACCAAAAAGCCAAAGCCGGGTGGGATGGAATTCCTTGTGTATGCATGAACAACAACCACGGGTGCGTAGTATATGCTGTCAAACTCCTGGGCTACGCTCCAAGAAAGTTCCCTCAGTAGGTATCCTGCGGAGGTTGCCGGTGCAGAAATCACCACCGCCCTTGCGGAGAATATACCCTTTCTACTATCTATCACAAAATGCTCATCCTTTCTTCTGATCTTTAGCACCACGTTCTCCACATCCACATCCAAAGCTTTGGCTAAGTGGGAGGGTAAGGAATGGTTCCCACCCTCAAAGGATATGAGCCTCCCGCCCGGACCAAGGGCTTTTAGCTTTATTGCACCCTTTATGAGACTACCGAACCTTTGCTCCAGTTCATAGACCCTTCTGACCGCATACTTCACCGACAGCCTATTAACATCCCCCGCATAGACTCCACTGACAAAAGGCTCCACGATGTAGTCAAGGAACTCCTGCCCAAGGCGTCTTTTAACGAACTCTGCGATGCTCTCTTCCTTCTTTATAGACTTGGGAATAAAGGGTTCCTTCAGAACCCTAAGCTTTGCACTCAGGGAGAGTAAGGGAGAGGTGAAAAAGCTCAAGGGAGACATGGGCAAGGGCACAAGCTTGCCCTTTTTGTAAATGTATCTTATTTTAGCCTCTTCCCTTGCATACAAGGGCTTTATGCCCGCCAAGGAGAGGAATTCTTCCACCTTTTTGTCCGCCAAAATGGTCTGAGGTCCCAACTCGCACAAAAATCCCTCTATCTCCTCCGTTTGGACGTTTCCACCGACCTTTTCTTCCTTTTCAAAGACCTTTACATTAACTCCAGCCTTTTGGAGGCGTAGGGCTACCGAAAGCCCCGATATACCCGCCCCCACCACCGCCACATCAATCATGACTTATATGGAACACCCTTCAAAGGTGAAGAGGGCACTGCGTAGGTTCTCTTGGGCATCCTACCCGCCAAATAAGAGAGCCTGCCCGCTATGACCGCGTACTTCATGGCTACTGCCATCTTTATTGGGTCCTTAGCCTCCGCCAAAGCGGTGTTTGTTAAAATGCCATCCACTCCCAGCTCCATAACTGGTGGAATGTCTGCGGCGCTACCTATACCCGCATCCACTATGACGGGCACAGAAACCGCCTCTTTTATGAACATTATGTTGTAAGGGTTTTGAAGCCCGAGCCCAGAACCTATGGGCGCTGCCAAGGGCATCACCGCCGCACAGCCCACATCTTCAAACTTTTTGGCGTAGACAGGGTCATCAAAAATGTAAGGAAGTACCACAAAGCCCTCCTTTACCAAAAACTTTGCCGCCTTTAAGGTCTCCTCCATGTCTGGTAAGAGTGTCTTTTGGTCTCCGATCACCTCCAGCTTAACCCAGTTTATGCCAGTAGCCTCTCTCGCCAGCATGGCAGTTTTTATGGCTTCTTCTGCAGTATAACAGCCCGCGGTGTTGGGAAGTATCAAATATTTTTTGGGATCTATGTAATCCAAAAGGTTTTCTTTGTTTGGGTCTGTAATATTGACCCTCCGGACCGCCACGGTGATCATCTCCGCCCCGCTTGCCTCAAGAACCTCCTTGTTTTCCTGAAAACTCTTGAACTTACCCGAGCCTATGATCAGCCGGGACTTAAGGCGCCTGCCTGCAATTTCAAAAACATCCTCTTCCAAAAGCCTCTCCCAGTCTAACATCTCCGTAACCTCCTATATTATAAAGATATAAAGATAGTCTCAAGAGGAAAGAGAGAATGCTGTTATAAAAAATCCTTCATCAGGGGACCACTCCAGTAAATAAAGGAATCCGTTAATCCATTGACCTTGGAGTGAAGAAAATACCCACCCTCAGAACTTGCCAAGCGGATTGAGAGACCCATGGTTTAATATAATAACCATGCAAATAGAAGACCTTAGGAACTCTGCATGGCGTTTTAACAGCAGGTTAAGATTTGTTATGGCAAGGGGGGAGGTGATGGCGGAAGAGTACGAGCCTGCGGTCAAGGAGATCATAAAGCAGGTAAGGGAGAAGGGAGACACTGCCCTTTTGGAATACACAAAAAGATTTGACGGGGAAGAGCTAACGGAAGAAGATTTGGAGGTCCCCTACGAGGAGCTGGAAAGAGCCTACGAGGAGATTGAGTCAGAGGTAAGAACCGCCTTGGAGGTAGCCCACGAGAGAATAAGGAGATTTCACGAAAGACAGTTAGAAAGGTCCTTTTTGGTGGAAGAGGATGGGATCCTTTTGGGGATGAGGGTCTTTCCCTTAGAAAGGGTTGGTATATACGTGCCCGGGGGCAAGGCATCTTACCCTTCCACCGTCCTTATGAACGCGGTGCCGGCGGTTGTGGCGGGTGTGGAAGAGGTGATTATGGTTTCTCCAAAGCCCAACAAGTACACTTTGGCGTCTGCCTTCGTTGTGGGCGTTAGCCGGGTTTTTAGGGTGGGCGGTGCTCAGGCGGTTGCGGCATTGGCTTATGGGACCGAGAGGGTGCCAAAGGTGGATAAGGTGGTAGGACCGGGCAACATATACGTAGCCCTCGCAAAAAAACTGCTCTTTGGAGTGGTAGATATTGACATGATCGCCGGACCCTCTGAGGTTCTTGTGATCTCCGATGGCTCCGTAGACCCCAGTTGGGTGGCTTGGGATCTGCTCTCTCAGGCGGAGCATGATGAACTTGCGGGTGCCTTTCTGATTACCACAGACCCAAAGCACGCCCAAGAGGTTAAGCTAAAGCTGGAGGAGATCCTTGATAACTTCCCCCGAAAGGACATAGCCCAAAAATCCCTTGGGCGGTTTGGCACCATATTCCTGGTGGAGGACTTGGAGCAGGCTTGTGAAGTTGCCAACTACATAGCACCGGAGCACTTGGAGTTGATGGTGGAGGAGCCCTTTGCCCTCCTACCCAAGATTAAGCACGCGGGCGCAGTATTCGTGGGTAAATACACCACGGAACCTTTGGGAGATTATCTCCTTGGACCAAATCATACACTGCCCACAGGACGCACTGCTAAGTTTTTCTCACCCCTTGGAGTTTATGACTTTCTGAAAAGGAGCTCTCTGATGTATGTGTCAAAGGAGGGCTTTGAAAAGGTGGCGGAGTACGCCCAGCATATAGCAAAGGCGGAGGGGCTCATAGCCCACTATGGAGCGGTAGAGGTTAGGAGGAAGCAATGAAGAAGCTTGCTCTGTTGTTGGCTTTTGGTTTTGTCTTATCCTGCGCCCCTTTGCTATGCAAACCAGACCAGACCCTCCTCCTTAACCATTTGGAAGACCGAGCGCCAGAAAAATACACAAGCCAACTGCTCATATCCTACGGTGTTTTAAAGGTGCCCGTAAAGGTAGAAAAGGACAAAGATAAATACAGGGTGGAATCTGCGAGGTTTGGAGGGTTTAGCTTTGACAAAAAGGGTCTATGTTTGAACAGTGTATGCATTGACTTGCCCTTTAGTATAGACGGCATCATCTTCGGAAAAACGCTAACGGGCGAGGAAAAACCCAGTTGCACCTCTGAGGGGTTAGTGTTGAGTAGGGATACGGATGCTTACTTGGTTAAACACTACTTTGTGGATAACCAACTTGCCAAGGTGGAAGTTCTTGACAAGAAAAAGGATAGACTGATAACCCTCAGCTACGGACAGAAAGCACCCGAGGGCTACTACAGAAGGGTCAAAGTCAATTGGGAAGATCTTACCTTCACTATAAACGTGGAGGAGGTTAAGTTCTAATGTTCCCAGTGCTCTTTGAATTTTTTGGTATAAAGATATACACCTACGGAGTTTTGGTTGCCCTTGGTGTTTTTGTGGGCTACTTTTTGCTTTTGAGACTTGGCAAAAAAGAGGGCTTAAATACAACCCATTTAGAAAATGCCCTACTCATTACGCTGTTTTTTGGTATAGCTTTCGCAAGGATCGCCTATATATTAGAACACCCAGAACAGGTAGGGAAAATATTTGACATATTTGCCATATGGCAGGGAGGGCTTACCTTCTTTGGTGGTCTGGTTGGTGGTCTTTTGGGTGCCCTCTTTAGCATACACAGATACAAACTGCCCCTTTGGAAGACCGCAGACCTCAGCGCCATAGCCATAGCCATAGCCCACAGCATAGGGAGGCTTGGATGCACAGCAGCGGGATGCTGTTATGGAAAACCCTTCCTTGCGGAAGACGTTACACCCGGCATACATCTTTCAAGCAAGTTCCCCTTCTTTTATGTGGTGTTTCCAGAGGGTGCTGTGGCACCTCCCTACATGCCCCTCTATCCTACACAGCTTATGGAGTTTTTCGGACTGTTGGTGATCTTTTTTATTCTGCTTTTCTTTTACAGGAGAAAACCCTTTGATGGTGCGGTTTTTAGCCTTTACCTTCTTCTTTACGGTGCCCTCAGGTTCTTTTTGGAGTTTTACAGGGGCGTTACTCCACCCATAGAACCCATAGGGCTAACATGGAATCAAATTGTATCTCT
>JAPYWH010000034.1 GCA_028276475.1 Thermocrinis sp.
CTTCTTGCCTTTTTGATCCCTTCCGCTTTGGTGCTAAAGCAACCAGACCTTGGCACTGCGATTACTTACTTTTTTATTCTCTTTTCTGCCCTCTTTTTCTTTGGGATAAGGCTTAGATACTTTCTTGGCTTCTTTGTCCTTCTTTTGCTTTTGTCTCCCGTGCTGTGGCACTTTTTAAAGGACTATCAAAAAAAGAGAATACTGGCAGTCCTTAACCCTTACGAGGATTATATGGGCAGTGGTTATCAGCTTATTCAATCGGTTATTGCCATTGGCTCGGGCGGTCTTTTCGGAAAGGGTTTTTTGAAGGGCACCCAATCCCATCTACTTTTTCTACCAGAAAAGCATACCGACTTTATATTTTCTGTAATAGCAGAAGAGATGGGATTTTTTGTGGGCTTTTTGCTGATAACTGCCTTTTTTGTGATGGCTTGGAGGTTTTTAAGCTACATTCCAAGGGCGGACATAAAGGAAGAGGTGCTGTTTTTGGGCGTTTTCTCCACCTTTCTTATCTTTGAGGTCTTTGTGAATTTTGCCATGACTATGGGCTTTATGCCCGTGGTGGGGATTCCACTGCCCTTTGTTAGCTACGGTGGTTCCAGCACACTGACCTTTAGTCTGATGGTGGGCACAGCCCTCTCCATAGTAAAGGAGCTTAGGCAAAAACCCATAAGGTTCTCCAATGGTTGAAGGGCTATACATTCATATACCATTCTGTGCCAATAAGTGTCCTTACTGCGACTTCGTATCCTTTGTTTCCGAACCGTCCAAGGAGTACTTAGAGCTTTTAAAGAAGGAGTTAGAGCTTTACAAAGACCTACCCTTTGACCTAAAGACTATATACCTGGGCGGAGGCACTCCTTCCCTTTATCCCACCGAACTTTGGAGGGAATTTTTCAAGGACTTAGACACAGAGGGAGTAAAGGAAATCACCATGGAGTGCAACCCAGAAAGCTACAAAAGGGAGGACTTTGAAGGGCTTTTGGAACTGGGAATAAACAGACTGAGCTTTGGAGTTCAGAGTTTTTTGGAGAAAAACCTGCAGTTTTTGGGAAGATGGCACTCGCCCAAAGAAGGCATAAGGGCTATCCTTGAGGCAAAGTCCGCAGGCTTTGAAAACCTGAACATTGACCTAATTTACGGGCTACCGGGGCAGACCCTCCAAGACCTAAGGGAGGAGCTAAAAGTTATAAAAGACCTACCCATAACCCACCTTTCTGCCTACCTGCTAACACCCTACGAAGACACCCTCTTTGGACACCTCTGGCAAAAAGGTGAGCTAAGGCTTCCCTCCGATGGGCAAATAGAGGAGATGTTTTTGTTTCTCTCAGAAGAGTTAAGTTCAATGGGTTTTGAACACTACGAAATAAGCAACTTTGCCAAAGAGGGCTACCGCTGTGCCCACAACCTCCTGTATTGGAGCCACAAAGAATTTTTGGGGCTTGGCGTTTCCGCTTGGAGTTTTATAAACAAAAAGAGGTTTGGAAACTACAGGAACGTGGAAAAATACAAAAGGGCTGTCCTGCAGGGGGAAAAACCCACAGAAATGGAGGAAACGCTTGAGGGAGAGGAGCTTTTAAAGGACTATCTTTTCGTAGCCCTGCGGACAAGGGATGGTGTTCCAAAAGAGGTGCTACCAAACATTCCAGACCATATAAGGGAGTTCTTTTTGGAGGAAGGTGATAGAGTGAGGCTTTCCAAGAGGGGTTGGCTTTTGATCAATGAAATTTTGCTGGAGCTCTGGGATGAGGTGGCTAACCCTTGATGTGGGAAACACAAGCGTAGACGCTTGCGTCTTTGATGGAAGGGAGCTTGTCTATCTTGGTAAGTTTTCCCACCAAGAGCTCGGGGAGCTTACAAAACAGTATGAGAACATCCTCGCATCCTGCGTAAAACCTTCCGTTCAAGATCAGATAGCCAAAGCTTTCTTCTTTAAACCGGAGGACGTTCCAATAAAAACTGCCTTTGAGGGAAAGGAAAAGGTGGGCATAGACAGGCTCTTGAACCTATACGGTGCTTTGGAGTTTTACGCAGACACCTGCCTTTTGGTAAGCGCGGGCACCGCCTTGGTGGCGGATGTTTTGATGGATGGCGTTTTTGAAGGAGGCTTTATTACCTTAGGCTTGGGGGCAAGGCTGAGATGCTTACACGAGAGGGCAGAGCTTATTCCTCTCTTTCCCTTAGAGAGCGTGGATGTGCCCTTGGGCAAAGACACCAAGTATGCCCTTTTGGGTGGGCTAAAAAAGGAAGTTTTTTACTACTTGGAGGGACTGCTTAGAGAGCTGAGGGAAAACTACAAAAGGGACTTTAAAGTTATCCTGACGGGGGGTGATGGTTGGTTTTTAAAGGATTTTGGAATTTACGACCCTTTGCTCATCCACCGGGCTATGCTAAGGCTCAAAAGACTCTTATGATGTTGTAGTAGGTGTCCCTTTGGGCTGGCACAAAGCCCGCAGACCTTATGGCAGACACCATATCCTCCACCTTTGGTATGGAAACCTTGTAGTTGGTGGAAGAGATCACGTTCTCCTCCATCATCACACTGCCCAGGTCGTTGGCACCAAAGTGAAGTCCCACAATACCCACCTGCATGGTCTGGGTTACATGACTGCTCTGAATGTTTTTGAAGTTATCAAGGTATATCCGCGAGAGGGCAAGCACCTTCAGATAATAAACTGATGAAGCCTCTTCTATGTGGTCAAGCATGGTGTTGCCCTTTTTGAAGGTCCAAGGTATAAAGGCGGTAAATCCGCCCGTTTCATCTTGGATGCGCCTGACCCTTTCTAAGTGTTCTACAATGTGCTCTGGCTTTTCTATGTGCCCAAACATCATTGTAGCGGTGGAAGTTAGCCCAAGTTTGTGGGCAGTTCTGTGCACCTCCTCCCACTGTTCCACCGTGCATTTGCCGGGGCTCAAAAAGCTCCTAACCTCTTGGGAGAGAATTTCCGCACCACCGCCGGGGATGGAGTTAAGCCCAGCGTCCTTCAGGGCTTTTATAACCTCCTCTATGGTAAGTCCTTCAATCTTAGCAAGATAGACGACCTCCGGTGCAGAAAAGGAGTGAATTTGCACCATAGGGAAGTTCTTCTTTATTTCCCTCAAAAGGTCCGTGTAAAACTCAAGGGGAAGGTCTGGATTTAGTCCTCCCTGCATAAGCAGAGTGGTCCCACCCCAATCTACCAGCTCTTGCACTTTCTTTAAGATCTCCTCCGTGTCTAAAACATAACCCTCCGGTGAGCTTGGCTTTCTCTGAAAGGCGCAGAACTTGCACCCCGCCACGCAAACGTTGGTGTAATTCACATTCCTATCTATCACAAAGGTGGCAATGTTTTCCGGATGGAAACGCCTACGCACCTGGTCCGCCAAGTAGCCCAAGATCGGCAGGTCTGCCCTTTCCAAAAGCTCCAAAGCGGTAGCTTGGTCTATTCTCTCCTCTAATACATGCTCAAAGCTTGAAAGACCTTTCATAATTATTTAGAATTTGGGAGTTACTCAGGAGATGTCAATGGCTTTTAAGTTTTCCAAAAGCTCAAGGTTTTTCAATGCCCTGTCTTTGCTCCTATGGTCAAAATCTCCAGAGAGAAATCTTTCCACCATGAGCCTGAGCTTGTCCCTGCTTTCTTTGTGGATTAGCTTTCCTTCCTTCCAAACCTCCTCCTTCGCAAAGTCAAGGATCAAGCTCCCACCGTTTATTAACCATCTTCTTGAAGGGTTGGGATGCTCCCAAGCGGTTTTTATAGAAAAGGGCACGCCATCTGCTTTTCCCTCCAAATGCCAAACATCGCCCACCTTGAGGGATGTGATCTGTAGGTCTTTGAAAAACAGCTGAAGAAGGTAAAGGTCGTGCCACGCCAAATCCCAAAGGGGAGAAAGGTAGCCTCTTCCTCTCCCTAACCTTTCAATGCGCACCTCCTCCACATCCTTTGGGAAGTAATCAAGGCAGGATGAAAAGCTTTCTATTTCTGAAATATAAAGCGTTGGATGATGGTATATTTCCATAAACTCCCTTTTGCTAAGGGCTGGAGGTTTTTCAAGCAGGACCGATGCCCCATTCTCCAAAAAGAACTTAGCTAACCTAACATGCTCCGCAGGGTCAACTGCTATTATGACCGCTTTTACAGGCTCTTTGACCTCCTCAAAGTGGCAATAAAAGGGGTAGCTACCAACCGCCTTGTTTGGGTCCCTGTCGCAGAGAACCGGGAGCTTTCCCATCTCCTCAAGCTTTGAAAGGTATTTCTTGCCCATATTTCCAAGACCTATGAGAAGGACATGCATGGGAATTAGTATAAAAGTATGATGTTTCTTTACCACATACAAAAAGCTGGGCTTTAACTTTCACCTTTCATTAACCGATAGAACTCTTCCTTTGTAAGTTTTACATCCTTGAGAATTTTTGAGAACAAGCCAGGTCCTATAGTTTCTCCCGCATGGACTGGCACGACGGTCCTTCTCCCATCTGGATGTTTTAAAAATACATGACTACCCTTTTGTCTAACTTCTTCGAAACCAGCTTTTTTTAAGATTTCTACTATCTGTTTGCCTGTTAAAGCAGGCAACTTCATATAGTAATCTCTTGAATTCCAACGAACTCAAGTTCTTTCTCTATCGCTTCCCCCTGAACATCTAAATAAAGTTCAATAGCTTCTTTAATCCTTTCCATTAGTTCATCCAGGGACTTAGCTTGGGTGTGGCAACCAGGCAGTTCAACAACCTCTCCCACGAAGTAGCCTTCTTTATCCTTTTCAATTATTACAGTAAAAGCCCGCATTTTATTCACCTCAGTAGGTATATGCTAATTATATAACTCTGTCTGAAAAATTAGCCCTTTAGCTTACTTTCTCTAAAAAAAAGCCGTATAAATCTTATCCTCCTCAGTTCTGTTTCAACTACCTCATCTCCTTTCTGAAGCTGTTCTGATAATCCCTTATCGGTATCGTTCCCCCAGCGAATAAGGGAACTAAACCTCCCACTACCCTATCCTACGCTCCTGTGGAAAATGGAAGAGTTTTTCCTTGCTAAAAATAGGAAAAAGAAGGGCTATCTTCAGAACCTGCTGGGCAATGGCAAGGATTTTAAAATCCTTCCCGTTTTCAGGGTTTCCTTTCATTGGTCCCACAACGGGCACCCAGCAAGCTCTGAAAGCTTTTTTATAATACCCTCATCTCCTGTCTTCTTTGTTATCTAAGACTATGCCCATGTTTACGCATAAACTCACATTCTCTGTAAGCCTGATAGCTTTGGCTCTTTTCCAAGCACTCTTTTTTTGCAGAAAGATCCTCTAATTTCATTTGCTTGCATTTTTCCCAATTTTGGCTGCACCACCACTCCTTGTACTTTTTTCCACCACCAATGGGATACTGTCCCTGAGAACCATCCGATTGTGCTTGCTGGGCAAAGCTAATACCTGCAAAAACAAATGCGGTAGTCAGAACTAAAAACCTCTTCATGGTTTAAACTCCCTATTCATAAAAGTAGGGGGCTTACGCCCCCTACCTGCCCAGTTATTGCTTCATTTCTTCCTTCTTCATCTCTTTCATTTCACGCTTTCTTTGTTCTCTAAATTGAGCCATACAGCTCCTAAAAGCCTCAAAGTCTTGGCTCTTTTCCAAGCACTCCTTTTTTGCGGAAAGCATCTTTAATTGCATTTGCTTGCATTTTTCCCAATTTTGCTTGCACCACTCCATGCGGTGTTGGTGTTTTGGGCTACCAGCAGGATTTTGTTCCCGAGAACCATCCGATTGGGTTTGCTGGGCAAAGCTAATACCTGCAAAAACAAATGCGGTAGCCAGAACTAAAAACCTCTTCACGGTCTAACCTCCCTATTCATAAAAGTAGGGGGCTTACGCCCCCATGCCTGCCCAGTTATTGCTTCATTTCTTCCTTCTTCATCTCGTGCTTTTTGTGAGTCTTTTTGTGCTTTTTGGCTTTTTTGTGAGCCTTCTCTTGAGCCTTTTCAGCGGGTTGGGCTGGTTGGGCAGGTTGGGCGGGCTGTGCTGGTTGGGCAGGTTGTGCTGGCTTGGCAGGTTGTGCTGGTTGTGCTTGCTGGGCAAAGGTGACGCCTGCAAAGGCAAGGGCTAAGGCTACTGCTGTTAGCTTCCTCATGGCTAAACCTCCTTATAGGGTTTTGATAGTTTTAATTTTAGGAAGTCAAAATGAATTTCTCATGAAAATTTACAGGCTTGAAACTTCAAAGAGGCGGTATAATCTGAAATATTATGATATACCTAACCCATTTGGAGCTTTGCCCCCATTGTAAGAGGATTGCCTTGAAGGTGTGTGAATACGACGAACCCTACCCAAGGGTGGAGGCGGAGTGCCAGTGCTGTGGATATAAGGTCTATGATAAGCCCATGAGGCTAAACAAAGAGGACTTCAAGGAAATATTGGACAAGCTGGGAAGAAAACTGGTTGGCAGTCAGTGCGTAGATGACCGATGCGGTTCTCAAAAGGTTATAAGGCTGATAAACGAAGGGAGCTACTCGGAGTTCAGATGTTTGGAGTGCGGTGCGGAGTGGAACACCGAGGAGCTGAAGAGGGCAATAGCAAAAGTAAAGGGTATACAAAGCGCAGTGAAGGATGGCAATCGTCTTTTGGAGGTTTTAAAAGCGGGCGAGGGAGAGTGTCCTCTCTGCGGGTGGGACATAGGGCATCTGCACTCTGGCTATGCCACCGTGTTAGAGTGCTCTGTGTGTGGCTATCATAACACTGTAGAAGAAAAGGTGCCCAATATAGACCTAACCACCCTGAACTGTCCCGAGTATGAACACTCGGAGGAGCCCGGTTGAAAAATCCCTTTCAGGAGTTTTTTAGATACGCCCAATGGAAGGAGAGGTTTTTAAAGGATTACGAAGAGATCAATTCTAAGGACATCTCTCTTTTAGAAAGCTCCTTGCAGGGTTTTGATGTGGAAAAAACGGAAAGACTGCTAAGGTCCCTTGCATCCATGTATGTGGGCGGTTATGAAAAAAGGTTAGAAGATGAAGAGGTGCGCCGTTGGACCAACTGGGCGGGCATAAAAACATACAAAACCTTTGGTGGCTTTCCTCAGCTTTCGGACGTTGAACTAAGTTTTCTTTTCTATGCGGTGGGTAAGCTCTTTGTCCCCCTTCTTTTGCACGAAAAGGGCGTCAAATCTGAAAGTTTTAAAAGGCTGAGCCCAAAGGAGCAGGAGGACGCTGTCTCTGAGGTTTTGGATGTAATATGGGAAAATCACCTGATAAGAATTTTGCAAATCCTACCCTCCCTTTTCCAAGGGATTTCTGAATGAAACTTCCGCATAGAATCCTCCCCTTTTTGGGAAAACCCTTATGCTCCAACCGTGCAGTTCAAAGATGTGCTTTACCATAGCAAGCCCCAACCCCATACCCTCTGGGTTTGAAGACTTGTATGGCATGAATATAGTCTCCTCTTCTCCCTCTTGGATGCCTTTCCCGTCGTCTTCGTAAACAAAACCCTCCTCGGTGAGGGACACCTTCACCCTTTTGGCACCCCACTCTACGCTGTTGTTAAAAAGATTAAAAAGGCATTCTTTTATCATGCTTCTGTCTGCCTTCACAAAGCTACTGCCAACCACCTCCACCTCCAGGTTGGGATATAGCCTTGCTAACTCCCTTATTAGCCCTCCCAACTCAAAGCCTTCCACCTTTATCTCCCTTTGATAAGAGAGGTCTCTAAAGTAATTGACCGCAGACTTGATCCTGTTTATTTCCTCCAAAAGTAGCCCGCAGACGTTTATTACCTCCTCCTTGCTTAGCTTATCCCTTTGGGCAAGGAGTCGTAGCCTTTCCAGATGTAAGCTTATGGGAGTAAGCGGGTTTTTGATCTCGTGGGCGAGCCTTTTGACCGCATCCTGCCAAGTCCGGAACCTCTCTGCAGTGATAACAGGACGGAGGTCCTCGTAGATCTCCAAAAGACCAAGGGGAAGCTGAACCTCTGTTTTTCTAACCTGCGGGTCCTCTTTGTTAATCTCCTTGTAAGCTTTGTTTTCAACAACCTCCCCTCCTTTTCCAACAAACCTTATGCCCACGGGCAGACTCTCTATCAAAGACCTCAACGTCTCCTTTTCCTTCTCAAGCCTGCTGTATAGTTCCCTTAGCTCCTCCTTCATGGTGGAGAAGGACCTGGCAAGTTGGGAAACCTCATCCTCCGTGTTTGGCACCCTCACAAAAACATCAAAGTTTCCCTTAGCAATCTCCCGGGCTTTTGAAGAGAGCTCCTCCAGTGGGACGCTTATATGCCTTGCCACCAAGTTCCCAAACCACAAAGACGCAAGCAGGGCAACCAAGGAAATGAGCACCAAAAAGTATATGTATATGCCACCCACAATGTCCCTTGACTTTACCAAGTTCCTAAGGCTGGTGGAAACCTCATAAAGGGCACCGATGCCACTTTTTAGCTTTTGGTCCTTTAGAACCTCCACCTTGTAATCTCCCACACACAGGATAAAGGCATCTTCCCTCTCTTCCTCCACGCAGGGTGCCCTATCCACACTCTTTACACCCTTTAGGACATAGACAAACCCCCTTGGGTCTTCCCCTTTGCTGATCAGAGTGTTAAAAAAAGACCTATACTCTTCAAGCTTGTCCCTCTCGTAGGCGTTAGCCATCTGCAAAAGCTCCTCCGTTTTCTGCGCTACTTCCTTGAGCTGGGAGCTAACAAAGGTCTTTGTGGATTGCAACAGAACTATGGAGGATGCCAAGTTTAGAAAGAGTATGGGCAGGAACATATACAAAAAGAGAAGGTTGGAAAGACGCCTCCTTAGGTTTCCCCTCTGGGCTTGCAGGTAGGTTTTTATAAACTTTCTAAAGAATATGGAAAAAACAACCACAAGAATGAGAAGGTCCAGGTTTATCACCAAGAGGATCAGCGGAAAACCTACTGTCCAGATTTTCCTAAGGTTGTCCAAAAAGAGTATGTTTATGCCCACAAAGAAAACAAAGAATAGGAAAAAGAGAAAGAAAAGCTTAGCCCTTTCCATTCATGGATATATGGCTACTATGTTGTAAAAGGTGTCCCTCTCCACAGGAATTTTGCCCGCAGACCTTATAAGGTTTATAAGCTTTTCCTTGCTCTGCCTGTAAGGGCTCTTGGTGCCGGCGGAATGGACGATCCTTTCTTCCTCTATGGTGCCATCCAGGTCATCCGCCCCCATGTTTAGGGCAATTTGGGCAATTTTCTCTCCCAAGGTGATCCAGTAGGCTTTTATATGGGGGAAGTTGTCCAAGAAGAGCCTTGATATGGCTATAGTCTTTAGGTCATCCACCGAAGAGGTGCGTTTGCCACCCAAACGGGTGCCCTCGGGCCAGTAGGCTAAGGGAATAAACACCTGAAATCCTCCCGTTTCATCTTGGAGTTCCCTTAGCTTTAACATATGCTCCGCCCTCTCTTCGTAAGTTTCCACATGTCCATAAAGCATGGTAGCGTTGGAGGGAATGCCGAGCCTGTGGGCAGTTCTATGAACCTCCAAATACTCCTCTGCGTTAGCCTTGTATGGTGCGATGACCTTCCTTGCCCTCTCGGAGAATATTTCCGCACCACCGCCGGGAATGGCATCAAGCCCAGCATCCTTTAGTTCTTTGAGAATATCTTCATAACTTCTCTTTGATATTTTTGCCATGTGGTGGATCTCTATGGCAGTCCAAGCCTTTACCACCATCTGCGTAAACCTGCTTTTAATTTCCCGCACCAAACCCACATAATCCTCCACCTTCCAATGGGGCGGCACCCCACCCACAATATGCACCTCTCTGCCACCTTGCTGATAGGTTTCCTCCACCTTCTTTAGAACCTCCTCCAAGCTCATTTCGTAAGCCCTTGGGTCAGACTTGAGAACACCAAAGGCACAAAAGTTGCACTGATAGACGCATATGTTGGTGGGGTTGATCTGCCTATTTACCACAAAGTAGGCAAACATGCCGTTTTTTTGCCTATTAACATACTCCGCAAGCGTGCCAATGTATGCAAGCTCGTTGGAATTAAAAAGGGTAAGTGCGTCTTCGGGGCTGAGCCTTTTTCCTTCCAAAACCTTCTCACCTATCCGCCTCAAAGAAACATCCTTCTGAGCCTTCAGCAAAGTTTCCAGTTCCATAGATTTAAGGATAAGCTAAGATTTTTTAAATGCAAGCGGTAGCTTTCTATACACAGTCCCAAAGTTTAAACAACCACAGAGAGCAACAGAGAGGGCATAAGGTTTAGCGGTTTAACCTCCTCAAGCAAGCCCAAAATTTTTAAACCAAGGGCAAGCATTAGCCCACCACCCAAAAAGAGGGTATTAGCCATAGCCTGAGGGCTTATAAAGTTTCCAAAAAAATAAAAGGCAAAGGTCAAAGAGAGCTGAAAAAACAGCACATAGAAGGCAGAAAACAAAACGCCCCTGCCAAAGGTGGCACTCAGAAGGGTGGATGAAATGCCATCCATAAAAGCCTTTGAGAGCAAAAGCCCGCTGTCTCCTTTTACCGCCTCCAAAAGACAGCCAGTGAAGGTAAGGGGACCCACCGTAAAGAGCAAGGACGCAGTCAAAAAACCAGAACCTCTAAAGCCCTGGGATAATCTCTCCAACCTCTCCTCCAGTGAGAGCCAATAGCCAAGCCCGCCCCCAAAGACCAAAAGAAAGAAAACCTTTATGGTCTCCGGCTTGTTCTCCACCAAGAGCTTTACGCCCAAAATTAAGGTAAATATTCCGATGGCATGCATAACTCCCACCCTTAAGCTTTCTGGGATGCCCCTCCTTGCCCACAGACCAAAGGAAGAGCCCAGCAAAACCAACCCAAAATTTACAACCGTGCCAAAGCCCAAAAACATTTATTGTGCCTGCTGGGCGTTTGCCAGGATGTTAGAAAAGAGATCATACAAAAAGTCTGCCCTGTCTTCAAAGGTGTATCTTTCAAA
>JAPYWH010000035.1 GCA_028276475.1 Thermocrinis sp.
AGCACAAGGTCTATTATCAGCGGGATGTTGATTGCGGAGATTTTGTGGTGATAATAAACGCAGAGAAGGTGAGGGTTACAGGAAACAAGCCGGAAAAGAAGGTCTATAATTTCCACACCAACTATCCCGGCGGACACAAAGAGAGGAGCCTCCGGTGGATGTTGGAGGAAAAGCCAGAGGAAGTGATAAGGCTTGCGGTTAAGCGTATGCTTCCTAAAAACAAATTGGGACACAGAATGCTAAAAAGGCTTAAAGTGGTGGTGGGACCGAACCATCCCTATCAAGCCCAAAAGCCACAACCCTTGGAGGTTAAAGCATGATAAGGCAGTTAAAGGACTTTAAGATAGGTTTTGACAATGCCTTTTATGGCACTGGCAGGAGAAAGGAGAGCATAGCCCGGGTTTGGTTGGTCAAAGATACAAACAAACAAGTGGTTAAGTCAAAGGACAGTGGCAAAGAGTTTGAAATGAAGGACTATCTTCAGAGGGAGACCCTTTATAGAAAGGTAATGTTCCCTCTAAAGCTCACTGGTTTAGAGGGTAAGTTTGGCATATACGCCACCGTTGAGGGGGGAGGCATCTCTGGGCAAGCGGAAGCCATAATGTACGGAGTCGCCAAAGCCCTTCTGAAATATAACCCAGAGCTCAGGCAAACGCTAAAAAAGGCGGGTCTGTTGATACGGGACGCAAGGGAGAAGGAGCGCAAGAAGTATGGCTTGATGAAGGCAAGGAAAGGCTACAGGTGGAGCAAGAGATAATCAAAGTTGCCATATACGGAGCTACCGGATACACTGGTGCGGAGCTTTTAAGACTGCTCCAAAACCATCCCAAGGTAAAGATTACTACCCTAATATCCCAGTCCCACTCTGGCAAGAGGCTAAGGGAGGTCTTCCCTTTCTTTTACGGAGAGCTTGGAGACCTAACGCTCACAGAGGAGCCAAAAGAGGACTATGAAGTAGCCTTTCTGTGTTTGCCCCACGAGGGCTCCTTGGAGTTGGTGCCAAGACTTTTAGGAGAGGGTAAAAAGGTAATAGACCTTTCTGGTGCCTACAGGTTAAAGGACCCTTCCCTTTATCCTTATTATTATTCCTTTGAGCACAAACATCCAGAGCTTTTGGAGAGGGCAGTCTACGGTCTGCCGGAGATATACAGGGAGAGGATAAAAGGCACAAGCTTGATCGCTAACCCAGGATGTTATCCCACCTCCGTGCTTTTGGCAATTTATCCACTTCTAAAGGAGGGTATAAAGATAGAAAAGATCGTCATCACCTCCCTTTCTGGTGTGTCTGGTGCAGGAAGAAAACCCGCACAGCATTTTCATTTTCCTGAGATGTTTGGAGACTTTTTTGCTTACTCTTTGGAAAAACACAGGCATGTGCCAGAGATGGAGGGGGTTATCAAAGACCTTTACGGAATAGATGTACCGTTGAGGTTTTCACCGGTAGTTGTGCCTACTTCAAGGGGGATGCTCTCAAGTATAAGTGTATTCTGCGAGAAGATAGAACCAAGGGAACTTTATATGGAAACCTACAAAGAGGAACCCTTTGTGAAAGTTGCCTCCGGGCCACCCCATACGAGGTGGGTGGTTGGTACCAATCTCTGCTTTGTCTATCCTGTATGGGAACACCGAGTGGGTTGTTTGCAAGTGGTGTCTGTGATTGATAACTTAGGCAAAGGTGCCTCCTCTCAGGCAATCCAGAACTTTAACATAATGATGGGCTTTGAAGAGACGATGGGCTTGAACCTTAGCCCAAACTTTCCTTGATTAGCCCGTAAGATTAGTTCTGATAATCTCAAAGAGAGTGAGAAGTGCGTTTTTGACGCTCTCTTTGTCTATAGCGGAGACTGGAATAACAGGAATACCCTCCTCCTCATCTATATCAAGGGCTATTCGGACATCCTCAGGGCTCCAAGCGTTGGGCATGTCTTGTTTGTTTGCGCCGACCACAATGGGAACGGGGAACCTTGATTGGAAAAAGTTTATGATCTTTCTTGCCTCGTGGAAGGTTGTTGGGTCCGTGCTATCCACCAGTATGACAATTCCCAAAGCCCCCTCTCCTAAGATTTCCCACATGAAATCAAAACGGAACTGTCCGGGGGTGCCAAAAAGATACAGTTCGTGCTCATCATCTATACGAACCTTCCCAAAGTCCATTGCGACGGTTGTATAATCTTTTACGGACTTTTCACTCGACTGCTGGGTTCTCCTCTCAGTTTTAACAGTTTTAATCTCACTAACTGTGTTTATAAACTGAGTTTTTCCTGCTGCAAAAGGTCCCGCTATAACAACTTTGATCTTCTTTATCTGTCTCATAGCGACCTTATCCTCTCTATTATTTTTGCAAGAAGTTCAAGGGTTATTGGTGCTTGTTTTTGTTTAACTTCCTTCTTCTTACGCCTAATCAAACCCAGGGCTAAAAGGGCATATAACGCCCTATCCGCAAGTAGGCTGTCCTGATTGACCATTTGTCTTATCTGGAGGACTGTTCTCTCGCCATCAATTAGGGAAAGAATATGCCATTCCATTTGGTTTAGTTTTGCCTTCTGTAAGACTTCTTCCTTGCCAGGCACCCTTTCAAAAAGTAGCAATTCGTCCGATATCTTCCTTTCAACCTCCTCTGGAGTTAAATTACGCGATGCAAGAACTATAAGCTCCTCTATTGGATACACCACTGGATACTCCCCTCCGTATTTTATGAACCCTGGCGTAAAGGAAAAGATACCTTCTTTCATATTGAGGCGTGAAATTAGGAAGCGCTCTAATGTTTTTGATAAGCCCTCGGCGCTCATACGCAATTTGCTGAGCAGAAGGTCAAAATCCTTATCCGCGTAAACCCTATAAACCTTATCTATGGGTCTTGCAAAAATTATCTCTCCCTCTTTCACATAATAAGCACAGGTTAGATCTTTCCACTCCATAAAGAGGATCCCGCTCTTCCGATCCTTTCCAATTACCTGGAAAATATCCACAAAGTTAAAACTTCTTAGGTCCCCTGTCAGAGCCATGATACTTCAACTCAGAGGAGTGTTCTGAGCTTCTCTTGAGCCTTTTTGATCTCCATAAGAAGAAGACCCAGCTTGGCATTGTTGTCCGCCAGGACCACCATCACCGCCTCAGTTCCCACACCACTCAGTATAACATAGCCGTCGTGGCCCTTTACGGTGATCTGCTCTAGTGTCCCCTTAGCCAGTTCCTCAGACACCCTTTCACCTAAGGATAAAATGGCAGCGCTCATAGCTGCTATTCTCTCTTCCTCCATACCAGGCTTAAGCACGGAGGATATAGGCAAGCCATCTGCGGACACCAAAGATGCCCCCTCAAGCCCTGTGTTTTTAATCAATTCCTGAAGGATCTGTGAATACCTATCCATGTTTCCCTCCTTATCTGTAAAATATTATATCATAAATTAGCCCAGTTAGTATAGAAAATATAAACCATCCTGCAGAGTATGCAAAAACCACCTTTTTGGGAAGAAAGGAAAAAAGGGCAAAGATGGTGGGCAGACAAACACCGCTACTACCAAGCATAAAGGTTATTGCCTGACCGGTGGTAAAACCCACATCCACCATCGCCCTTCCTAAAACCACATCCTCGCCGGAGCATACATATATAGGCACCGCCACCAAAGAGATCAGAGGATAAGCCAAGGGCGTTTTGGAAAGGCTGGCAGTGAGCCATGCAGGAGTAAAGGTTTTTATCAAAGACGCTATTGCAATGCCAATGAATAGATACTTTACCACCGGCAACTGCTCCCTTAAACCCTCCAAAAAGGCGGACCTTTTGGAAGAGTCCTCCTTCATTTTCATCTGAAGGGTAGGTGGTTTTTTAAAGAAGTATTCAACCGCAAAGGCTACCAGCAACGCGTAAGCCAAAGAACCCAAAAACCTATATATGGATACATCCAAACCAAAGAGTCCATAGGTCAATAGAAGGATCACAGGGGACAGGGTGGGTGCAGTTATCAAGAAGGCAAGAACGGGACCATAGCCTTTAGAGTAGCTGTTGATAAAGTTAGCAAAGGGTAGCATGGAGCAGGAACACATGGGTGCAACTGCACCCAAAAGGGCTGTAAATATAGGGGCGGAACGCCTTTTGGAAAGGAACCTTAGGAAAAGGGAAGGTTTAACCATTGCCTTTAGGAAGGCGCTAACAAACATGGCTAGCACAAAGAAGGGAGCTATTTCCACAAGGTAGGAATAAAAGTTCTTAAAAAATTCCATAGTCCTAAATATTAATTTACCGCCTCAGGGAGTTTATGACCACGCTCAAGGAAGAGAGAGCCATAAGCAATCCCGCAAACTCCGGCTTTATAAAAAGGTAAGGATAAAAAACTCCGCCCGCAATGGGTATAGCCAAAATATTGTAGCCAAAAGCCCACAGGAGGTTTTGCTTTATTCTTCTCCTTACCCACTGGGAAAGCTCAAAAAACTCCCTAAGTCCCGCCAAGCCTGAGTTTAGGATCACATCGGTGGAAAACTTTGCCACATCGGTGCCAGAGCCCATGGCAAAGGATAAATCTGCTTTTGCGAGCACGGGTGCGTCGTTTGTCCCGTCCCCAACCATTGCAACCCTATAACCCTTAGCCTGCAACTCTTCCAAAATTTTCAGCTTTCCCTGTGGGTCCCTTTTGGCAAACCATTTTTCAAT
This sequence comes from Thermocrinis sp., assembly GCA_028276475.1. Classification (GTDB taxonomy): domain Bacteria; phylum Aquificota; class Aquificia; order Aquificales; family Aquificaceae; genus Thermocrinis. The sequence goes on from JAPYWH010000035.1 coordinate 4,648, forward strand.
GTTTAACCGCTCTGCCACTCTCTTTACCCTCTCCTCATCGTCCCCGCTTACCAAAATAACCTCAATCCCCATCCTTTTGAAGTATTCCAACACCTCTTTGGCAGATTCTTTTATGGATTCCTCAAAGTAAAACTCTGCCAAGACTTTGCCGTCCTGCGCCAACACCGTTTGACCATTCTTTCCCTTTCCCAACATATAACCCTCGCAAAAGACGCCCACGCCCACCTCTTCCCTACAGTCTTTTAGTGAAAGCTGTTTTGCCCCAAGGCTTTGGCAGTATTCCCTTATAGCAACAGAGTATGGATGGTTAGACTTTAAAGAAAGGCTGTAGGCAAGGTCCAAGTAATCTCCGTAGGAACGCACCTCTTTTACTTTGGGCTTTCCTTCCGTTAATGTGCCCGTTTTATCCATAAGCAGAATATCAATCTTCTTTTCAAAAGCTTCCGGATTTTTAATGAGCACACCCCTTTGGTAAGCCCTTGTCAACCCCACCATTATGGCTAAGGGCACCGCTATTCCAAAGGCACAGGGACAGGATATTACCATAACAGCCAGAGAGAAGGTAATAGCCCTTTGGATGTCCTCCGTTTTGAAAAACCAAAGCAGGAAAACCAAAAGAGACAGGGCTATAACAAACTGCACAAAGTAGTGGGATACTCTGTCTGCAAGGCGTTGAACCTTTGGCTTTTTAACAAGGGCAGATTCCACTAACTTTATAAGCAAAGATACATAGCTTTTGGCAAAGGACTTTTCCACTTTGGCTACTCCGTACCCGTTCAACACTACGCTTCCCGAAAGCAAAAGGTCCCCCTCCTCCTTAAGAACGGGCAAGCTTTCCCCTGTGAGCATGGACTCATCCACCACCACCCTTCCCCCCACAAGCCTGCAATCTAAAGGAACCATATCTCCAGTCCTAAGCACGATTTTGTCTCCTATAAAAACTTCATACACTCCCTTTTCCTCCTCTTTGCCTTCCTTTAGGACTTTTACTCTTAAACTCTGAAGACCGAACATCCTGCGGAGACTCTCGGTTGCCTTTCTCTTTGCCCTCTCCTCCAAAAATTTACCTGTTCTAACAAAGGTGATTAGGAAGAGGGAAGTTTCAAAAAGCGGTTCCTCAGGAATGAGCTTAAACAGTGCCAGGTAGCTGTAAAGCAGGGCAGAGGTGCTACCCAAAGCTACAAGAAGGTCCATGTTTCCGGTGCGTGCTTTAAGGGAATAATAGGCTGACCTATAGAATTTAAAACCACCCACTAACTGCCCAATGGTTGCCAAAAGGGCTTGCAAATAAACACTCCAAGGGTTATGCCAAAACATAGAAAGCATAACAACTGCACCAGACAGCCAGCAAAAGGCTAGTATGTAAGTTTCATACTGTTTAACTTCCTCCCTCTCCACTGTGTAGCCCAAAGACTCTATGGCTTCCTTTATATTTTCCAAACTCAAAAGCTCCTCGTTAAACTCTACCCATACCCTTCCCAGCTCAAAGGACACCTTTACATCAGAAACTCCGTGAAGTTTTTTAAGGGTCAGCTCTATCGCCCTGGCGCAGTTGGCACAGGTCATACCAGATACTTTTAAGCTGACTTTCATAGGTTTGTATTCTAAGCTTAAGCCCGTGTTAATTCAATCCTTTAAATGTAATGATAAAATAAAGAAAAATGCTCAGCAAAGAAGAAAAGGATAAAGAAGCAATCCTTAAGTATCTCCCACTGGTAAAGTCTATAGCCTACAGAATATACAAACATCTGCCTGACGCGGTGGATTTAAACGACCTTATAGGTTATGGCATACTGGCGGTGGTGGAAGCCCTGCCAAAATTGGATGAAAGCAAAAACCCGGAAGCCTACCTCAGACTACGTATCAAAGGTGCCATGTATGATTATCTTCGAAGCCTTGACTTTGGCAGTAAGTCTCTAAGAAGAAGAGAGAAGGAAATAAAAGCAAAGCTTGAGGAACTTACAAATCAGTTGGGAAGGGAACCCACCGACGAAGAACTTATGAAAGCCCTCGGCTACAAACCGGATGAATTTTACTCGGACCTCCAGAAAATCTCCGCCTCCCACCTTCTTTCCTTGGATGACCTTTTTAGAGAAGGAAGAAGCTACGAAGAGGTTTTTTCCTCCTCGGTGGAAGAGAGCCCGGAAGAGAACTCAATAAAGCAAGACCTGAGAGAGAAAATTCTCAAAGCCATAGAGGATTTAGACCAAAGAGAGAAGTTGGTTATACAGCTTATCTTTTATGAAGAGATTCCCGCCAAAGAGGTGGCAAAGCTACTTAAAGTTTCCACCGCAAGGGTCTCACAGATAAAGGAAAGTGCCCTGAGTAAGTTAAGAGAAAAGCTAAAGGATATGGTATAATAGTAGCACTATGGCTAAGGTGAAGATGAAATCCAACAGGTCCGCAAAGAAAAGGTTTAAGATAACTGGTAGTGGAAAAATAAAGAGGTGGAAATCGGGCGGAGCCCACTACAACACCAAAAAGTCAAAAAAGAGAAAGAGGGCATTGAGAAAGCCAGACCTTGTCCACCCAAGCTGGGAAGACAAGGTGAGGGGAATGCTAAAGGAGTTTTAAACCTTAGCCGAACAGTTCCCTCCAAAGCCCCTTAGCCCACTCCTCATACCTCTTTGCAGTTATCTCCTTTCTCTTGTTATCCTCTCTGTGGGTGGGTATGAACCTTTTGTTTGTGTTGTCATACCTGAAGCTAGTTTCCGTCATTATGGCTTCCTTATCACTTACCATGGCGTAGCATACCATTTGCATGTATTCCTCTTCCGGCTTTTTGCCCTTTAACCTTGCGTTTATTAGCTTTGCCACCACCTTTCCTTGAGAATAGGCTGCATATCCACTCTTTGGTAAATAACTTTGGACAGAATCTCCTATAACAAATACATTGGGTATCTTAGTTTCAAAGGTTAAAGGATTTACATCAACCCATTTTTCTCCATCTTTTATGAGACCTATTTCTTCCAAAAGATAACTAGCCTTCATAGGTGGTATAATGCATGCCAGATCATATTTAAATTCTCCATGGGTGGTTCTGACAACTCTTTTACCCACATCCACATCTTTAACCTGTGCGGAGGTAATATAGGTTGCTATATCTGAGTAAAGTTCATAGTACGCGGAAAGAAAGCCTTCGGAGTTTATGACAGGTCTTTCGTTGGCATCTATAAAGAAGATCTGTGCTTTTAGTTTGTTTTTCTTTATCATGCTTGCGATCAGTGCTGCCCTTTCGTAGGGTGCGGGCGGGCATCTGTAAGGATAGGGCGGAACAGTTATAACTATGTTTCCTCCTTCGAATTCGTCAAGCAGCTTTTTCAGAAATATATGTTCAGAACCCGGCTTGAAGGCGGGCGGGTTGTATATTAGAGATTCCTTGTAAAAAGGTCGCTTCTCTATATCATACTCTATACCCGGGGAAAGCACCAAAAAGTCATAATCTATGTATCCTTCCGATGTCCTCACCGTCTTCTTTCCAAAATCCACATCAAGCACTTTGTCTTTAACAACCCTTATACCCTTCTTTTCTAAAGAATTATAGGAGAAACACAGAGAACCAAAATCCATAAGCCCAACAAGGTAGTGATTAGACACAGGACAGGATACAAAGAAAGGTTTTTCTTCCACAATGACCACAGAAACCTCGGGGTTCTCCTTCTTCAGTTGATTAGCTACAGAAACACCACCGTAGCCACCGCCCACGATAACTACCTGCAACTTAACCCTTTTAACCACCTTTCCTTTTTTTTGCATAAACCAAGGAAGGAAAAGCTACCACAGCACCTATTGCTCCTTTTACAAGGTCCCTCCTATTAACAGTAAATGACTTGTCCCACATATTTACTAACCTCCATAACAACACATTTATCCACAAGCTCCTTTGCCTTTGCAGTGCTACCGTAGGCTTCCCTTAACTCCCTTTTGTAATTGTCAAAGAACTGATTGAACTGATCCACTCCCAAAATGCCAATGGCGTAGAATTTGCCCCCTTCCTCTTGGACAACCACTGATGCCAGAGGAACTTCCGGCGGTCCATCAACAACCTTTCCCCCTTCCTTTGGGTCATAAAGTCCCAAGTGGGCACAGCATTGTATTATACCAGATTTCTTTGTAGTTTCGGAGGGTTTGTCCGGAGGATAGTAGTTTATAAAGGAGTACTGCTTTGTGGGATAGCTCCATTGGTGGGCACAGATGGCGGAGTATGCCACTATGCCCTTTTTGCTTCCCACTCCACCCTGCCATTTGTAGGTTTTGCCATCCTTTAGCTTAACATCCACCGGTTTTACCTCTTCCCCAAGGTTTATTAAATAACAAGGCGTGCTTGCGTAAGGATAAAAGAATATGTAGGCATTGTGAGGCTTAAGGTCTTCCTCCCTTAGGGGAGAACCGTCCTCCTTTACAAGCAAGGCTTTTTTTGTACGCTTTGAACATCCCCTCCTGTGCGGAGAGCATATTGGAAAACACAGAAGGGTCTATCATAGAAGCTACGGCTACTGTGCTGCAGGCTTTTAAGAAATCTCTTCTGTCCATATCTCAAACCTCCAAACATGAAAACGCCCCCAGGAGGGGGTTTTACCGTGTTATGCAAACATATCTCTGTATAAAGCCTTCGCCCACTTGTAGGTAGCGTCCGCCAGTGCCTTTGAACGTTCGTTGATAACCCTCGCCCTAGGCTCAATCTTTTCGTCCTTTAGCTCGTATGTAACATTGATGACTATTGCCTCTTGAGGGTCGCCGTTTACCATAGAGTAGCATGTGTTGTCGGGAAGAGTGGGTTTGTATTCTTTACCCTTGATCCTTGAAGCTATGATCTTGGCTACGATCTTGCCCTGAGAGTTTGCCATGTGCCCGCTTTTGGGATAAGGAACGCCACCGATGACATCTCCCACCAAGAATACATTGGGGTCTGTCTTTGCTTGGAAGGTAATAGGGTCTTGGTCTGCCCATCCGGTGGGCTTGCCGTCTTTGTCCTTGGCTATGAGGTCTGCCATCCACACCAAACTACCCGCTTGATGGGGTGGAACCAGGTTAGCATCTGCAAACTTGAAGTCTCCTGCGGTGGTCTTTATGATCTTATTTACAGGGTCCACATCTTTTATGACCGCATTTGGCACATACTCTACTATGCCGAGGTAGAGTTGCTCATAAGCTGCCCTAAAGCCCGGACCTTTGGGTGCTATGTCTCCTTTGGGGTCAAGAATGATTACCCTTCCTTTTACATTATTCTTCTTAAAAACATGCGCAATCATCGCCGCCCTTTCGTAGGGGGCTGGTGGGCATCTGTATGCACCGGGAGGAACTGTAATTACAAAGTCTCCCTCTTCAAACTCCCAGACCTTCCTCTTTAGTGCAAGATGCTCGGAGCCTGGGATGAAGGCAGGTGGGTAATGCACCCTTGCATACTCAGCCATCTGCTTGTCATCCTTGAACCAAGCGGAGTAGTTATATCTTATACCCGGTGCCAACACTAAGTAGTTGTATTCAATGTGGCCGTGATTGGTATAAACTCTCTTTTTGTCCCTTTCTATTCCCAATACATTTGCATTGACAAACTTGTAGCCATACTTGGCGGCGGGTTGGTTGTAATCGTGGGATAGGAAGTCAAGGGAGACCAAACCCGCAAGCCATTCGTTAGATATGGGACAGGAGAAGAAGTTAGGTCTTTTTTCAATGAGGACCACCTCAATGTTGGGGTCCTCCTTTTTGAGATATTTGGCTACCGTCAAACCTGCCCATCCTCCACCGCATACTACCACCCTATTTCCTCTGGGTGGCGGAAGCATAGCTTCCATCTTACCCGCCTTTTCGGCAGCGGCAAAGGAAGACTTTGAAGGCAGTGCGGATACAAGGGCGCCTACACCCGCAAGCTTAAAAAGGTCCCTCCTGCTTACACTCATATTACTACCTCCTTTCGGTTGTGTTTTTTTAGTTTAGCTTTGAATTTTCAATCTTGCAATAATAAATACTTAAAAATCTATACGCTGGGTGAGAAATTAGTTTAAAACTAAGGTTTGGTAGTAAAAAACCTGCTGAGGGAGGGAGTATAATAACACTCACTAACCCCCAGCAGGAGGTACTAAAATGCTTAACATTCCAATAATC
>JAPYWH010000036.1 GCA_028276475.1 Thermocrinis sp.
ACACCAGCATAGTGCCCAATTTGCTCATAAAGGACATAAAGTCTGCGGTGGAAACCTCTCCAGCCCTCAAGGTCTTTGTGGTAAATGCTATGACCCAGCCGGGAGAGACGGATGGCTACACCGCCTACGACCATATAAAGGGCTTTTTGAGCGCAACAGGTCTTTCAAAGATAGACATAGCCATCGTAAACACAAAGATGCCCTCCGATAACCTTTTGAGGAGATACATAGAACAAGGGCAGGAGCCGGTAATTCCCGATGTGGCAAAGATCGCCAGGGAAGGAATAACCGTCTACGCGGAAGACCTTATAGGGGAAAATGAAGACTTTATAAGGCACGACCCAGACAGGCTTACGGATGTTATACTAAGGGCGGTTTCTCATGCATTTTCTCACATTTGACACCGCCCTGTTGCCGGAGGAAGAGGTTGAGGTCCTCATCGTAGGAAGTGGCATAGGGGGGCTCACCTGTGCCCTGGTTCTCTCTGAGCTTGGACTAAAGCCCACCCTGCTAACCAGGGGCATAGGAAACACCTTTTACTCTCAGGGTGGTATAGCCTGTGCGGTGCATCCACAGGACAGCCCATCGTTGCATTTTATGGATACCCTAAGGGCGGGGAGAGGTCTTTGCAACCCTAAGGCTTTGCTTATCGTGGTGGAGGAGGGCATTCAGAGAGTGGCAGACCTTGAAAGATGGGGCGTAGTCTTTGACCCAGAGCCTGCCTTAGAAGGGGGACACTCTTTCCCAAGGGTTTTAAAGGTAAAGGACTACACAGGAAAGGCAATATACACCACCCTTTGGAACAGAGTAAAAGAGAGGGGAATAAGGATAATAGAGGGGGAACTTCAGGAGGTCTTGGGGAATGAGTGTGTGGAGGGTGCTTTGGTCTACGAAAAGGAGAGCCTTAGGGTTTTGAGGACCAACCTTTTGGTGCTTGCGGTGGGCGGTGCGGGCTCTATGTTCTTGCATTCCTCCGGACATGTAAAGGGGGACGGCATAGGTATAGCCTTCAGGAAAGGGGTTCCCATAAAGAACCCAGAGTTTGTGCAGTTCCATCCTACCCTCTTGGAGGGCACATCCTTTCTTATCTCCGAGGCGGTCAGAGGGGAGGGAGCAACTCTCATAGATAGCAGAGGCAACCGCTTTGTGGATGAGCTACTGCCAAGGGACCAGGTGGCAAGGGCAATTTACTCAAAGCTAAAAGAAGGGGAAAGGGTCTTCCTTGACCTCAGACCCATCGCAAAAAAAGGCATAGACCTAAAGGAGAGGTTCCCGGTCATATACTCAGAGCTTTTGAAGAGGCACATTGACCCATACAAAGAGCCCGTGCCCGTGGTGCCCGGTGCCCACTACTACATAGGGGGCTTGGAAGTATCCACCTACGGACAAACTGCCCTTTGGGGGCTCTACGCGGTTGGAGAGTGTGCCTGCACTGGCGTGCATGGGGCAAACCGCTTAGCGTCCAACTCCCTTTTGGAGGGCTTGGTCTTTGGCTACAGGACCGCATACCGAATATACCAAGACAGAAAACACATCAAAGGCTCAAAGGGACATTTCAAAAACTCCTCCCAAGGAAACCGCCAGCCTAAATACACCTTTGAGGATCTAAAGAGGCTCATGTGGGAACACTGCGGAATTGAAAGGGAAGAGGAAAGCTTGAAGGAAGGCTTAGAAAAACTCTTGGATTGGCTCAAAGATTGGAAGGAGTGGGAGAGAACACCTCAAAACAGACAGCTCTTTGATATAAGCCTCACCGCCTTGGCTACCCTGTGGGCAAGCCTGCAAAGAAGAGAATCCAGAGGCTGTCATTACAGGAAAGATTACCCATACCAAAGGGACCAGTTTGAGAGGGATAGCATAATAAACCTTTCTGAGTTAAACTTCTTTCAATGAAGTTGAGAAAGCTTTTTAGAGAACCCGCAGAGGTGGATTTGCAAATTGCGGAGCTTTTTAAAGATTGGCAGGAGCTAAGCTACCGCGTGCAAACAGGGCAAGTGGGAGACTGCACCGTGGTGGAAGTTCAAATAGAGCCCGAGGGCTTTGATAGCCTTTTGGGCATTTTTTCAAGCAGAGAAGAAGCTATGGGAGCCTTTTTGAGCCTGGCGGAAGAGCAAGGATGGGAAAAGGTTCCACAGAGCTTTGTCTTTTACCACGCCATCTTTGATGGCAACCGGGTGATAGCGGGCATAAAGGTAGATGGTCAAATTAAAACCTACGACCAGCTCAGGTTGGAGGAGATGATCAGAGAGCTGGCGAGCAAAGACCGGGTGGTGGTCTATTCGGTGGAGGTGATCACATACATAAAAGACATATATCCAGAGATAGACAGGAAAACCTATTCCATAGCCAAAGCTATAGCCCAAAAGGGATTTACTCCACCAAGCTTAGAAGAGCTCGCCAAACTGTATGGCAGGGATATTAGCACCTTGGAGCTAGCCTTGGACTTTATTGAAAGCTTGGCAAAAGGGAATGTTAGGTTGCCCGCGGGTGAGGTTGAATTGCTTCCTTTGGACGCTCCCGTTGAACTTTGCTGAGAAAGGAGAAGATCTCATCCTTTTTGTTGCGGTAGCTTGCCCTGTTGCATATGAGCCTTGCGGTGGATGAACTGATCTCCTCAAAGACCACCAAGTTGTTTTCCTTTAAGGTTCTGCCCGTTTGAACCAAATCCATTATCACATCCGACAGGTTCAAAAGGGGAGCAAGCTCCACAGAGCCATGAAGATATATAACCTTTGTTTTTATTCCCTTTTCCAAGAAGAACTCCCGGGTTATCTTGGGATACTTGGTGGCAACCCTCAAAAAGGATGCCTTTCTGTACTGCTCAAGCCTTTCCTCCTTTCCCGCAATGACCAGCCTACAAAAGCCTATGCCAAGGTCGTAGAGCTCATAAACTTCCGGTTCTCTCTCCAAAAGCACATCATAACCCACCACTCCCAAATCCGCCACGCCGTTTTCCACATACACGGGCACATCAAAGGGCTTTACCAAAAGAAACTCATAGTCGCCCACCCTAACCTGAAGCCTTCTTCCCTCCTCAAAGGTCTCCTCAAGGATGCCCTTGCTTTTAAAAAATTCCAAGGTCTCCTCAAAGAGCCTGCCTTTGGGTAGGGCTATTCTAAGGGCGTATTTCATCTCTTAGATATAATAAAACGAAACCTCGGGTGAGAAATTATTTAAACAGCCAAGCTAAAAAGCTCACATCCTCCCTAAATGACTCTTAACGCAGACCATTCTGAAACGCAAACAGAACACTCCAAGCTTTTAGGGATAAATGTTATAATAAAACCCTTAACCAATCCTTTAAGGAGGCTCTGATGTTTAAGGTTCTCATCACAGACCCTATATCCGAAAAGGGCATTGAGATTTTAAAGAGGGAGCCAGACCTTGATGTGGATAACGAGCCAGACATAAGCTATGAAGAACTTTTGGAGGTGGTAAAGGATTACGATTGCATAATAACCAGAAGTAGGACGCCCGTAACCGCAGAGCTTTTGGAAAGGGCAGAAAGGCTGAGGGTGGTAGGAAGGGCGGGTGTGGGTGTGGATAACGTGGATGTGGAGGAGGCATCCCGCAGGGGTATTTTGGTAATCAACACGCCCGGTGCCAACACCATAGGTGCCACAGAGTTAACCTTAGCCCATATGCTGTGCGTGGTAAGAAACTTCCACAATGCCCACAACTCCATGCTGGAGGGTAAGTGGGACAGGAAGAAGTTTATGGGCACGGAGCTTTACGGAAAAACCCTGGGCATAATAGGGCTCGGAAACATAGGCTCTCAGGTTGCCATAAGGGCAAAGGCTTTTGGGATGAAAGTGCTAGCTTACGACCCTTACATACCAAAGGAGAAGGCAGACAGGCTTGGGGTCAAGCTTGTTGAGGACCTAAAGGAAATGCTAAAACAGGTGGATATTCTGACCATACACGCACCGCTCACCCACGAGACCAGGCACATGATCACAAGAAAAGAGTTTGAACTCATGAAGGACGGTGCGGTGCTTATAAACTGTGCAAGGGGTGGGATCGTAAAGGACGAAGACCTCATTTGGGCTCTTGAAACGGGCAAGCTTTCTGGGGTTGGGCTTGATGTTTATTCGGTGGAGCCTCCTCCTTACGAATTCATAGAAAAGCTAAAGAAGTTTCCCAATGTTTCCCTTTCTCCTCACATAGGGGCAAACACCTACGAATCTCAGGAAAATGTGGCGGTTATAATAGCCCAGCAGGTAATAAAAGCCCTGAGGGGACAAACGGTAGAGTATGTGGTGAACGCACCTTTCCCAGACCTTTCGGTGCTTACCCTTATAAAGCCTCACTTGGATTTGGCGGAAAGGATGGGCAAGTTTTTGGTGCAGTGGGCAGAGGAAGGCATAAGGGAAGTTCATGTGGAGGTAAGGGGAGACATAGCGGAGCACTTCCACCCAATAGCGTCGGCGGTTTTGATGGGGATACTGAAGGAGGTTGTGGATTTTCCCATAAACATAATAAACGCATCTTATGTGGCAAGGGATAGAGGTTTAAAGGTGGAGGAGCTAACTTCTGAAGAGACGGTAGATTTCAAGCACTACATAAAGGTAGTGGTAAGGTCCGACGGTGCGGAAAGGATAGTGGTGGGCACCATCTTGGAGGGCAACCTACCTCGTATAGTCCAGATTGATAAATACAGGGTGGATGTGGAGCCAGAGGGTATTATGCTACTCTTTGAGAACAAGGACGTGCCGGGTGTTATAGGAAAGATCGGAACCATGCTTGGGCAGGCAAAGGTAAACATTGCGGGCTTTAGGCTCGGAAGGGAAAAGAGGGGTGGCATAGCTTTGGGCATTCTGAACTTGGACGACCCAGTGCCAGAGGAAGTTCTCGAGGAGATCAGAAAACTTCCGGAGATTTTGTTTGTTAAGCAAGTAGTAATTTAGAGATGTGGGCGACCAAAAACTCCGCAAAGGAAAGCTTATCGGGAAAGGAAAAGGGAACCGCATTGCCATCCTTGAAGATAAGGTAGCCTTTGTGTCCTTCTTTTCCCATAGTGCCTACGGGGTTTGCCACCAGCAGGTCCAATTTTTTTCTTCTTAGCTTTTCTAAGCCCTTTTCTAAGAGAAATTGTTCCTCCTCAAGGGCAAAGCCAACAACCTTTAAATTCTCAAGCCCAAGCTTGCCAACCTCCTCTAAGATATCTGGATTTTTCACCAGTCTAATTTCAAGGACATCTTGGCTTTTTTTCAGCTTGCCCTCCACCTTCTCCGAAGGTCTGTAGTCAGCCACCGCCGAGTTCATCACCAACAGGTCTGCAAACTTTACATTCTCAAGGACAGCCCTTAGCATCTCCTCCGCAGATGAGACCCTTATGAGGGGTATTTCTGGTGGGAGTTTTTCTTCCGTGTATCCTGCAATGATCTGAACATCCGCACCGTACCACCTCAGAACCCTTGCGATGGCAAAGCCCGTCCTTCCGGTGGAAAGGTTGGATATAAACCGCACATCGTCTATAAACTCCCTCGTTGCCCCAACCGTGAGGAGAACCCTCTTGCCCTGCAATGGCTTTGGGCGTATGCCCCACTCCACCCAGTCAAGGATCCTCTCAAGGCTTGCGAGCCTACCCTTTCCCTCCTCCTCGCAGGCGAGCCTTCCCTCCTCCGGTTCTATTATCACCACTCCCCTTTTCTTTAATTTTTCTATGTTCTCCTGCACAGCAGGATTTTGCCACATCTCCACATTGCAGGCGGGTGCCAGCATCAACAGACCCTTGTGGGCTAACGCACAGTTGGTTAAAAGGTTGTCCGCTATGCCGTTGGCGATCTTAGAGAGGGTGTTTATACTGCATGGGGCTATCAAAAAAAGGTCACACCAGCGGGGCAGTGTTATATGCAAGAAAGGGTCCTCTTCCTCCCAATCAGAGTATGCCCTGTTGCCACTCAAGGACGAAAAGGTAAGCCTGGTTATGAACCTCTCCGCAGTAGGTGTGAGGACTACCTTTACCTGATGGTTTTTGTGTTTTAGCTCTCTTACCAGCTCGCAGGCTTTGTGGATGGCAACAGAAGAACAGACACCCAGCAATATTTTAGCCATTTTCTCATATTTTAAGCCTTAACAAACTCTTAACAAATCCTTAACCAAATCTTAACGGAAGATTTCTATACTTAACCCCGAAACCAACAGGAGGTACAAACCATGGGCGAGTACTTTGGAGATATCTTAAAGAGAGCTCTGGACAGAAGGGACTTTTTGAAGCTGACGGGTGCTTCTGCGGTAGTGCTTTCCTCGCCCCTTGCTTATGCGAAAGCCAAAAATAAACCCACAAAATCCCTCTCCTACAAAACCATCTATCCCAACAACGAAGACAGGGTTATAGTGCCGGAGGGTTATAGGGTAAGCATACTTATCAAGTGGGGAGACCCCTTGAACAATGGAGAACCCCTCAACTGGAACAAGGTATACGAAGGACCAACCTCAGAGGATGTGGAAAGGCAGAAAAAGTGCTTTGGCTACAACGCAGACTTTGTTGGCTTTTTTAAGCTAACATCTGATAGGGCTCTTTTGGCGGTAAATCACGAATACACAAACCCAGAGCTCATGTTTAAGGGCTTTGATTTAAAGAACCCGAACCCCACAAAGGAGCAAGCAGACCTAATGCTCCAAGCCCACGGTTTATCGGTGGTGGAGATAAGGAGAAAATCCGACGGCTTTTGGGAATATGTGAAGGGCTCACCCTTCAACAGAAGGATCACAGGCGATACCGAGTGCCTTATCTCTGGACCAGCCAAGGGGCACAGGCTAATGAAAACCTCTTACGACCCAAACGGACTGTTGGTTTATGGAACCCTAAACAACTGCTCAGCGGGTAAAACCCCCTGGGGAACGGTGCTAACCTGCGAGGAAAACTTCCACAGCTACTTTGGGGGAGATATCAATTCCATAAGCGATGGATTGGTAAAAGAAATCCACCAAAGATACGGTGTGCCCAGCAGTCGCGCTAGACAGTATGGGTTTCACAGATATTACAACAGGTTTGATATAAGCCAAGAGCCCAACGAAGCTTTTAGGTTTGGGTGGGTGGTGGAAATTGACCCATACGACCCCACAAGACCACCCGTCAAAAGGACAGCCCTCGGAAGGTTCAAGCACGAGGCAGCAACTACGGTGGTAGCCAACGACGGAAGGGTGGTGCTCTATATGGGCGACGACGAGAGGTTTGAGTACATCTATAAGTTCGTCACCAAGGGCAAATACGACCCTATCAACAGAACCGCAAACTTTGGACTGTTGGATGAGGGAACGCTCTATGTGGCTAAGTTCAACGACGACCTCACCGGCGAGTGGATCCCGATAGCCACTGTGGATGGAAACAAGATAACTCCCAATCCCAAACTTCCCGAGCCGTTCCAAAGCGACCCAGTGCTGTGCTTCATATACACCAGAAGGGCAGCAGACGCGCTCGGTGCCACCAAGATGGACAGACCCGAGGATTTTGAATGGAACCCAATAACCAAGAGTGTCTTTGCTGTCCTCACATATAACGAAAGAAGGGGTGCGTCCGGAAAGCCCGGCACAGACAAAGCAAACCCAAGGCAACTCAATCACATGGGACACATAATAGAGATCAAGGAACAAAACAACGACCCTGCTTCCACCAGGTTCGCATGGGTAATGGCTATGCTCTGCGGAGACCCAAGGGCAACCGACGAAAACAAAAAGCTATACATTTACGGACAGCCCGCCAAAGAAACCACACCCGCCATTTCCGCACCCGACAACATTGTCTTTGACAAGCTCGGAAATGTATGGATAGCGACGGATGGAAACCCAAGCACCAACAGGCTCGCCAAGAACGACGGTGTATATACTTTGAACGTATACACCAAAGAGTTAAAAATGTTCCTCTCTGGAGCGCCCGGTTGTGAAATATGTGGTCCTGAGTTCTCCGAAGACTACAAAACCTTCTTCTGCACCATACAGCATCCCGGGGAAGGCGGTGCCAATACCAAGTGGCCCTACCTTAACGATGGTGTAGTTGTCCCAAGACCATCTGTAATTCAAGTTCAAAGGAACGACGGCAAAGAAGTCTATCTATAAAGGGTCCTGGGGAGGGCTCCTGCCTCCTCCTCTTTTTTCTTTTTTTAACAATTTCTCAGCATTTCGCCTTTGCTGTTAAGAAAAAAGGGAAGGATTTTAGTGTGTTAGCTTTTTAGCTTAAGGACGCGTATATTACAGTAGAGGAGACGAGCAGTCTAAAGAAGATTTCACACTTAGGGAAACCCCCTCTAAAACCTATTCTCTTAGCATGTCAATTATAACATAAATTTCAAGATAAAACATTTTATAATTAACCCATGCACCTTCTAAAAGAGCTCGTTGATTACGGCATCATAGGGCTACTCTTACTGCTTAGCTTTTTTGCCGTAGCCATAGCCCTTGAGCGGTGGAGTTTTTACAGAAAGGTTGAAGTGGAAAGGTTCAAGACCAAGCAGGAGTTAGAGATGGAGCTAACAAAGGGTTTGACCTTTATCGCGTCCGTTGCGTCCAACGCACCATACATAGGGCTCTTGGGCACAGTTCTTGGCATAATGCTGACCTTTTACACCATAGGACAGGAGGGCTTTGTGGATACAAAAAAGGTAATGGTGGGCTTAGCGTTAGCCCTCAAGGCTACCGCAGTGGGTCTGTTGGTGGCTATTCCTTCCTCGGTTCTCTACAATCTACTCTTAAAAAAGGTAAAAAACCTCTTGCTTTTGTGGGAGGTAAAGAATGGAAGATAAGGAATTTAGTTCCATAAATGTGATCCCTTTGGTGGATATAATGCTCGTGCTACTTACTATCGTGCTCATCACCGCCACCTTTGTGGTGCAGGGAAGTATCCCCGTCCAGCTACCCCAAGCAAAGGCAAGCCACGAGGAAAATCTAAAGGGACTTTTTATAACCATAACCCACGAAGGAACGATTTTTTTTGAAGACAAGAAGGTCTCCCTTTTGGAGCTTGAAAGGGAGCTTGAAAAATATCAGAAGGACAGCCAAGTGCAGGTGATGGCAGACAGAAGGGCAATGGTTCAAAGCTTGGTGGATGTTTTAGACCTTCTCAAAAGGCTCGGCTTTAAAAAGGTTTCCATAAAAACAGAGGTCAAGGGATGAGGAAAATTTTCAAGGCATACAGCCTGTCCTTTTTGATCCACTCTCTTTTACTCTTTGGCTTTTTCCTTCTAACCCAAAGGCTCGTTCCCTCCGAAAAAAGGCTCATTGAAATAGACATATCCCTTGAAAATGTGCAAAGGCAACCCTCCACAGACCTTCCCCAAAAAGCTCAACCCTTCCCCGCAAGACCGCCTCAGACCCAACCAGTCCCACAG
Source organism: Thermocrinis sp. (assembly GCA_028276475.1). Lineage (GTDB taxonomy): Bacteria > Aquificota > Aquificia > Aquificales > Aquificaceae > Thermocrinis. The sequence goes on from JAPYWH010000036.1 coordinate 9,330, forward strand.
GCAACCATTCCTCCTACAAAAGAGGAAATAAAAAGCTCAACTGCAAAACAAACAAAGCAAGAAGAAAGGTTAATCCAAACTACAAACCCACCAAAGCCCGCAGAAGGAGAAATTGGAGAAATTCAAACCCCTCAAGCTCAACCTGCCCCACCGCCAAAAGAAGAGACAAAGGGACAAAGCGCAGAACACCCAGGGCAGGGAGAAAGGATTCTCCAAGCCAAAGAAATTTCCCAAAAGCCTGCAAGTCAAGGGAAAGAAGCAGAAGGTCCAAAGCTGGCAGATGAAAACAAAAACGCAGAGGAAGTCTTCCTCAGGGAGAGGCTCTCGGTCATATCAAACATAGTCCAAAGGCATATAAACTATCCACCCATAGCCAGAAGGATGGGATGGGAGGGAAGGGTTCTTATCGGTTTTATTTTGGAACCAAACGGAGATATAAGAGACTTGAAGGTTTTAAAGAGCTGTGGATACGAAGTTTTAGACAAAGAGGCTTTGGACGCAATAAGGAGAAGCTACAAAGATTTTCCCAAACCCCCGGTTAGCGTAGCGGTAAAACTGCCAATTAATTTTAGGCTTGAATAAAGGCAGGGCAAGAGCCCTGCC
>JAPYWH010000037.1 GCA_028276475.1 Thermocrinis sp.
TCTTTGGCTTTCCGGAAAACACCGAGGACCTAAAACTTTACCCAACAGACCTTTTGGTAACGGGCTTTGACATCATCTTCTTTTGGGTAGCCCGGATGATCATGATGGGCATGTTCTTTATGAAGGATATTCCCTTCAGGGATGTTTATATACATGCCCTGGTTAGGGATGAAAAGGGACAGAAGATGTCCAAGACCAAGGGAAATGTGATAGACCCTCTTGACATAATAGAGAAGTACGGTGCTGACGCCCTGAGGTTTACCTTGGCTATTCTGACCCAGCAGGGAAGAGACATAAGGCTTTCGGAAAAGAGGTTTGAGGGATACAAGCACTTTGCCAACAAGCTCTGGAACGCGGGCAGGTTTATACTGATGAACTTGGATGAAGACCTTCTGACAAAGCTACCCTACTCTGCACCGCCAAGGGTGGAGGACCTTTGGATCTTGACCCTTCTCAACGAGACCGCCCAAAGTGTAAATGATACCCTCTCCGAGTATAAGTTCTCCAACGCCTCCCAAGCCCTCTATGACTTTGTTTGGTCTGAGTTTTGCGACTGGTATTTGGAAATGTGCAAGCTAAGACTTTACGCCAAGGTGGAAGAGAACGCACCACTGGAGGAAAAGGAGAGGATTGAGAGGGAAAGGATCACCGCCCAGTCCTTTTTGCTAATGACCTTTGACCGCATTCTAAAACTGCTGCATCCTTTCATGCCTTACATTACGGAGGAGCTCTACCTACACCTTCCCACCGCAGTAAAGGAGAGCATCTCCTTGGAGGAGTTCCCTCGATACAATCCTCAAGAGGTCTATCCGCAGGCAAAGGAAAAGATTGAAAGGCTCAAGGAAATTATCACCTCCATAAGGGCACTGCGTAGCGACCTTAGAATAGAACCCGCCAGAAAGATTAAACTCTACTATAGGGCTGAGGACTCTAAGGAACTTGTGGAGGAGTTCAAAGAGTACATCCTCTCTTTGGCAAAGGTGGAGGAGTTGGTGGAGGTTCAAGAAAGACCACCAGCCACCATAGCGGGCTTTTCAAAGGATTTTGAGTTTTACATCCCCGTGGAATTTGGCGCAAAGGTGGAGGAGTTGATCCAATCCTACAAAAGAAAGCTCCAAGAGGTGGAAAGGACACTCACTAGCCTTTCCGCAAGGCTAAAGAGCCCAAACTTTTTGGAGAAGGCTCCTCCAGAGGAGGTGGAAAAGACAAAGCAAAGCGTGGAAGAGCTAACTCAAGAACAGGAAAGGCTAAGCAAACTCATTAAGCTACTGGAAGAGGTGATGGTGGAACTGTAATATACTTATTGCTATGATAGATTGGCTTTTAAAGAAGATCATCGGCACGAAAAACGAAAGGGAAGTAAAGCGCCTAAGAAAGTTTGTGGAGAAGATCAACCAGAAGGAAAAGGAGTTGGATGGGCTCACCAACAAGGAGCTTGTCTCCCTCTCAAGGGAACTATTTTACAAAGTATCCCAGAATGAAGAGTTAAAGGACCAGATCACCAAAGGGAGGATAACCGAAGAGGTACTCCTTGCCTTTGCCTTGGTGAGGGAGGCGGGAAAGAGGACCCTCGGGCTAAGGTTCTTTGATGTGCAACTTTTGGGTGGGCTTGTCCTTCATGAGGGCAAGATCGCAGAGATGAAGACGGGAGAAGGAAAGACCTTGGTGGCAACCTCCTCCGCCTACGCCAATGCATTAACGGACAGAGGCGTCCATGTGGTGACGGTTAACGACTACTTGGCAAGAAGGGATGCCCAGTGGATGGGTCCTATATACAAGTTTTTGGGCTTGGAAGTAGGCGTAATAAACTCCGATTACAGCTCCTACCGGGTGGAGTGGGTGGATGAGGAACTGGCTCAAAGGGCGATAGAAGAAGATTGGAGGGTTTGGTCCAAGGGCTACTTTGAAGAGATTTTGCCCTCTGAAATGGTAAATGTGTCCGCCAAGAAAGCCTTCTTTACAAAACTGGAGCCCTGCGACAGGAGGTCAGCCTATCAAGCCCACATAACTTATGGCACCAACAACGAATTTGGCTTTGATTATTTGCGGGACAATATGGCTTTTAGCCTTGAGGAGATCGTCCAAGTAAAGGGTCATCACTACGCCATAGTAGATGAGGTGGATTCCATCCTCATAGATGAGGCAAGGGTGCCCCTCATCATTTCCGGACCCTCCCAGATGGACACCTCCGTCTATTACAAGGCGGACCAAGCGGTAAGACAGCTACGGAGAGACGAAGACTACGTGGTGGATGAAAAGAACAGAACGGTGCAACTCAAAGAGGAGGGCATAAGAAAGCTTGAGGAGTTCTTGGGTATTGAAAACCTTTATGACCTTAAACATATAGACCTTCTGCATGCTATAAACCAAGCCATCAGGGCACACGAGCTTTTCAAAAGGGATGTGCATTACATAGTTAGGGATGGAGAGGTTCTGATAGTGGATGAATTCACCGGAAGGGTCCTTCCGGGTAGAAGGTGGTCCGACGGGCTCCACCAAGCCATAGAGGTAAAGGAAGGCGTCCCTGTCCAGCAGGAAAACCAGACCTTAGCAAGCATAACATTTCAAAACTACTTTAGGCTATATCAAAAGTTGGCGGGTATGACGGGCACCGCAGAAACGGAAGCCTTAGAATTCAAAGAGATCTACGGGCTTGATGTGATCGTGGTTCCCACCCACAAGCCTATGCGTAGAAAGGACCTGCCCGATATGGTCTTTAAGACAAAAAATGAAAAGTGGGACGCGGTGGTTCAGCAGATAGAAGAGGAGCACAAAAAGGGAAGACCTATCCTTGTGGGCACCATTTCCATAGAGGACTCGGAGCATCTTTCCAAGCTCCTTGAGAAGAGAAAAATTCCTCACAATGTGCTGAACGCCAAACATCACGAAAAAGAGGCGGAGATCATAGCCCAGGCGGGAAGGTTAGGGGCAGTTACCATCTCCACCAACATGGCAGGAAGGGGAACGGACATACTTTTGGGCGGAAACCCCGAATACTTGGCAAAGGAGATCCTTAGGAAAAAGGGTAAGACGCCCGAGAACGCCACCCAAGAGGAGTGGAAGCAAGCCTTAGAGGAAGCTTACAGGATCACGGAAGAGGAAAAGAAAAAGGTTGTGGAACTGGGAGGACTTCTGGTCATCGGCACAGAAAGGCACGAATCAAGGAGGATTGACAACCAGCTGAGGGGTAGGGCGGGAAGGCAAGGTGACCCCGGTGAATCCCGCTTTATCCTTTCCCTTGAGGACGACCTGCTCAGGCTCTTTGGCGGAGACAGGGTAAAAAAGATGATGGAGTTTCTGAAAATTCCCGAGGGGGAGCCCATAGAAAGCAGGATGGTAACAAAGGCAATCCAGAACGCACAAAAGAGAATAGAAGCCCAGAACTTTCAGATAAGAAAACGCCTCTTGGAGTATGACGACGTGGCAAACATCCAAAGGCAAGCAGTATACAGTATGCGAAGGGATATATTGGAAGGCAATGACTTGGAAGAATACCTAAAGAAATGGGCAGAGGACCTCTTGAACCAAAAGGTTGCAGAACTTTTACCAGAGGAAGAGCCAGAGCTTTGGGACCTAAAACCTCTACAGGACTATCTGCGGGAGCTAACGGGAAGGGATATAACCATTCCCAAGGTCAGGGATAAAGAAGAGCTCTTGGAAGTGCTCGTTTCGGAGGTTTTAAAGCTATTGGAGGAGAAAAAGGGGCAGTGGGGAGAAGCCCTCTTTAGGGAAATTTTCAAAACCATCGCCCTTTCTAACCTGGACCACCTCTGGAGGGAACACCTTCACATCCTTGACAGACTCAGAGAGGGTATATACCTAAGGGGCTACGCCGCAAGGGATCCGCTTATAGAATACAAAAAGGAAGCCTTCTTGCTCTTTGAGAACATGCTCTTTACCCTAAAGGAAAGGGTTCTGCAGGATCTGATAAAAGTTCAGATCGCCTCCCAAGAGGAGGTGGAGGAGCAGGTAAGAAAGGAAGAGGAGGAGAGAGAAAGACTTTTAAAGTCGGCAATCTTTAGTGGTGCGGAGGACAAGGTGGACAAGCCCAAGAGAAAGACCCTAAAGGAGAGGCTCAAAGAAAAAAGGAAGGGTGTCTGAGGGCACAAGGTCCCCTATATCTTGATGAAGGCGCACTATTTGAAAGACCTTTTCCTTTGGCACATTGCCCTCCCTTACGATCTTTATGGCTTTGTCGCTGACAAATTTCACAATGGTGGAGGGCTTGCCCTCAAGCTTTGCCCCTCTCACATAAAGGTCTATCTTATCTCCAAAGTAATCCATAGCCTCCTTTACATCCCTTGCGGGGGGCATGCCTTCCGGGTTTGCACTGGGTGCTACCAGAGGTCCGCGGAACTCTTTCATGAGCTTTGTTATAAAGGTGCCTTGGCTTGGAACCCGCAGTGCAAGGCTTTTTCTCCACCGTGTCAAGTAGGTGGGTATGGTGGTCCTCTTTTGGAAGATAACCGTTAAACCTAAGCTAAGGAGCGGAAAGCCAAGCCTTGGCATGCGTATGTCAAAGTTCAGGGCATCCTCTACATCAGGAATTAGCACTATAAAGGGTCTGCCGGAGGGTCTTCTTAACTCGTAAAGCCTTTCCACCGCCTTTCTGTTGCCCGCATCCGCCAAAAGCCCATAGATGGTATCAGTGGGAGCACAGACAATGCCACCTTCCCTTAGTACCTGAACTACTTTGTCTATCTCTTTTGTGTTTACCACTTGCACACAGATATTATAAGCTTTAATATTTTTCCTTATGAAGTTCTACATAAAGACCTTTGGCTGTCAGATGAACTTTAACGACTCGGAGAGGATAAAGGGTATTTTAAAGAGCCTGGGCTACGAGCAAGCCCAAAGCTACGAAGATGCAGACCTTATCCTTTTGAACACCTGCACTATCCGAGAAAAGCCCGACCAAAAGGTTTATTCTCATTTGGGAGAATACAGGAAGATAAAGGAAAAGAACCCCAAAGCGATCATAGGTGTGTGTGGATGCTTAGCCCAAAGGATGGGTGCAGAGCTTGTCAATAAGGCACCGGTGATAGACCTGATGTTCTCTTCTTTTAACATCCATCAACTGCCCCAACTTATCCAGCAAGCACAGGCGGGCTACAAAGCCATAGCCATCCTTGAGGAACCTCCAGAGGACGAGGACAAGCTTTGGGATTACCCAACCGTCAGAGATAACCAATACTGCGCCTACGTAACGGTTATGAAAGGGTGCGACAAGAACTGCACTTACTGCGTGGTGCCAAAGACCCGTGGAAGACAAAGGTCAAGGAGCCTACAGAGCATTATCTCTGAAGTCAAAGCCCTGGTGGAGGATGGTGTGAAAGAGGTCCATCTACTGGGGCAGAATGTAACCGCATGGGGACAAGACATTGGCATGCACTTTGCAGACCTTCTTTACGAAGTTGCCCAGGTGGAAGGCGTCCAAAGGATAAGGTTTACCACAGGGCATCCAAAAGATATGGACGGGAAGATCGCCAAGGCGATGGGAGAAATCCCAACCGTTTGCCCCCATGTGCATCTTCCCTTTCAAGCGGGTTCCAACAGGGTCTTAGCCCTAATGGACAGGGGCTACACAAAGGAGGAGTATTTGGAAAAAATTCAAATCCTGAGGGAGTATAAAAAGGGTATAACCTTCTCCACGGACGTTATCGTGGGCTTTCCCACCGAAACAGAGGAGGACTTTGAACACACCCTTGACCTTCTGGAAAAGGTGCGTTTTGAACAGGTCTTTTCCTTTAAGTTCTCTCCAAGACCGGACACGCCCGCCTACTCTATGGAAGGACAGGTCCCGGACGATGTAAAAACCCAAAGAATGGCAAGGCTGTTGAACCTACAAAAGAAAATTCTCTCCGAGATCGCCAAAGAATACGAGGGCACCATTCAGGAGGTGCTTCTGGAAAGCTACGAAAACGGAAAATTGGTGGGCAGAAGTCTAACCAACAGGTGGGCTACCCTTCAAGGTTCGGAGGAACTCTTGGGCAAAACTGTCCTGGTGAGGGTTGAGAAGGCAAACCCATACAGTTTGGAATGTTCCTTGGTTTCAGTCCTTTCTTAGGATTTGCACCACGCTCAGCTTGCTTGCTCTATAGGAGGGGGCAAGGCTAGCCATCAGGGATATGAAGAGGGCTACCAAAAAGGTGATCACCAAGTCAGTAGGTTCTATGGCACAGGGAATGTGGTCCATCAAATACACATCCGCGGGCACCCTTATTAGCTTGTAATGATTTATGAGAAACTGTCCCACCAAAGCCAAAGTTATGCCAAAGAGGGCACCACCCAAGCCCAGTATAATACCTTGCAAAAGAAACGTCAGCATAATATCCTTTCTCTTAAAGCCGTAAGTTCTCAAGACCGCTATGTCCCTTACCTTATCCCTTACCTTTAGAAAGAGCAGGCTTGTAATGTTAAAGGAGGACAGGGTGGTCATAAGCAAGAGCACAAAAAAGATGGCAACCTTTTCCAACTGCAGGGCGTTAAAGAGCTGTTGGTTCAGGTCTATCCAAGAGCGCACAATTGCAGAAAAGCCAAAGATCTTTTCCACCTTCTCTTTTACCTCCTGAGCCTGGTATGGGTCTTTTAGGTATATTTCATAGCCCTTCATCTGCCAGCTGTCTCCAAAGAACTTTTCTGCCTCTTCTACCGGCATTGCCACCGTAAAATAGTCCTGATGCATGGCACCCGTCTTTATAAACCCAACCACCTTGAACTGCCCCACCTTTGGCACAAAGCCCAAGGGAGTTCTAACACCAAGAGGAGAGACTAAGGCGACCTCCTGACCCCTTTCTATGCCAAGAATGTCCGCAAGTCCTTCTCCTACAAGAATGCCATTTCCCTTTAAATCTCTTAACCCTTTAACACTGACCGCATGCACCCTTTCCTCCTTTGAAATAACTCCACTGTAAAGGATCACATATTCTATATTTTTTATCTCGGGCAGTTTTCTGAGCTCGTCCTCCTTTATAACAAAGTCATCGTTTAGAAGGCTAACTATAATATGGGGCGTAGTAGCCAAAATTTTCTCCTTGAGGGCCTTCTGAAAGCCCGAGAAGGCACCCATCGTAAGAAGCACTGCGCTTACACTCAGGGATATTCCCACAAAAGCTATTAGAGATATTACCAGAGTAGAACCCCTAACGCTTAAAAGATACCTAAGAGATAGCTTGATCAATAGGTTCATAGGGACCTTAGTTTATCCAGTATTTCCCTTTGGCGTTTCATTATGTAGCTTCTGAATTTTTTCAGGTCTGCGGGTTTAAGCTCAATCTTAAACCCAAGCCTAAAGTATATGCCCTCATCTTTGTTCAATATGCTTTTTAGCTCTCCGAGGGCAGAGATGCTACCTTCCTCGGGTAGTTTTATTACCATAGAAAAGGTTTTATGATAAGCTTCCCCTTCAGCAGAATTTAGCATAGAGAAAAGTTTAGCAACATCTTCCTTTGATAGCATTACACTCACACCACTTTCGCTTACATCCACTGCCTTAGCAGAAACTATGCAATCCTCTCCAGCACAAAAGGAAACATACACAGGCTTGCTTTCTGAAGGCTCAACCCTTACAAACTCCCTCATAACCATGGGTGGGGGCGGGCTCACCATATTAACATGCAGAACCAACTCGTCCCTGATGTTGCTGAATATATCACACTCAAGATACAACTCACCCAGCCTTACATACACCTTCTCATTACTAAAGGCTCGTTTGAACTTACAGTCCGAAAAGTCAAAGCTAATTAACCTATCAGGCACCGAAACCCATCTCACCTTCTGCTTGGTCCTCACAGGCACTCCTTGCCAAGTGGTAATAATCTCATACGGTTCTCCCACCTTTATACTTTTCAGTAGCTCAGCTGTATCCATGTGCAAAAATTATAAGCCAGCTATGATATAATACACACGATGGGCTATTCACTGTTAAACTACCTCAGCTTGATCACCATAGGCATAAGCGGTCTTTCCATATTGGCTGGGCTGTTCTTCATCAAAAAGGGCAAGAGAGAAATCCACAGATTTTTCATGATCAACGCTTCCATTTTTGCTTTGGTATTTGTCTTACTCTATGTGCTGAAAAGCATCCTCTATCCTCCACAGTCTTATACTGGACCCTACAGATGGCTCCTCCTCTTTATACTCTGGACGCATACCATTTTAGCCATCGTGAATTTTCCCCTTGCGGTTATTACCCTAAGGTATGCCTTTAAAAACATGTTTGAAAAGCATAGAAAAATCGCACCAATAACCGCCTTTGTTTGGCTTTATGTTGCCATAACTGGCTGGCTTATAT
>JAPYWH010000012.1 GCA_028276475.1 Thermocrinis sp.
CGTTAAAAAGTATGACAGAGCCTTTGAGGAGTTCAACAGAGAGGTGCAAAGACAGGGGCTCATCCCTACCGAAGTCCAAGTTTGAGGTGTTATTATGCCCTGGATGAACAAGGTTTCCGCAGATAGGATAAAGCAAGAGTTCAAAGAGGTAGAGGTAGAACACACCGAGCACACCACCAACCTACATGTGAAAAAGGAAAAACTTTTGGAGCTTCTTAGCTTTCTCAAAAACAAAGAGGGCTACAGGCACTTTATAGACTTTTCCTGCATAGATTTCCCCAACAGAAAGGAACGCTTTCAGGGAGTATACATACTCTATAACCCCGATGAGAACGAGAGGGTGATCGTAAAAACCTGGGCGAAGGATGGAAAATTGTCCTCCGTTCAGAACTTATGGGCATGTGCCAAGTGGGCAGAGAGGGAAGCGTACGATATGTTTGGTGTGGAGTTTGAAGGACACGAAAACCTCCGGCGCATGTTCATGTGGGAGGGCTATCCTTACTTTCCTCTCCGAAAAGATTTTCCTCTGGAGGGCATTCCTGAGGTAGAACTGCCCTCCCTTACGGAGCTTATGCACGGAAGGACAGAACCACCCAGTCATGACTATGAACTGTTGCATACCCGGATTGCCACCCTTGAAGACTTAGAAAGAACGGAAAAGGCGAGGCTTCAGAAAAAAGCCCAGCTTGTTTTAAACTGGGGACCACTGCACCCGGGAACCCACGGCACCATATGGTTTTTGTTTGACTTGGATGGAGAGAACGTGGTCCAGTGTGATGTGATCCTGGGACAGCTTCACCGGGGAATGGAGAAGATCGCAGAAAATCTTTACTACTTTCAGTTTCTGCCATACACAGACCGTATGGATTACATATCCGCCATCTGCAACGAGCTGGCTTACGTGAGCGCAGTAGAAAAGCTCTTGGGTGTGGATGTGCCCGAAAAGGCAAGGTATATAAGGACCATGTTTGCAGAACTGCAAAGGATAAACTCACACCTCCTTTGGCTTGGCACGGGTGCGTTAGACCTTGGAGCGCTGACGGTCTTTTTGTATGCCTTTAGGGAAAGGGAAAAGATCATGGACATCATAGAAGGGAACGCGGGCTATAGGCTAACTTCTGCCTTTTTGAGGATCGGTGGAGTACATTATGACTTGGCGGAGGGAACCTTGGATGTGGTTAAGGCTTTCATCAAAGATTTTCCTCAAAGGTTAAAGGAATACCATCAGCTTCTTACAAGGAACAGGATATGGCTCAGAAGGACCAAGGATGTGGGAGTGATCACCAGGGAGGATGTTTTTAACTATGGTTTGACAGGACCGGTTGCCAGAGGTTCTGGCGTGCCCTACGACATAAGAAAGCTTGAGCCTTACGCCGCTTACGACGAGGTGGAGTTTGACGTGCCCGTGGGAGAAGTGGGAGATGTCTATGACAGATACTTGGTGCGTATGGAGGAGATGGTTCAGAGCCTACGGATCGTAGAACAGTGTGTAAGCAAGCTGGAAAAACTTCCAAAGAGTGCCCCCTACATAAACAAAGAGCATCCTGCAGTTATGGCACCCAAGGAAGAAGTATTTAAGGACTTAGAGGACATGGTTAAAAACTTTAGGATCGTGGTGCATGGAGAGAAGGCTCCCAAGGGAGAGGTTTATGTTAGCGGGGAAAACCCAAGGGGAGAGTTGGGCTTTTACATATACTCCACAGGGGACTCAAAGCCTTACCGCCTTAGGATCAGGTCTGGTGCCCTTTATAACCTTTCCATCTTTCCCAAGCTCATTGAGGGCAGGACCATTGCGGACGCCATAGCCCTCTTGGGAAGCTTGGACCCCGTGGTGGGAGAAACGGACAGGTAGGAGGGACAAAATGACGGAGTTCTGGGTTAGTTTGCTAGTCACAGTAATAAAAGTCCTTGTGGTGCTGGGTGTTTTTTTAGGAGTGGGAGCCTATTTGACTTGGTTTGAAAGGAAGTTGGCAGGACACATACAGGCAAGGCTCGGTCCCAAGCTGGTGGGTCCCTTTGGTCTGCTTCAACCTTTGGCAGATGGATTAAAGCTCTTGACCAAGGAATCCATAGTTCCCGCCGGTGCGGACAGGGTAGTTTATTATCTGGCGGTAATCTTGGCATTAGTGCCAGCCCTTATGCTCTTTGCGGTCATCCCCTTTGGTCCAAGCTTTAAGCTTTTTGGGGTGGAGGTCAAGCCCATAGTGGCTGATGTGAACATTGCAGTGCTTCTTGTCTTTGCCTTTGGTTCTCTGTTGGTTTATGGAACCATATTCTCCGGGTGGGCTTCCAACTCCAAGTATGCCTTTATAGGCTCTTTGAGAAAGGCGGCGGTGATCATAGGCTATGAGGTAGTCCTTGGCTTTTCTGTGCTTGGAGTGATCCTACTGGCGGGCACGATGAGTACCACGGGCATAGTTCAGGCTCAGATAGAAAGAGGTGTGTGGTTTATAGTCTATCAACCCGTTGCCTTTGTGTTGTATCTTTTTTGTATGCTGGCAGAGTCGGGTAGGGTTCCCTTTGATATCCAAGAGGCGGAGGCGGAGTTGGTGACGGGCTACAACGTAGAATACGGTGGTATGCGCTTTGGCGTTTTCCCGTTGGCGGAGTGGTATTTGAACGTGATGGCGCTGTCTGCCATTGCGGTGGTGCTCTTTTTGGGTGGTTGGTCTGGTCCCCGCATATTTGGACCCTTGTCTCCTTACCTTTGGTTTTTAATAAAGATGTTCGGACTTGTCTTTTTTGTCCTTTGGCTACACTGGACGCTACCGAGGTTTCAGGCAAAGGACATTACAGAAATTGGCTGGAAGGTCATGCTTCCTTTGGCAGTTCTAAACGTGGTTATAACCGCCTTCGTTTATTATTTTGTTTAAGATGTTTAAGAAAATTCTCATAGCGAACCGAGGTGAGGTAGCACTCAGGATCATAAGGGCTTGTGAGGAACTTGGAATAAAGAGTGTTGCCATCTACTCGGAAGCAGACGCCAAGTCTTTGTATGTGAAAAAGGCAGACGAGGCATACCTGATCCCGGGGGACCCAATAAGGGCATATTTGGACTATGTTAGGATCGTAGATTTAGCTAAGTCGGTGGGTGCGGATGCTATACACCCGGGCTATGGCTTTTTGGCGGAGAACGCAGACTTTGCCCGGTATTGCACAAGCAAAGGCATAACCTTCATAGGTCCATCTCCAGAGCATATAGAACTTTTTGGCGATAAGGTGAAGGCAAAGAGAAAGATGGCTGAACTTGGCATTCCCACGATCCCCGGCTCTCCAGACCCACTTAGAAACTATGAGGACGCTCTACACTACGCAAGGGAAATAGGATTCCCTGTCATTCTAAAGTCAGCTTATGGCGGTGGTGGGAGAGGGATGAGGGTAGTTAGGTCCGAGGAGGAGCTTCCAAGACTCTTTGAATCGGGCTATAGGGAGGCGGAAACGTTCTTTGGAAAAGGGGACCTCTTCGTGGAAAAGTATTTGGACAATCCCAAACACATAGAGGTGCAGATCCTCGGAGACAAATACGGAAATGTGGTCCACCTTGGAGAGAGAGACTGCTCGGTGCAAAGAAAACATCAGAAGATCATAGAGATCACCCCATGCCCTGTTCTTCCCAATTCCATAAGGAACAAAATGCTTGGGCTCTCGGTTAGGGCAATGATGCAGGTGGGATACGAAAGTGCGGGGACCCTTGAGTTTTTGGTGGACCTGAAAACAGGACAGTTTTACTTCATAGAAATGAACACACGCCTTCAGGTGGAACACACCATAACGGAGATGGTCACTGGCATAGACATAGTGGAAACCATGATAAGGGTTGCCATGGGAGAACCCTTGCCTTTTACACAAAACGAGGTCACCTTCAGGGGCTATGCCATGGAGTTTAGAATAAACGCAGAAGACCCAAGGAGAAACTTTGCACCCGCACCCGGTAAAATAACCGCCTACTACTCCCCCGGAGGACCGGGTGTGCGAATGGACGCGGGTGTGTATAAGGACTATGTGATCCCACCATACTATGATTCTATGATCGCCAAGCTTAGCGTGTGGGCTCTGAGCTGGGAAAGGCTTTTAGCGAGGGGCAAAAGGGCAATAGACGAGTTTATAGTCCGTGGTGTTCCCACCAACATACCCCTCCACAGGGAGATCATCAGGGACCCAGATTTCAGAAGTGGATACTTTGGCATAAGGTTCTTAGAGGAAAAGCTTTCCACCTACGACTTTGAAATTGAGGGCGAAAGGGACCCAGAAAACATAGCCTTGGCAATATCCACCGCCATAGCCGCCTACTACGGACTGTAAAGAACCTCAACGCCCTGGCTTTCTTTTCCGTGGATGCTCCTTACCTTGACCCTGTATAGGGTCTGTTGGTCCCTTCTCTTGAGCTCAAAGATGTATCCTGTGGTTGTTCCCACCTCTTTGTCTCCTTCAAAAATGACAAACTCTTTAAAAAATCTGTCCGGCTCGTAGGACCAAAGCAGATAAACCCTATCTCCCAAAATTCTGTATTCAAGCCTTTCCACATCCCTTATTGGTGGATGGGGTAAAGGTTCCAAGCAGAACTTAACGGGCTTTGAATAATCTTTACCCTTTTTGCCCACCACAAAATAGCACCTTTCCACATAGTCCCTTTCTAATTCAATGCCCTGGGATGTTTTCTTTCCACTCCAAGGGTCCTCCAAGCTAAAATACAGCTCGTAGCTATCAAAACCCTCGAAGCCCACCTTTGCCCTATCCTCCCGATACTCTATCTTTACCGTCGGCTCTTGTTCTAAAAGCCCACCCACGCACTGATTGGAGCTCTTGCCCTCTAATCTTTTAACCTTAAAACAAAAGCCCTGTGCGGACTTTTTAACCCATCCCAATTCTTTCTTTTCAAAACCCTCCGGGATAACCTCCCCCTCCAAGCTTCTGAGATAGACAATCTCTCCTAAGCGTTTTACCTCTACCCTTGGTGGTTCTAAGGGTTTTGTGCTTGCCCTTATTCCACAGGAGTAGAGAAAAAATACAAAAACACTCCCAAACAAAAAGGGTCTGAGCATTAAAAAAGTTTATATCATTCGCTTTGGAGGTCCTTTACAAGCTCCGCCTTTACCTCCTCTGGCATCTCTACCATTGCCTTGTAGTTGGGATGGTTGACCTCCACCCTAACGGGCAATTCTGCAAAGTCCTTTGCCTGTTCTGGAGTAAGGTTCAGTTTAAGGAAATGCACCACTGCCGCTTTGCCATACTGGTAGTCCTCTTTGCTTCTTTCGTCTGCCTCCGCCCTAACGCTGTGCTTGTTTCCAATGTGGAACCAAAGGTGGTCGTGGATTCCCACAAGCTCTGGCAGTAGTCTTTTCCTTTCATCCTCGTCTGGAATTTCTATGAACATGGTTATAGACAGCTGATTTTTTTCTGGGATAAGCTCGTTATAAACATCTATCTCTTGCTGGATCTCCTCATCCCTCACCATCCTCTCCGCCCTTATCATCTCCTGAATCTGAAACCAAACCGTATCTCTGTTCTCAAAAACCAAATGGACAAGGTCTCCCACAAAGAGCCTTCTCTTTTTCTTTGTCTCTATGATCTCTCTACGTTTTTGTTCCCTTACCTTCTCGTATTCATAGATGTTTAGTATTTCCCCAAACTCAATCTTTTTCATCTTACCGCTCCTTTGGTGTGTTAGAAGGAGGGACCGCGAGGGTCCCTCTGGAGTGTTTAGGCTTTGAGGCTTTCCAATGCCTTTTGGAACCTTCCTGCGTGGGACTTCTCTGCCCTTGCAAGGGTCTCAAACCACTCCGCTATGTCGTCAAAGCCCTCTTCCCTTGCGGTCTTTGCAAAGCCCGGATACATCTCGGTGTATTCGTAGGTCTCTCCCGCTATTGCTGCCTCCAGGTTTTGCTCCATGGTGCCTATTGGCATGCCGGTAGCTGGGTCTCCACCGCCGTACTTTTCCAAGAACTCAATGTGTCCAAAGGCGTGCCCCGTTTCGCCCTCGGCGGTTTCCCTAAAGATGTTTGCTATGTCGGGGTACCCCTCAATGTCTGCCTTTCTGGCAAAGTAGAGGTACCTCCTGTTGGCTTGGGACTCGCCCGCAAAGGCGTGCTTGAGGCATTCCAAGGTTTTGGTGCCTGCTAGGCTCTTGCTCATGGCTTCACCTCCTTAAAGGGTTTTAGTTAATATATATTATATGCAAATTTTTCTCATTTGTCAAGGGGTATCGGAGACTGTTCTAAAAATCCAAATCCATCGACAAACAAGAGTTTTAAGGCTAAAATCTAACCCTGATGTTTATCAGCCTTCAGTTCAAGCTTGAACTGAAAAAAGAAGACAGAGAAAAACTCATAAAGCTTATGCAGAAGCAATCCTCCGCCATCCGAACCGCATACAACATGTTAAGGGAGTTGCAAAAAGAGAAAATAAGAAACCTACTCACTCAAATATACCAGAAACTAAGACAGTTATTTCCTGACATGCCGAAGAAAAAGACTTCACCATTGGAACGCCAAAAAGTTCTTGCAAAAGCTAAAGAGGGTGGCAAGATTAAAGGGGGTGGAAGTGATAGGGATCAATCCCGCCTACACATCAGTCATAGGCATGCTAAAGTATGCACCACAGTTAAGCATAGACAAAGACATAGCATCCGCATATGTGATAGGCAGGAGAGAACTGGGATTTAAAGAAGACACGCCTGAGAGTTATGAAAAGCTTTTGAAGGACAGAACATATCTGGAGTTTGCACTGAAAAGGTATGAAGAAGGAGAAAAGGAACTTAAAGAACTTATAGAGAAGGAAAGCAATGAATACAAGAGAAAGGCACTAAAAAGCGAACTAAAGAATGTCCAGAAAGCAAAGAAGCTATTGACCAATTTCATACAAAGCCTTCAGAGTGATCCAAACGGACGTAAGGGAACCGATGGAAGGAATTCCGAGCAGGGAGAGAATAAGAAGGTCTCTCAATCCGCTTAGCAAGTTCTAAAGGTAGCCCTCCTCTTCCCTATCCTTGGACGAATTCTACCAAGGGATTTGTCCCCTCTGAAACCCATATTGGTGGAAGGGGTGTGGGATAGGGTGAGGAGTAGGTCAGCTCCTTTAGAGGTTGGAGGGGCGTCCCAATGAGGGATTTTTAAACAGCCTCAATCATATCCTCTAATGTTATAGCAACTGCGCCAGCCCTTTGCATCTCCTCTATAGCCCGGGCGGAATCGCCGGGTTTCACATCCACACCTTTTATGGCGTCTACTAACAAAAAAACAAAGTAGCCCAAATTTATGCCACCAAGGACTGTGTTTTTCACACAATAGTCTGTGGCTACGCCACCTACAAATATCCTCTTTATCCCTCTCTCTCTTAAAAGATCGTCCAGAATTGTTCCCTGAAAGCCCGAGTAGGCGTCAAAGTCCCTGCTGGTGCCCTTTGAGATGATGAACTTGTTGTCTGTAGGGATTTTTAGGTCCGGATGGAACTGGGCACCTTCTGTGTCCTGCACGCAGTGTGGTGGCCAAATACCACCGTGTCCCTTAAAGGATATATGGTCCTTTGGGTGCCAGTCCCTTGTGAAAAAAACGGGCAGGTTTGCCTCAGAAAACCTTTCAATGTATTGGTTGAGAGGTGCCACCACCTTGTCTCCCTCCGGCACTGGCAAGGCACCGCCGGGCATAAAGTCCCTTTGCACATCCACAACTATCAGCGCATCAAAGGGCGTGAGCCTCAGCTTCATGGCTAAACCTCCTTAGTTTAAATTTATCTCCTCCAAAACCTAAAGCCTCTTTTGAGCAGGCTCCAAAGCCTCCGTGGGTTCGCCAAGAGGGCTGGCTTTTTAAAAATCGCATGTGTGCAAAGCTCCCAGCCAAGCCTTAGCTCTCCAAACCTCATGGCGGTTTCTCCCACATGAAAGAGAAAGTAAGGAAGGTATTCCTTTGGCACTCTGTCTTTGTAGTCCTCATAGACCTTATAGGTAGCTATCCAAAATTTCTTGCCTTTGCTGGTCCTTTTGGGATGCTCCCTTATAAAAACCTTATCCTCGTCAAGGATTTTTAAACTCAGCCCTTCCAAGTAGGACCTAAGAAATAACTCCCAATCTTCCCTCATCACGTATTCGTCCTTATAGCCCAAAAAGGCAGACCTTTTGAAGGCTGTGGCTGACGGATAACCCACCATCCCAGAAAAAACAAGCTCGAGGGGGTCCTCTGGAAGTTTTTTCCTTGAAACCCTTAAAAGGTTCCCTTCGGAGTTTATAAAACTTCTCGGAAAGCTATAAACTATCTGGTTGTCCTCTAAATGCTTTAACACAGACTCAATGTAATCCTCCCTCCAAAGGTCATCGTGGTCCAAAAAGAATATGAACTCTCCCTTAGAAAGTTCCACTCCCTTGTTGCGGGAGTATGCCCTCTCCATGTTCCTTTCGTTCCTGTGATAGATCACGGGATATTTTTTAACAACCTCCTGCGTTCTGTCTGTGCTGGCGTCATCTATTACGATTATCTCTTTGCGTGGGTGGGTCTGAGATAAGGCACATTCAATAGCCCGGTGGATGTATTCCTCTCCGTTATAAACGGGTATGATTATGGATGCTAAGCTCACTTTTCTATAATAGTCTCTTCCACCTTCATGCCAAAGTGTCTGCCCTCGGATTCTATGTATCCGAGCACTTCATCCCCCTCCTTCAGCTCCGCCACCGATATGGGTGTGCCGTCTGGTCTTGTTAGCCTTATGGTTTCTGCGTTCTGCAACACCGCACTAATTTTTTTATTGTCTGCCTTTCCCTCTACCAAGAGCATGGGTCTTCTTTCCACCTTAGCCCTTCCCACATAAACAACCCTTCCCCTTCCCTTGTAGTCATAGACCATTACCTCATCCCCTGCCTTTAGCTCGCAGAGATACTTAGTTTTGTTGTTGGGAAGTCTTATATACATATGCACCGCACCCGCATTAACCCTAAAAGGTCTGGACGCCACATAAGGGTTCTCCTCCGTCTCCGCATGCACCAAGAACATGCCCCCAGAAGAGTTTCCCACCAACATGCCCTCTCCCCTGTTTAAGAGGGATGTGGTATCCACACAGACCCTGTCTCCCAAGCCCAAGGGCAAAATCCTTGTGATCTTTACCACAACAAAGGGAAGGGTTTCCTCTTCCTCTTCTAAAACCTTTCCCACTTTTTTTATGACGTTTATGTCTTTGCTCTTCAGGACCACTCCCTTTACGCCTTTCTCTAAGATCTTTATTGCAGTTGTTGCTTCCTCTTCATTTTTTACCACCGTGTAAAGTTCTTCCCTCTGGGCTATTAGGTTTTCCAAAGGAATGATAGTCCAGTCGGTGGTTTCCACCACTACCTTCACATTGGGTGGATACTTTCCCGCCCTTTCTTCATCTTCCTTGCCCTTTATTAGCACATACTCAAAGTCCTTCCCTTCCTTAAAAACCTCAATTCTCCCTAACCTTTTGACCTCCTCTTCCTTATCTGGGTCGTTTAGAATGATTGCCTTCGCCCCCGCCTCAATGGCGCTAGTAATTAGCTTTTTATCATACTCTTCCGCCCAGTACCAAAACTCTTTCATGGAAAAGATTATAAACCATAGATCTCTTTCAGTATTTCCTCTCCTCCTTCTCTTAATAACCTCTGGGCGAGCCTTTTGCCCACCTCCTCCGCTTCTTGCAAGCCACCCTCTTCATAACCCTCCAAGAACCTTTCGCCCTCCAAGTCCGAGATGAAACCCTTTATTTTTATACGATCCCCCTCTATCCAAGCGTAAGCCCCTATGGGCACCTGACAGCCTCCTTGCAATTCCCTTAAAAAAGCCCTCTCACACACAGCCCTGAGCCAGCTTTCCTGGTGATTGAGCACTTTTACAAAGTTAATAACCCTCTCATCCTCAGCCCTGGTCTCTATTGCCAAACTACCCTGTCCCACTGCAGGGATAAAATCCTCCAAAACCTGGCTAACTTCACCAGAAAAGCCCATCCTCTTTACTCCCGCATAAGCTAAAACTATGGCATCATACAGCCCTTCCTTTAGCTTTCTCAGGCGTGTATCCACATTTCCCCTCAGGATTTCCACCCTTAGGTCCCTTCTTCTTCTCTTTATTTGCACCTGCCTGCGTAAGGATGAAGTGCCTACCACCGCACCAGAGGGCAACTCCTCCAACTTTTTGCCATTTCCTGATATTAGCACATCGTATGGCTCCTCCCTTTCCGTTATGGCAGAGAGGGTTAGTCCTTCGGGTATTATCATGGGCACATCTTTTAGGGAATGCACCGCCAGGTCTATTTCACCCGCAAGGAGGGCATTCTCTATCTCCTTTACAAAGAGCCCCTTTCCGCCGATCTTTGCCAAGGGTGCGTCCAAGATTTTGTCCCCGGTGGTTGTAATGGGCACAAGCTCCACCTTGCAACCCAAAGCCTCTAACTTTTCTTTAACAAAGTTTGCTTGCCAAAGGGCTAATTTGCTCTTTCTGGTGCCAAGCCTAAGCAGGGTCATGCCCTAATCACCCTAACCTTCTCCATGGTTATAAGCCCATCTTTAACCATCTGGGCTATCTCAGGTAGCACTTGGTCAATTTTCTCCTGGCAGTCTATGATTTCCACCACTATAGGAAGGTCCGAGGAAAGCTTGAAGGGACTTGCCTTGTGTAGCACGGAAGACTTGCCATAACCCAATATGCCCCTGAAGACGGTGGCACCCGCTATGCCCCTATTCCTGCAAAATTCCACCAGATGCTTGTAAAGGGGCTTTCCTTCGTGCTTATCATCCTCTCCAAAAAATATGCGCACCAAAACCGCCTCTTCGCACCTCATAGCCATCTACCCAAATTGTAGCCCAAAAAGGTCAAAAATAAACCCACAAGGTTTGTGCCCATAAAGTAGGCAAAAAACTTTAAATACTCCCCGTTTACTATTAGGTTAAAACTCTCGTAAGAAAAGGTGGAAAAGGTGGTAAAACCACCCGCCAACCCCGTTATCAAAAAAGCCCTGAGTTCTACGGATATATCCAACTTTTCCACCAAGTAGGAGAAGAAAAAGCCAATAAAAAAGGCACCCGTTAAATTGACCATCAAGGTTCCCACAGGAAATTCTACACCGAACTTTTTTTGCAAAAACTTTGAAAGATAAAACCTCAATAGGGAACCAATAGCCCCACCTATTGCTATGGCTAAGAAGATACCCATACGTGTGCCCTTTCAATGGTTATGAGCCCTTTTTTTACATACTTTGCGAGCTCCTCCAAAAGGCTATGGACCTTCTCTTCCCTTTCCACAAACTCCACCACCACAGGAAGGTTGTAAGATAGCACCTCAATGCCCTCGTAGTGATACTCGCCCGTGGTTCCGTAGCCCATTATTGCCTTCAAAACCGTTGCACCACCCACACCCTTGCTTTTTAAAAGCTTTAAAAGCTTAGAATATAACCTTTCTCCCTCAAGTTCATCATCCTCCCTCATAAAGATCCGCACCAAGAGATAGTTGCCCTCAACCACAAGGAAATTGTATCATATATTTTTAATGCTTAGAATAGCCCTAACTGGCAACATAGGTTCTGGAAAATCCACCGTAGCGGAGTTTTTCAAGGAGTGCGGTTTTTATGTCTTTGATGCAGACCGTATAATAAAGGGATTTTATGAAGAGAGGGGAAAGGTGTACGAAGAGGTTCTTAAAGCCTTTGGGTATGAAATATTAGACCGAGGGGGAAACATAAACACAAAAAAGCTTGCGGACATTGTTTTTGCAGACAGAGAAAAGCTCTTGCTTTTGGAAAGGATCACCCACTCTGCCCTTTATGAGCGATTGGAGGAGGAGTTTAAAAAACTGCCCGAGCACGCCGTAGCAGTGGTGGAGGCGTCCTTGGTTTTGGAGAAAAAAACACAAGACAGGTACGACTTTGTGGTTTTGGTTTATGCACCCTATGAGATTTGCAAACAGAGGGTCCTTGCCAAAGGCATGTCCCTGGAGGACTTTGAAAGAAGATGGCAAAAGCAACTTCCACCTGAAGAGAAGCTAAAAAAAGCCCACTATGTGATAGACAACAGCCAAAGCCTTGAAAGGACAAGGGAGAGGGTCTTTGGGTTGTGTAAAGTCTTTAGGAACCTTGTCCTTTTTCAGAGAGGGTGAGCCTTTGCTTTAGCCTACAGACAGAGCATACATCCGCAGAAGTGGGCTCACCGCAGATGGAACATGGCTTTAGCTCAAGTTTTTCCTCCCGCCTGAGAAGGGGTTGAACCTTTCTCAAAAACTCTAAGTAGAACCTGAGCTTGGTGCCGGGGCTCTTTTCCTCTATCTGAGAGAGCAAAAGCTTATGCTCAATTGAAGAAGCATCCACCGAGTAGGGGCACTCTTCCTCCACAAAGTCTATGTTTGAAAGAAGGGCATACAGGGCACTTTCCTTCTCTGTGATAAAGCACAGGGGTTTTACCTTTTTCACAAAGCCATTGCCCTCCTTTAAAACTGGATACTGCCTTTGCAGGTAGCCTAAGTTCCAGGAAAGGACGTTTCCCATAAGGGTGGCGCTTTCATCGTCCAAGTTGTGCCCTGTGGCGATCACCGAAAAACCAAGCTCTTTGGCACTTTTGTTCATGTAATACCTTTTGAGATTTCCACACACAGAACAGGCAGGTCTTTTTTCCATCTCCTTTAGGGTTGGTATATCTTCCACCAAATCCTTGAGCCTTATCACATGCAGGTTCCTTCCTAAGCCCTGGGCAAACTTCTTGGCTTTTTCCTCCGATAGCTTGGAATACTCTCCTATGCCCAAGTTTATATAGAGCCCATCCGCCTGGTAGCCAAGCTTATGGAGGGCATGCCAAAGAGAAAGGCTGTCCTTCCCACCAGATACCGCCACTAAAACCCTATCTTCCCTTGAAAACATCCTAAACTCTTTTATTGTCCTTTCCACCCTCCTTTCAAACCACTCAAGGTAATGCCCTTTGCACAGGGCAAGCCTATGGTGGGGCAAATAGACAACCGCCTTTTGGGAACACTTGGCACACCTTTTCATAAGTTTTTAATCTTAACCCTGCCCTCCCGAAATAGCATTTATCACCCGCACTTGGTCTCCCTCCCTTATGTAAAAGTCCTCCTCCACCACCTCTCCATTGACCACCACAAAGGCATACTCCCTTGAGAGGTTCATAGCCTTTAAGAGGTCCTTTGCTTTTACTTTGTTTTCTTCAAACTCCAAATCTAATTCCTTTCCTCTGTATTGAACCCGCAGTTTCATAATGAATATTTTCACCCAAAAGGCTGTTGCATCATATGTTGCAACACGCAACGCTATCTAAAAGGATACCCTTTCAAAAAGCTTAAAAATAGAGCCTTTTAAAACCGTACCCTTTTGGCACCATTTTTGCACGTGTATAAAGTGAAAAACCTTTAAGGAGGTGAGCCATGGCAACGCTAAGCAAGCTCAAAGAGCTTATGTCCATACCCGGCGCTGTTGCAGCTGGGGAATTTGCAGATGATGGTAGGCTGATTGCCTACTACGGCGACATTGACGAGAAGTCTGCCGAGATCGCAGCCATGATGTGCGCCGCCAACAAGCTCATGGGCAACATGCAGGCAAAGGGCTGGAGTGCATACACTGGTGAAGGGGGCTTCTACCCTGTAGTTGGCTTTGCTGTAGCCGGTGGAAAATACGCCGCCTGCATAATGGGCAATGTGGGTGTTTTTGTGGAGCTTTCTAAGGCTGACTTTGACAAGGTCTTTGAAACCTTGTCCAAATACATCTAAAAGGAGGTGAGAACCATGGCAGACTTGGACAAACTCATGGGTGTAAAGGGAGTTTGGGCTGCGGGAGAGTTTTCTCCCGATGGCAAGCTACTTGCCTACAAGGGCAACATATCTGAAGAGCACGCAGCGATGGCTGCGATGATGTGCGCCGCCAACACAATGATGGCAGAGATGCAAACTCAGGGCTACACTGCCTTCTCTGGTCAAGAATGGACACCTCTGATAGGCTGGGCTCTGACCGGTCCCAAGTATTCGGTTTGCGTGGTGGGCAATGTGGGCGTCTTTGTTAACAACGACGAAGTGTCCTTTAACGAAGTCTTTAAGGCTTTAAGGGAAGTGGCGGGTAAGTAAAACCATGCGGGGGCACGCCCGCCCCCTTTTTAAAGGAGGAGAAAATGCATAAGTTCCTTTCGGAAGATTGGATAAAGGCTTACAAAGAGAAGTGGAATAAAAATCAAAAGCTCAAAGAGGAGCTAAAGGACTTTTCCGCCAGCATAAAGTATTACATAGAGGGAAAAGAGGGAGACGCAGTCCATCTTATAGTGAAAAATGGGGAGGCAGTTGAAGCAGGAAGGGCGGACTCAATGGATTACGACTTTGAACTCTGGGCAAGCTTGGATAATTGGAAAAAGCTCGCCATGGGAGATATGGGACCAAAGGCTGCCATGCTAACCAAAAGGCTAAAGTTTAAGGGTTCCATGATCACCGCCATGAAGTATATGTCCGCCCTTGAGGGCAGTTTAAAGATGATGGGCAACATTCCCACCGACTGGGACATAAAATAAAACTTAATGGACTTTGAGGTCTTTGAAAGTTTTTTTGAGGGGGTCCTTGTCTTAGACCAAAAGTTAAGGGTAGTTTATGCAAACTCATCTGCCAAAGAGATTTTAGGAGACAAGTTAAAAATAGGGGAAGGGTGCAAGGGGCTCTTTTCTATTTGCGAAAGCTGTCCTGCAAAGTTTGTAAAGGAGGAGGGAGAGGGTGTTCAGGTTTATGATGTGGAGACTGCGTCTGGCAGGCATGTGTGTTGGAGCATGAGCTTTGTAAAGAATGCCTACTTTGTGGAAACCTTCAGGGATGTTAGCAATGTGGTCCATTGTATAGTGGAGGCAGAAAGGCAAAGGGCACACAAGGAAGCCATACTCAACTCCATAGTGGAAGCCATCCTTGTGGTGGATAAAGAGGGCTATGTGCTGGAGCACAACCAAATAGCCCACAGGATGCTATGCAGGCAAGAGGAAGAGAGCTTGGTAGGTAAAAACATAAAGGAGCTTATAGAACTCTCCTTGGAGGAGCTACCGCCGGAGGGTGAAAGGGCGGATGTTTATGTGGAAACACCCTGCGGAAAGCAGAAGGCTTCTGTGTTGGTGTCCCCTATGAGCTCCGGCTTTGGGTATGTGGTATCTTTGCATCCCATCCAAGAAGTGCTAAGCTGCACCCTCGGGGAAGAAAACGCCCTTGTTTTCAAAAGCAAGGCTATGCAAAAGGTCCTTGAGCTTGCCCAAAGCGTGGCGGAGTACGATACCAACGTGCTAATAGAGGGAGAGACGGGAACGGGTAAAAACCTCTTGGCTAAATACATACATTACCTTTCTCCCAGAAGGGACAAACCCTTTGTGAAGATCAACTGTAGTGCAATACCGGAGGGGCTCTTAGAGGCGGAGCTCTTTGGCTACGTGAAGGGCGCATTCACCGGTGCCATAAAGGACAAACCCGGAAAGGTAGAATTGGCAGAGGGAGGAACGCTACTTTTGGACGAAATAGGAGACATGCCCATGAGCCTTCAGGCAAAGATCTTGCATTTAGTTCAAGACAGGGAGTTTGAGAGACTTGGAGACACCAAATTCCGCAAAGCCAGCGTTCGGATCATAGCCAGCACCAACAAAAACTTATGGGAAATGGTTCAAAGGGGCAAATTTAGGGAAGACCTATACTACAGGCTGAGCGTGATAAAGATAACCATTCCACCTCTGAGGGATAGGAGGGAGGATATTCCCATATTGGTGGAACACTTTCTTCAGAAGTTCTCCAAAAAATACAACAGAAGGCTAAAGGGGATCTCCCCCGAGGTAATGAAAATGCTACTTTCTTATCCCTTTTACGGAAACATAAGGGAGCTGGAGAACATAATAGAGAGGGCGGTTATTACTGCGAAGGGTTCCATGATAAGGGTGGAGGACCTCCAGTTGGACCACCAAGGGCGGGAGGAAGAAGAAAAGGAGAGGATCAAAAGGGTTTTAGAGCAGGTGGGAGGAAACAAGAGCTTGGCGGCTAAAATGCTTGGCATACACCGAACCACTCTCTGGCGTAAGATGAGGGAGTACGGTTTGGAAAATTTGGTATAATTTTATATTGCATCCGGGGTAGCTCAACGGGCAGAGCGGGTGGCTGTTAACCACCAGGTTGGGGGTTCGAGGCCCTCCCCCGGAGCATTGAAAAAATGATTGAGATAAAGGGCATAACTTTACCAGTGCTCTTGATCAGGCTCTCCGAGGGAGCGGAGGAATCGGCGGTATTTGAACAGGTAGAGAAAATACTTAACTCCAAGCTCTCTGAGGGTGCCTACTTCTTAGTGGAGGGGGACTCCCCCTTGGCAAAAAAAGTTGAAGAGTTTTTAACGAAGAAGGATGTAAGGAACATTAAGAAGCTTGAAAAGGTCTTAGAAAAGAATGCTCCGGAGCCAAGGCTCTTGGTCATAGAAAAACATCTCAGGTCGGGGCAAAGGATAGAGCACAATGGGGATGTGTTGGTGCTTGGGAATGTGAATAAGGACGCCCAAATTGTGGCAACGGGAAACATAATAGTCATGGGTACTCTCAGAGGCATTGCTATAGCGGGAGCCCTCGGAGATGAAAGTGCTGTAGTGGTAGCCTTAAGGATGGAGCCACAACAGATAAGAATAGGCAGAAGGATCGCCATATCTAACGAGGAGGAGAGGGTATCCCCTGGCTATCCTGAGATTGCAAAAGTGGAAGATGGTGCTATAATTCTTGAAAGGGTGTAAAGATGACAAAGGTTTTTGTGGTTACATCGGGCAAAGGGGGTGTAGGAAAGACAACCATAACCGCCAACCTCTCAGTAGCCCTTGCAAAAATGGAAAAGAAGGTCTTATGCATCGATGCAGACATAGGGCTAAGAAACCTTGACATGATCCTGGGTTTGGAAAACAGGATCGTTTATGATGTGCTGGATGTTCTTGAGGGAAGGGTGGATTTTCAAAAGGCTTTGGTCAAGGACAAAAGGGGCTTTAGCCTGTGGCTTTTGCCCGCCAATCAAACTAAAAACAAGGATGCTGTAGACCCAGAAAAGTGGCTAAAGCTCGTTGAGGATATAAAAAGTTCAGGGCAGTACGATTACATATTCATAGACTCTCCTGCGGGAATAGAGAGGGGCTTTCAGATCGCATCTTCCCCCGCGGACAGTGCCTTGGTGGTGGTAAATCCTGAAGTATCCTCTGTAAGGGATGCGGATAGGATCATAGGAATGTTGGAAAACATGGGAAAGAGCGACTACAAGCTGATAATAAACCGAATAAGATGGGATGCGGTGGAAAAGGGTCAAATGCTTTCTGTGGAGGATGTAGTGGAAATCCTGAGGGCGCCCCTCTTAGGTGTTGTGCCCGAAGAACCAAAGCTTGTGGATTTTACCAACAGAGGAGAACCCATTGTTTTGGAAGACTATCCCGCGTCAAAGGCACTCATGGATATAGCAAGGAGAATAGCTGGAGAAGAGGTTCCCATGGTATATCATGGGCAGAAGAAGGGACTCTTTGAGAAGCTGTTTGGGAGATGGTAATGATCTTGGACTTTTTATTTGGACGCAATAAAAGCAAAGATGAGGCAAAGAGGAGGCTTACCCTTGTGCTTGCCTATGAAAGGAAAGGACTTCCACCCAATTTTATAGAAAGGCTGAGGGATGACCTGGTGTATGTTTTCTCTAAATATTCCCAGTTTGATGTTAATAGAATTGAGGTAGATATAAAAAAGGAAAGGGAGGGCTTTGAGGAGCTCTGGATCAGCATACCCTTTAAACAATGAAGGGGAAGATCTTTTTGATAGACCTTGACGGCGTCTTGGTGGGGGATAAAAAGCTTAACCCTATAAAGGGGGCAAAGGAGTTCGTTGAAGCATTAATGTCTAAAGGTATCCCCTTTAGGGTGGTATCCAACAACTCCACAAGACCACCCTCTGAAATCGTAAAGATTTTAAGGGAAAAGGGTTTAGAGTTGGAAGAGGGGCGCTTTGTGAGCCCCCTTAAAGTTCTGCCAAAATATCTGAGGTCCATAAACATCAAAAGGGTCTTACTCATAGGTATGGAACCAGTGAAGAGGTATCTTATGGAAGAGGGCATTGAGGTGGTTGAAGACCATAAGGTTCAAGGAGTCGTGGTAGCCCAGGACAGGAGCCTTGACTTTCATAAGCTAAAGCTGGCTGTCTCTGCGGTCTTTTTGGCATCCGCCAAGATCATTCCAGTGAACTTGAGCAGGATCGTAAAGGACGACGATGGGCTTTACTTCCCCGGTGCGGGCAGTGTGGCATTAATGCTAAAGCACGCCACCAACTACCCGGATGAACTTCCAAACCTTGGAAAACCTTCAAAGGAGTTTATAGACTATGCCCTAGATGGGCTTGAGGGAGAGGAAGTTTATCTCATAAGCGACGACATATACACAGACCTCTTTGGTGCCAAGGCGCTAGGTATAAAGACCATCTTTATGACCACGGGCAAATATACAAGGGATGAGTTAAAAAGGGCGAACTTTGAGCCAGACCTTACCTTTGATGCCCTTGAGGAGTTGATGGAACATTTTGGTTTAAAATCTTCCTTTTAATGAAAGTTATCATTCTTGGTAGTGGTCCAAACCGAATAGGTCAAGGTATAGAGTTTGACTATGCCTGCGTCCAAGCCATCTTTGCCCTAAGGGAAGAGGGCGTTCAGACGGTTATGGTAAATTGCAACCCGGAGACCGTCTCCACCGACTACGATACCGCAGACAGGCTGTATTTTGAGCCCATCGTCCTGGAAAACGTCCTTGAGATAATAAGGAGGGAAAAACCCGACGGACTTCTGATCCAGTTTGGAGGGCAAACACCCTTAAAGCTTTCCATACCTTTGAGGAACTTAAAAGTTCCCATCTTGGGCACAGACCCAGAGAGCATAGACATAGCAGAGGACAGGGAAAGGTTCAGGGACCTTATAAACCAACTTGGATTAAAACAGCCAGAGAGCCTGACTGCAAGAACTAAAGAAGAAGCCCTGACGCGTGCAAAGGAGCTGGGCTACCCACTGCTTGTGCGACCCTCCTATGTGCTCGGAGGCAGGGCTATGAGGATCGTCTACGAAGAGGGGGATCTTGTGGAGTATTTGCAAGAGGCGGTGGAGGTTAGCTACCAAAGACCCATCCTTTTGGACAGGTATCTTTCCCACAGCGTGGAAGTGGATGTGGATGCCCTCGGAGATGGTGAAGACTTTTTGATAGGTGCGGTTATGGAGCACATAGAGGAGGCTGGTGTCCATTCGGGAGATAGCGCCGCGTCTATTCCTCCCTACACCCTTGGAAAGGATACGGTGGAGGAGATAAAGAGGCAAACCAAACTCATAGCCAAAGCCCTAAAGGTAAAGGGGCTCATCAACCTTCAGTTTGCGGTAAAGGATGGAGAGGTGTATGTTTTGGAGGTTAATCCGAGGGCTTCTCGGACTGTGCCCTTTGTCAGCAAGAGTATAGGCTATTCTTTGGCAAAGCTTGCCGCCAAGGTGTGCGTGGGAAAAAGGCTAAGGGAACTTGTGCCCGAGGTATTTGAAAGGCTTGAAAAAGGCAATGTCCATTACTGCAGTGATTTCCTACCAAAGGAGTGGAATTACTACACCGTTAAGGAAGTAGTTTTTCCATGGAACAGATTTCCTGAGGTGGACCCCCTTTTGGGTCCGGAGATGAGGAGTACGGGGGAGGTGATGGGCATAGACAGAAAGTTTGGTCTTGCTTATTACAAAGCCCAGCTTGCATCTGGTAGTAGGTTGCCCACAGAGGGCAGAGTTTTCATAAGCGTGGCAGACAGAGACAAGCCCAAAGTGTTTGGGTTGGCAAAGGGATTTTTGGACCTTGGCTTTGAGGTACTTGCAACCGCAGGAACCTACAGATTTTTAAAGGAAAGGGGATTGAATGTTAAGCAGGTTTTAAAGGTCTCCGAGGGAAGACCAAACATAGTGGATATGATCAAAAACGGAGAGGTGCAGGCAGTTATAAACACACCCACCGGCAGAAGGGCAAGGTCTGATGCATACCACATCCGCAGGGCGACAGTCCAGCAGGGCATTCCCTACACCACAACTGTAAGAGGGGGCTACGCCATGTTAGAGGCAATAAGGTGCTATTTAGAACACAACAAAAGCCTTGAGGTCTATTCCCTGCAGGAGGTTTTTGGTGAGGTATAGGTATAGACCCTACTCCTATGAGCGTCCCAAAAGACCCATTTTCTTAAAACTCATAAGAAGGCTCGCAGTTCTTTCTCTGTTATTTTTGAGCTTCTATGCCCTCTTTCTCTCCCTTGGGGGAAGACCCCAGTTGGAGGGTGTGGAGTCTTTAAAGTTCATCCCAGCGGAGGGGGAGTATAACCTAAAGGTGAAAAACGGCAAAATAAAATCCGCCAGGCTGTACGTAGAGCAGGAGGGAAAGGGCTACAAAGTTTTTGAGGGGAATTTCCCAGAGGGGACAGATTCTTTGAAGATAAGCATAAACGCCAAATCCTTGGGAATAAAGGAGGGAGATGCCAAGGTCAAGCTATGGGTGAGCGCTGGCTTCCTTAGAGAAAGGGAATACACCATTGACGCAAAGGCAGACCTAACTCCACCCTCTTTAGAAATTTTCTCCTATCCTACAAGCCTAAGGGAAGGTTCCGTGGGCGTTCTGAAGGTTAAAAGCAACGGTGCGGAGGTATCTTTGGAATGGGATGGCAAAAAGGTTTTAATGACCCCAGTTTCTCCGGAGGGTTATGTTGCCCTTTTCCCGGCTACTTTGGGTGTGGAGGGCATGGACCTACGTATAACTGCCAAAGACCAGGCGGGCAACTCAGCCCAAAGAACTTTAAGGATAGCCATCAAAAGGGCAAACTTTAAAAAGGAAAGGATAGACCTAACCGATGACTTTATAAACTCGGTGATCTATCCCCTCTTGGGAGAACAAGCCAAAGGGTTAGACCCTGTCTCTGCCTTTAAGATGGTAAACGAAGAGTGGAGAAAAAGGGATGTAAATAAGCTCTCAGAAATAACTCAAAAGAGCGAGCCTGTAAAACTTTGGAAGGGTGCCTTTATACAGCTACCAAACAGCAAGGTGCTCTCAATCTATGGCGTTGAAAGGTTCTATTACTACAAAGGACAGCAGGTTAGCCAAAGCAGGCATATGGGCTACGATTTTGCCTCGGTAGAAAGGGCACCTGTTCCCGCTTCCAGCGATGGAGTCGTTGCCTTTGTGGGCACATTGGGTATATACGGCAATGTGGTTTTGATAGACCACGGGCTTGGGCTCTTTAGCCTTTATGGGCACCTTTCGGAGAGTTCCGTCAAGGAGGGGCAGTATGTAAAGAGGGGGGACATTATAGGAAGGACGGGCACAACGGGGCTTGCCCTGGGGGACCATCTTCACTTTGGCATCTTGGTGCACGGGCAAGAGGTGGACCCTATCTACTGGTTTGATCCCAAGTGGCTCAAAACAAACATAGACATCGCCTTTGAAAAATGATAAGGAAACTGAGAAGGGAGCTCGTTATACTTCTTCTGCCCTTCATATCCTTACTTCTCAGGTTGTGGGCAAGGACCATAAGGTGGCAGAACAGGTATGACTTTGAGAAGGACAAAGGGAAAATATACGCCCTATGGCACGGATACGCCTTAGCCTTGGCTTTTTTTGGCTTAGACAGGGGTATAGTGGTCTTGGTTAGCCGGTTCAGGGACGGAGACATAGCGGACGGTCTTCTAAAGAGATTTGGCTTTGAAACTGTCAGGGGCTCTGCGGAGGAAGGAAGGGAAGGAAAGGGAGGAAGGTCTGCCCTTTTAAAGCTCATGGAACTTTTGAAAGAGGGCAAAAACGTAGCCATAACGGTGGATGGTCCCAAGGGACCTCCCTTTAAGGCAAAGGATGGAGTTATTTTCTTAGCCCAAAAGACCGGTGCGGTGATCATCCCTGCCTGTGTAAAGTTTGAAAAGTTCTTCCGACTCAACACCTGGGACAGACTTGTAATTCCCTATCCCTTCACAAAAGCCCAACTTTTAGTGGGCAAAGAGATAAAGGTAAATCCAGAAGACACTTTAGAAGATAAAAGAAGGGAGTTAGAGGAGGAGCTATTGACGCTTGAGAGGAGGTCTTTGGGCAACCCCGGATAAGCCTTTATGAACCTACCCCTTTCGTCAAAAAGATAGGTGGAGGGAAGAAAGACGATCCGGTAGTATTCGTTGAACTTCACCTCTGGGTCAAGAACGGTAAGAAATTTAGGGCTGATGCCTATATCTCTGTAGGATTTGACCACATCCTCCCGCACCATGGCTACCGCATAAGATATGATGTAAAGGTCTTTTCTTTTTTCTGCGAGCTCATTGAGAAGTTTTAACTGCTCCGAGTGTCCCGCACAGGTCCTACTCCACACATAGAGAATTATCTTCTTTCCCTTAAACTGATTTAGAGATACCTTACTCCCATCTAAGGTCTCAAGGGAGAGGGGAGGGATGACCTCCCTTTGGGTGCAAGAGACAAAAAGCAAGGTCAAAAGAAGTCCAATTAGCCTCAAGCCCTAACCAAAATTTTCTCTTTGAAGTCCGAAAGGGTCGGCTTGATCTTTATAGTTTCCTTTAGATGACCTTCCAAGACCTCCAAGGTTTTGTAGCCATTGCCGGTGATGTATGCTACCACCACCTCATCCTCTTTGAAGGCACCCCTTTCTGCCAACTTTTTGAGGACTGCGATGGTAGTTCCTCCTGCGGTTTCGGTGAAGATGCCCTCCGTTTCCGCCAGCAGTTTAATGCCTTCTATGATCTCTTCGTCTGTGGCAGTTTCCCAATCTCCCCTGCTTTCTTTGGTAACTTGAAGGGCATAGATGCCGTCCGCCGGGTTGCCTATGGCTATGGACTTGGCTATGGTGTTGGGCTTCACGGGTTTTATGTAGTCCCTACCTTCCCTCCAAGCTTGGGCAATGGGACTGCAACCTTCCGCCTGGGCACCATACACCCTGGTGTTCATTTCATCTATTAGACCCACGAGCTTTAACTCCTTCAGTCCTTTCCATATTTTTGTTACTAAAGAGCCAGATGCAGCAGGAGCAACTACCGCATCCGGCGCCCTCCAACCCAGCTGTTCTACCACCTCAAAGGCAAGGGTCTTGGAACCCTCCGCATAGTATGGTCTTATGTTTATGTTGACAAAAGCCCAGTATAGCTCGTTGGCGATCTCAGAACACAGCCTATTCACATCGTCGTAGTTGCCCTCCACCGCTACCACCGTGGGAGAGAAAACCAAGCTACCATAGATCTTTTGAGACTCAAGGTTTGCAGGTATGAACACAAAACAATTTAGTCCAGCTTGGGCACAGTGCGCCGCCACCGAGTTGGCAAGGTTGCCCGTAGACGCACACGCTGCGGTGTCAAAGCCGAACTCCACCGCCTTTGAAAGGGCAACGGAGACCACCCTGTCTTTGAAGGAAAGGGTGGGATGGTTCACCGAGTCATCCTTTATGTAGAGGTTCTTAAGACCGAGGGCTTTACCTAAATTTTCAGCCTTCTTCAAAGGTGTGTATCCTGCAGTAAGCCCTACCTTTGGCTCCTCCACGGGCAAAAGGTCTATGTATCTCCAAAGGCTCTTTGGTCCTCTTTCTATCTTCTCCCTGGAGATGTTCTTCTTTATCTCCTCGTAATCATAAACCACCTCCGAGGGTCCAAAGCAAAACTCACACACATGGATAGGTTCAGCAGGATACTCCTTTCCACACTCTCTGCACTTCAAACCCTTCACCTTTGCCATGGGATAAAATTATAACTTCTTTTCCGTTCTGTAGGGCACGGGTATATACTGCACAGAAGGCACCTGAGCACCCATGGGCTGAGGGTAAAGCTCCATCAGTTGATAAACCTCTTCTGGCACTTCGGTAGATACATTCAAGCCAAGTTCTTTCAGTTTATCAACCCCTAGGGGAAAATCGTGGGTGTATTTGCCGGTGGCAAGCTCTTGGGCTATAGCCTTAGCCTTTTCCTCTTCCATACCATTTTCCATCAAGAGCCAAACCACATAATTCACCATCTGATCTATTGCCTTTTGGGCTACATCTGCCATTATCAATGTATGGTCTTCTATGTCTTTTAGCTCCTTCTTCTCCAAAACCTTCAGTATGGACGCAGCGGGTATGCCCTGCAGTTGTGGGTCCACTGGACCGAGCACCGCGTTGGGGTCCATTATAATTTCGTCCGCTGCGAGGGCTATTAAAGTGCCACCAGACATGGCATAGTGGGGAACTATTACCCTCACGGGACCTTTGTGCCTGACGAGGGCGTTGGCGATCTGGGTGGATGCAAGGGCTAAACCTCCGGGCGTGTGAATGATAAGGTCTATGGGCATATCTGGTGGTGTAAGCCTTATAGCCCTTAGAACTTGCTCTGAGTCCTCAATGTTTATGTATCTTATGAAAGGTATTCCAAAAAATCCTACGCTCTCTTGTCGGTGTATGAGGGTTATCACCCTGCTTTTTCTCTTCTCCTCAAGGGTGGAGATGAGGGCTTCCCTTGCCTTGTTAAGGCTGTACCTGCGTAGTGCGGGCATCAAGAAGAGGAAAAGGAATATGAACCAAAAGATAAGGCTCAGAAGGCTGTATATGGGGTTAATTACACCCGGCTCCATACTATAATCTTAACATATAACATCCCTGGAGTATAATGTGTTTGTTAATATTATAGTAAAGTATAACAAAAAGGATGGGATGAATACTTATAAGCTTGCAGGAAAGATAGCGCAAGATAAGTTAATTATCGTGCTTTCCCTTTTACCCTCAGCGATCCTTTTTGCTAAAGAAAAAAGCCCAAAAGATAAGCTTGTTGAACAAAGTTTTGTAAACCTAAACCCAACTTACCAAAGAGGTGCTCCATACAAAACAGAGGAAAAATACTACCAGCTTTTAGTTCAGAGCTTTTTGGGTGCCAACGACCTACAAAACGCCCTAAGGGTGCTTGAGGATGCGGTTAAAAGATTTCCACAAAATCCCAAATGGTGGGAGCTATACGGACAGGTGCTAATTTGGAACAATATGGGAGCCAAAGCGGGAGAAGTTTTTTACGAAGGTTACAAAAACACAAAAAACAAAGAACTTGCCAAAAAAGCCTTTGAAATCTCCCTCGCCTTTAACAGGATAGATATTGCCAAGGAACTTATGGAAGTAGTTTCCGTTCCTCCCAATGTAAAGGTCTATATCTACGACCAATTGGGAGATGTGGAAGGACTTTTAAAGTTTTCATACACTCTAAAAACCAAAGACATGCTTTTAATGAGGGCACAAATACTCAATGCGTTGGGAAGAAAAAGAGAGGCAGAAGAAACTATTGATGAATATATAAAACTATATGGAAAGGATGAAAAAAGCGTGCTACTTCTGGCAAACATCTATTATTCGGGCAGGAAGTTTGAACAAGCCTTAAAGGTTTTAAAGGACTTTTTGCCAAGTGTCAAAGAGGATAATGTGGAATTTTACAGAACCCTCAGCGACCTTGCTTGGATGCTCCAAGATTACGACGCCACAGCTTTAGCTTCCGAACAGTTAATTAGCCTTTCCAAGGGTGAGGTGGCGGATTACATCAGACTATCCGAAATATACTTTAGAAAGGGTTCAAAAAGGGCGGTTTTCCTTGCGCTGGAAGGCTACAAAAAGTTTGAGAATATAATACTTCTGAAAACCGCTTTTTACTATTCTTACGCTTTGGGATTATACGATCAAACCGTTGCCATCTTTAAAGACCACAGAGACAAGCTACAAGATGACGTAAATACCGTGTTTTCCTATTTGCTTGCTCTACAACAGCTTGGTAAAAAGGAAGAAGCCCTTGAAGAGTTAGAAAAAATTTTGGCAAAGGCTAAAACTCCCGAGCTTGTCTCCTTTTACATCTACTCCCTGGTGGAAGCCCAACGGGTGGATGAGCTAAAAAGGGTTCTAAAGGAATACGAAACATACACAAAGAACCCTTTGGTAGCCCAAGCCTATGCGGTAGCGTATATATCCCTACAGCAGGGTCAAACCGCCCTCAGCTATTACAAACTATCTGGTTCCCAGGATCCATTACTCTATGCAGACATTATTAACGTGATGGGTATGGAGGAGGAAGCCAAAGCTATAAAGCTAAAAGCATACAGAGGGCTAAAAAGTGGTGGAGTGCCTTGGGATGATCTGGAGAAATTGAGGTTATACCTCTCTTTGGCTATGGAGTTTGAAAATCCAGAGGTCTTTGAAAGAAAACTCCAAAGGGCAAAGGAAGTTCTTTCTGACGCAGTTTGGAAAGATATATACTTTGCCTATCTCTTTTCAAAAGAGCAGAGGGAGAGGGCAATTCTACAGCAAAGGTTATACAAGTATCCACTAAAGCCTTGGATGTGGCTAAATTTAGCCCTTTGGCAGGACGATAGGTATCTGGCACTACAACTCTTAGAAAGTGATCCAGAAGCCCTTCCCATAAGGGACAGGGTGGAAGCTTTAAGGCGAGTAGGTCAGCCAAGGAGAGCCTTAGAGCTTGCCTTCAAGGGTCTGGAGGAAAACCCGTATGACTACCAACTTTACAAACAGTTCAGAGACTTGGCGGTGCAGGAATCAAACAGGGTAAGCTTGGAAGCATCCCATCAAAAGAGAGAAGCTTACGGACAGTTTGTTGAAAGACTGGAGGTAGAAACTAAATTGGGAGACACCAACTACTCCGTTGGGTTTAGGTCTTCCACCTTTCAACCCACATATAAAAAGGATCAAGCCATAAGACAAAAGGTAGGGGGTTATCAAGCAGAGATCTACCTACGCAGGCGGTTTGATAGGGGATACATTGGCTTTGGAATAGGACAGTTGGAAAGGCTCAGGTCGGTGATGAATTTCCGTCTCTTTGGAGAATCCTACCTATTTAGCGGATTATCGGCGGGCTTGGAGGTTGGATACAGACAGCCCAGCACAGAAAGCCTTTACCTTGAGCTTGGCGGTTTAAAAAACTACGCTAAGCTTAGCTTAACGTTTAATCCTTACAGTAGGCTTGGCTTTTACTCCAGCTTAGAGGTCAATGAGTTTTACTCGCAGGATATAAAAAGGTTGGGAACGGGCTTTTTTGCATACAATCAAGCCCAATACAAGCTAAAAGCTGGCTACCCTGACTACGCATTAAGGGCATTCCTTAGCTACGGCAATTACAGGGAAAAGGCGGGTAGCGAGGGAGTTATAGAGCAACTTTCTCCTTTTACCACTTTTAGGGTGCTACCGGAGAACTACTACGCGGTCGGTCTGGGATTTTCCTTTGGCTTTGAACACAAAGACTCATACACACGCTTTTGGAGACCCTTTTTTGATGCAAGCTTAGCTTACAATTCCCTTGGCAGTTTGGGTATATCCACAGAAGTAGGTTTGGGTGGTGCGGTTTTTGGAAGAGACAATTTCTCTGTGGGACTATCCTTCAGTAAGAATACGGGTGGGACAAAGGAAACTGTAATAGGTCCCTATCTTATCTACAGATACTACTTTATTCACACTCCAAAGCTAAGAAAAGTAGAGGAGAGTAGATAATGAGCAAACATTCTTCTTTTCAAAGAGAAGTTTTAAACTGTAAAAGGAGGTGAAAGATGAAAAGGGTATATTTTGCAGTCTTGGTTCTCTTCCTGATTGTAGGCTGTGCACGGGTTGTAAATCAAACGCCTACTCTCCCTATAAAGGGAGAGCCCTATGCGGTGCTACCCTTTGAAAACTACACAGAGACACCCTATGCAGGTTACAGGGTTGCATCCATTTTAGAGGGAGTGCTTGCAAGCAAGGGCTACAACCTGATCCCAAGGGTTTGGTCCATAAAGGAAAGGGAACTTGCAGGAGAGGAGATTGAAAAGTTAAAGGAAAGTGCAGTAAAGAACGGGGCAAAATACGTAGTGTATGGTTCCGTCAATGAGTTCAGATACAAAACAGGCTTGGACGGCGAGCCGGCGGTAAGTATAACCATCTTTGTCTATGATGCAAAAGAAAACAAAGTTGTTAAAAATGTTGCGGTATCGGGTAGTGGTTGGGTGCATGAATCATTGGGAACACTCGCCCAAAAGCTTTTAAACCGAGCTTTCTGATGCAGGCTTTTAGGCTTGGTGAAAGAATAACGATTGAAAAGGTTATATTCGTAGAAATTTTTCTATTAATCGCTTCTTTATTAGCTTTGGGTTGGTATTTCAACCGAGAAGACCCACTCTTTATAAAAAGTAGATATGACTTAATAAACCTTCTAGTGGTTGCCCTTTCCCTTTACTATGGATACTCTGGAGCTATTGTGCTAATATCTTTGCTCTCCGCGGGATACTTTTTCTTTTACCAACCGTTTCCTTTAAACGATCTCTTGCAGAACCTCCTTTTTGCCCTTTTGTCTTCTGAGTTTAGATACATATGGGATAAAAAAATAAAGCTTGCACTTGCAGATAAAACCTACGCAGAACAGATGGCGGAGCTTTATCGAAGACAGCTATTTAGCTTAAAGTTTGAATACGACCTGCTGGAAAGACAGTTTGTGCTTTCTCCCTACAGCGTAAGGAATATTTTGGAAAGGTTTAAAGTTCCCTCTTCAAAGGCTTTCATGGAGCTGATATCAGACTTCTTTGGCGTTATATCCGCAGAGCTTTACAAGCACGAAGATGGAAAGCTCATTTCTTTGGAAAAGTTGGGTGGCGGTGTGAAGATAGATGAAGAAGACCCTTTGATACAGGAAGCCTTGGAGCTGAACACATCCTTTTATATTCCACCTAAAGACATACTGAGAAAGGCTATTAGCGAGGAGCTTAGCTTTATAGCCCTTGTGGTGGCAGAATCTTACGCGGGCAAGTTTTTACTCGCAATAAAGGATATGGATTTCTTAAACATAAACGAGGAAGTGCTATCCTACATAATGGTTCTTTTGGAATATTACGGAGACAGCATAGCCTTTGAAGCTTCAGGTTTTTCGTGCACAAAGTTTTGCGATAGAGAGTTTGAACTGCAAGCTTACAGGATGCGATCGCTAAAAGAACGCCTCGGAATAGACTCCTTTGTGGTTGTTTTTGAGTGCCCTCCCGAAAGAAGGGAAGAAGTGGTTAAGCTAAGGAGTATGGTTAAAGGTTTGGACAGGGTTTGTATAAACGAAGACAAAGTGCTTGTCCTTTTACCTATAACGCCAAAGGAAGGAGTTGAAAGATTTTTGGAAAGGATAAGTAAAAACATGGACTTTGTGAAGGTAAAAGACATAAAACCCATTGAGGAGTTCTGCAATGTTTAGTGATTATATAAAATTGCTACTCGTTATATTGTTAGAAACGACAGGATCGTATACACTGATGCGATATTCAGCTGTGTTTGGATTTACAAACTATCTGTTTTCTCACTTTATTGCGTCACTCTTGCTTGCCACAATGGTGGCTGGGGTTTTAAAAATCTTTTATAAATACCCTTACAGATATGCTTTAATCCTTAGCTTTTCTATCTTTTTCTTCCTCGGACCCTTTGCAGTTTTGTTTGGTGTGGTAAGTGTTTTGATCTATACAAAAATTTCAAAGGTACCAGCTCCTGTAAAAGAGGTCAATTACGAGATAGTCTTTAGTGTTAGGGTTCTTGCGGAAGAAAGAAGGCTCGGAGAAGGAAGCTTAAGATTCGAAAAAGTGAGAGACTTAGAAAGCGTGGTGTATTTCACCAAGTTCTACCATCCTCTGACGGTAAGATTTTTTAAGGAACTTCTTTTTTCTGATAACGACGAACTAAGACTGCTTGCCAACAGTTATCTAAAAAACGCCGAAAAATACCTTCAGGAGCTAATATACGAATTAGAAAAAATTCTGGAAAGTCAGGAGCTAGGGAAGGATGTTAAATTTTTTGTGTGCAGGGCACTGGCATTTCTAAATTGGGACGTTTATTACTTAGGTTTTATGGAAGAAAAAATAGCAAAAAAGTACCTGGATAATGCTAAAGAGTACGTCATAAAAGCTTTAGAAATCAAAGAGGATCCCAGTCTTTATCTACTGATGGGAAGAATAGAGCTGAGTTCAGGAGATTATCAAAGGGCGTATGAACATTTCAAGAGGGCTTTGAATTTGGGTATGGAACCCGTCAAGGTTTTACCTTACCTGTTGGAGG
Organism: Thermocrinis sp.; assembly: GCA_028276475.1. GTDB lineage: Bacteria > Aquificota > Aquificia > Aquificales > Aquificaceae > Thermocrinis. Next base: position 30,038 of record JAPYWH010000012.1, read on the forward strand.
CTTTATACGAGCTCCGTAATTTCAAAGAACTGAAACAGTTTTCAGAAAAATACAGAGGAACCTATTCAGTTAATCCCAAAAGAATGGCTCTGATCTCAGCATGGGTATAAAGCTCGTAGATAAACAAACTAATATAGATGTGCTCTTTATAGCGGAGGGAACCTATCCCTTTATAAAGGGAGGAGTATCCACTTGGATCCATCAAATAATCACCGGTATGAGAGACCTAAACTTTGGAGTGCTCTTTCTTGGCTCAAGACCCGAAGATTACAAAGGTGTTGGCTACGAGCTCCCGGACAACCTGGTCTATCTTGAGGCTGTGTATATGTTTTCAGAGGAGGAAAATGTTCAAACAAAAAAAGCCAAAAGGGAAAGTGAAAGGGTAAAACTTCTAAAGATATTTCTTGACGACAAAGCCTTCGAAGAGCATTGGCAGGAGATTGTTAGCTTTTCTTACTTTAATGAAGTTTCTTACGAGGACTTTTTGTATAGCAAAAGCTCTTGGGAGCTAATGGAAGAACTCTACGAAGAGTTGGAAATTGATGTTCCCTTTGTGGATTACTTTTGGACTATGAGAAACCTTTTTGCACCTCTGTTTGTGGTGGCAAAACTTGGGATGAGCCTGGACAAAAAAGAAATAGGCTTAATTCACAGTCCATCAACGGGTTATGCGGGCTTTTTGGGTAGTCTGATGAGTAGAGAATATAAAATACCCTTTGTCCTTACGGAACATGGGATCTACACAAAGGAGAGAAAGATAGACATTCTAAACGCAAAGTGGATAGGAGTTCAATACAGGTACCTATCCAAGAAATACGACATAGACACCCTCAGAAAGCTTTGGATAAAGATGTTCGTAAATCTTGGGAAAATATCATATTACACCGCTGTGGAAGTTTTTTCACTATTTGAAGATGCAAGAAAACAGCAGATAGGCTGGGGCTGTCCGCCTGAAAAGACAAGGGTTATACCAAACGGCGTGGATGTGGATAGACTTTCAAAGCTTTTAGAAAAAAGACCAAAGGAAATTCCGAAGGTGGTTTCTCTGATAGGAAGGGTTGTAGCCATAAAAGATATAAAAACCTTTATAAGGGCTATGAGTCTGCTGTGCCAACAGCTACCCGAGGCGGAGGGTTGGGTGGTGGGTCCCGAGGACGAGGAGCCCGAATATGCCCAAGAGTGCCGAGAGCTTACCAAAATACTTGGAGTTGAGGATAGGGTAAAATTCTTAGGCTTTCAAAAGATAGTTGATATTCTGCCCAAAACGGGGGTATTTACACTGACCTCCATAAGCGAGGGTATGCCTATGACGGTTTTGGAAGCTATGGCAAGCGGTGTGCCCTGTGTCACTACTGATGTTGGTTCCTGTAAGCAACTTATCTACGGAGGGCTGAGTCAAGAAGACATAGAAATAGGTAAGGCGGGAGAGGTGGTTCCCGTGGGTGATTCAATAGGGCTTGCAAAGGCATACTACGAACTTTTGACTAACGAAGAAATTTGGAAAAACTGTCAAAGGGCTGGGCTTGAGAGGGTCCAAAGGTTTTACCGCTTTGACAAATTTATAGAAAACTACAGAAGTGTGTATAAAAATTATTTAGGAAAATAGCCATGGCGGGTATTTCTTTAGAGTTAAGAAGGCTTTACAGAGAGGGAAAGCTGGGAAGAGTCCTTTTGGCGGTGGGCTACTCTGCGGTTTTGGGAACAGGCAATTGGCTCTTTGCCATACTCAGCATTTTTATATCCGCCTACATAGCGGAAAAGCTTTGGGGAGCAAGCGATACTTTAATCAAATACCAGATCTACATCACCTACAGCGTTTCCTTGAGCCTGATTCTCTCGGGCTTTTTCCAGCTTTCCTTTACAAGGTATATATCCGACAGGCTCTTTGAAAAGGAGTTTGAAAGGGTGCTTCCAAACACCCACGGTGTGGCAATACTGACCGCAAGCTACAGCTTCTTGATAGCCCTTCTGCTGTCTTTTTTCTTCTTTAAGGGATATCCGTACTATTACCATGTGCTATTCAGCTTTACCGTTGCTACCCTTTCCGTTCTTTGGGTAGTGAACGCTTTACTTACTGGATTGAAGAGCTACAAGCACATACTCGTATCTTTTGCTATCTCGTACTCAATAGCAGGGCTTGGGGTAATTTTTCTATCAAGCCTTGGATTAATCTGGCTTATGCTTAGCTTTTATTTTAGTCAGACCTTACTGATATTTTTAATACTTTTCAGAGTTGCAAGGGACTATAGGTCTTCAAAACTTTTGGAGTTTGATTTTTTGAAAAAGGATAGGCTTTACAAAAGCTTGATGCTAACCGGATTTTTCGCTAACTTAGGTCTTTGGATAGACAAGTATGTGTTTTGGTACAGTCCGCTGACAGAAACTCCAGTATTGTGGAACATGAAGGCGTCTGTCATTTACGATGTGCCCTTTACCCTGGCTCTTATTTCAATAGTGCCCGGTTTTGCGGTGGCTTTTCTGAAGATTGAGTTGGAGTTTTTTGATAACTACGACGCATACTACAAGGCGGTCAGAACTTGGGGAAGGTTGGATGACCTTTACAGGCTCGCAAACAAGATGATAGAAAGTGCCCGCTCAGCCTTTTTTGAAACTCTGAGATTTCAAGCCCTTACCGCCATACTGCTCATCTTCATTCACGAGTACATATTTAGGTTTCTTAAACTGCCCACCGCCTACATTCCACTGTTTGAGATCTTTCTCGTTGCCAATGTATTCCTGATGGGATACATAGTTATTTATGCCCTTCTTTCTTACTTTGACCTAAGGAGGGAGCTGGTTAAAACGACTTTTACTTTTGCCTTGCTAAACTTTGTCTTTACACTCCTAACTCAATTTCTGGGAGCATACTTTTACGGTTATGGCTATATGTTTGCCTTAATGTTTTCTATGATATTGGGTATGGAATACCTAAGGAGGTTCTTGAATGATGTTCATTATAGGACTTTTGCTCTTCGTGAGTAGTTTGCTGGCGCAGGAATTAAAATGTGTGCTACTTTACTATCACCACAAGCCTTTGCCCGATGATGTGCTTTATGCCTACGATTGGGTCGTGCTGGATGCGGACAACCCTTATATGGAGGTTTTGAAGGAAAAGGACTTTTATCAAAAAAAGAGGGCAAAACTCATAGGTTATATGAGCGTAGGAGAGATAGAAACCTACAGGGATTACTACAAAGACCTTAAAAAGTATTCCATCGGGACAAATCCCATGTGGAAGTCTTTGGTGGCGGATGTGAGAAACAAAGAATACAGACAGTTCCTCTTGGAAGCGGTGGCAAAAAGGATTGCGGACAGAGGTTTTGATGGGTTCTTTTTGGACACCTTAGATTCATACCAGCTTTCCGCCAAAAAAGAAGAGTGGAAAGACTTTCAGGACGCCCTTGTGGATTTTGTAAAGGAGCTAAGGAAAAGGTATCCCGACAAACTGATAGTTTTAAACAGGGGCTTTGAGTTTATAGATAGGGTTAAAGACGACGTAAATGGCGTTTTGGTGGAGAGCCTTTTTAGTGGGCTTGATGCAAAAAAAGGATACAGAACAGTTTCTGAAGAGGAAAGAAAGTGGCTACTGGACCAGCTAAACAGGATAAAGTCCTATGGCATTCCTATCATAGTGGTGGATTACGCAGACCCAAGGGACAAAAAGAAGGCAAAGGAGCTCGTTAGAAAGATCGCAGAGCTTGGATTTGTTCCATACGTGGCAGATAGGGATCTTTCAAGGGTTGGATATTCTCTCTGTTCTTTAATTCCAAGAAAGATTGCCATCCTCTATAGTTCAAAGGAAAATCCGGTAGCCCAGTATGAACCCACTCACAGGTTCACATCTATGGTGCTTGAATACCTGGGCTTCGTGCCAGAGATGTTTGACATAGAAGAGGGGTTGCCCGAAATTTACCCAGAGCTTGGCTATGCGGGCGTAATGGTTGGTTTTTTAGGAAAGATTGACGAAAAATTAATCGATTGGTTGATAAAGGCAAAGGAAGAGGGTTTAAAGCTATTCTTTTTGAATTCATTGCCCTACGATGAAAAATTTTATAGAGCCTTTGGAATAAGGGCGGAAAGGAACAGAGAGAGGTCTATAAATCCTTTTAGGCTAATAAGACCGAAGGAAAACAGGGGCTTTGAGGCACCAATAAAAGTATCCTATACGGATACTCTGTTAATTGCAGAAAAGGGAACACCCATGGTTGAGGTGGAAAACTCCCTCGGACAAAAACACCATCCTTTTGCCCTCTTTGATTGGGGAGGATACGCAGTTAATGAGTCCCTTTTGAACTCAGAGGAGTTGTGGAGCTTTGACCCTTTTGAGGTGTTTAAAAAGGTCTTTGGGACCACCCTTTTGATTCCTGACCTTACCACCCAAAACGGTGGGAGAATACTTACCGCCCATATAGATGGAGATGCCTTCTTTGGAAACGCAGAATTTGACCCTTCCAAAACCACGGGAGAGGTAATAAGGGACGAAATAATAAAAAGATATCCCATTCCGCATACTGTTT
>JAPYWH010000038.1 GCA_028276475.1 Thermocrinis sp.
ATGAAGTTGGCTTTGGAGGATGCGGGCATTCCACCCACAGAGGTAGATTACATAAACGCCCACGGCACCTCTACCCCATTAAACGACAAATCGGAAACCTTGGCAATAAAAAGGCTCTTTGGAGAGCATGCCTACAGGCTAAAGATCAGCTCTAACAAATCCATGGTAGGGCACCTTCTGGGCGCGGCGGGCGCCTTGGAGGCGGTGGCAACGGTCAAGACTATCCAAGAGGGAATTATTCCACCCACCATAAACTTGGAGCATCCAGACCCAGAGTGCGACTTAGACTACACTCCCAATGTGGCGGTAAAGAAAGAGGTGGCAGTGGCAATCTCTAACTCCTTTGGCTTTGGTGGCACCAATGCATGCCTTGTCTTCAGAAAACTATAAGGAACTTGAAGATAAAATAAGTTATCACTTTAAGAACCCACAGTATCTGCAAATAGCCCTCACCCATAGGTCCTACCAAAACAGCCGAGAAAACTACGAGCTTTTAGAGTTTTTGGGAGACTCCATAGTAAATTTTTTAGTGGTTAGCTTTTTGGTGGAAAACTACCCCCATTACAAAGAGGGAGTTTTGGCAAGCATTAAGGCTTATTTAGTTAGCGAAGAATTTTTGGCTTCTATGGCAGAAGGGCTTGAACTGGATAAATACGTCAGAATATCGGGTAAGAGAAGAACTGTTAGCAGTTCGGTGCTATCGGACCTCTTTGAAGCCCTCTTGGGTGCCATATATATGGATTCGGGCGGAGATATGAACAGCTTAAAAAAGCTCTTCCTTGAAAGGTATGAAGAGAAAATGAAGGAAGTCGTAGAAAAGGAGGCATACAAAAAGGATTACAAAACATTACTACAGGAACTAACCCAAGGCAAATGGAAAGACAGACCCATCTACAGGGTGGTAAGCGTGAGCGGTAAAGAGCACGAAAAGGTCTTTGAAGTGGAATGCCAAATAAGGGAATACAGGGCGATAGGAAGGGGGAGGAACAAAAAAGAAGCCCAGCAAGAGGCTGCTAAGAGGGTTTATGAAATGCTTCAGAATACATAAGCTCCCCCTGCCAACTTTTGATTAAAAGCCATACCATGTTCCAAAACCTCCCTGTAAACCCGAAGGGGTGTGAGTATAACTTTTGTTCTCTCATCCCAATCTGCCAAGTTCAGTATATCTTCGAGCACCTTGGCAAGGGTCTCTAAGTTTTTGTTTATGCCGTTTACTGCGTCCAACCTCTCTATTTCTCTGCCCAGTTCCTCGGGTATGTTTGAGAGAAAGGTAATGTCAAAGTTGAAAAGCTCGTAAAGGTCGTATATGTAGTCTAAGGCTTGAACTATCAGATTTTTAAAGTTAGCCTCAAAGTCTGCCAAAGTTTTTAGTAGGCTTTCCCTTTCTTCCTCCTCAAGGCAGGATTCTACAAGGATCTTTATCTCTTCTATGTCCGCCCTTATTTCTCTGAGAAGTCCCTCCAAAAGGTCCAAGTTAAACTTAATCAGCCTATCCTGAACCAGCAGGCTTTTTAGCACCTCTAACTTTCTCATACAAATCCTCCACGCATATCACTCCGTACTCTTTGAGCTTTTCCCTAAACTCATCTATCAAAATATAACCCTGAGAAGACAAAATTGCCACTACCTTTTTATGGATTCTCTCTCCGTGCTCATCCAAGTCGAAAAGGGGAATGACCTGCGGGGTGCCCTCGAGGATGTCTGCCAGGTCTGTTAGCCTCTTGCCCGCAATGGTGATCACGTTTTCTATTCCTAGCTTTTTTAGGGCTTCTTTGTCCCTTTTGCCCTCCACCACCACTACCGCTGTCTTTGAAAGCTCTCTGAGCCTTTCTAACAGCTCACTCAGACCCATTTAGGTAGCTATTTTTGTATGCTATGTAGTTTTGGGCAGACTGTTTTATATGTTCTATCTCTTCGGGCTTTAGGTCTCTGACCACCTTGGCGGGAAAGCCTGCCACCAAAACGCCGGAGGGGAATTTTTTGTTAGGGGTCAGCAGGGCACCCGCACCCACCAGAACATAGTCCTCTATCTCCACACCGTCCATAACCACCGCCCCCATACCTATCAACACATAGCTTCCCACTTTGCATCCGTGCAATATAACCCTATGTCCCACCGTTGTGTAGTCTCCTATAATGGTGGGATGGGTGTCGTGAGTAACATGGACCACGGAATTGTCTTGTATGTTTGTTCCCTTCCCTATCCGAATGTAATTGACATCTCCCCTAACTACGGTGCCAAACCACAGGCTTGAGTCTTCACCTATTTCCACATCTCCCACTACCACCACATTCTCGGACATATATACGGAGGGATGAATTTTGGGAAATATGCCCTTGTAAGGTTTTACAATAGCCATCAGGGCAACTCCTTTACCTTTGGTTGTTCTGGTAAAAACTTGGGTTCCACTATGCCTTCAAGCTCGTCCTTGGGCTTTTCCTGCTCTTGTTGTTCCTGCTTTTGAGAACATACTTCCTCCGTGCCAGCTACGAAAGCCATTGGAGTGGGGCAATTTACAAAGATAACACCCTCGGGCACTGGGAAGTCCTCCTTTGGAAACATGTATGCGGCCAAAGACATAAAATCAATCCACACGGGGAGGGCTACCCGGGCACCAGCCATACCTTTGCCCATGCTCCTTTTTAGGTCAAAGCCCACCCAAACACCAGCGACTATCTGAGGGGTAAATCCCACAAACCACGCATCCATGTAATCGTTGGTTGTGCCCGTCTTTCCTGCCACAAACCTGTCTATGGAAGAGGCGGATGCCCCCGTTCCCTCCAAAACTACAGCCCTGAGCATATCCACAAGCACCCTTGTCTCTTGGGGTGGCAAAACTTGTTCGCATTGGGGGCTGTTCTCCTCCAAAACCCGCCCGTCCAAAGAGACTATCTTGACTATAAAGTAGGGCTTACACCGGATGCCAAGGTTTGCAAAGGCTTGGTAGGCGGAGGTTAGCTGTAAAGGTGTTGTTTCTATACTACCAAGAGCCATAGAGTAATAAGGTTTTAGCTCCAATTCTAAGCTTCTCCCCACCTGTAGTGGCAGGTCAAAGCCTATATCCGCCAGTAAATTTACGGTGGCGGTGTTTATACTTTTAGCTAAGGCAGTCCTCAAAGACACGGGTCCATACTCCACCCCCTCGTAGTTCCTTGGTGTCCAGTCTTTGCCTGTGGAGGGGTCGTAAAAGCTTCTGGGTGTGGTGTCTATTATGTGGGCTTGCGTGTAGCCCTTCATAAGGGCGGAGAGATATATAATAGGTTTTATGGCAGAGCCCGGTTGCCTTTTGGCATACACTGCCCTGTTGTAAGGGCTCCTCATGTAAGAATATCCCCCAACCATTGCCCTTATGGCACCCGTCTTTGCATCCAAAGCCACCGAGGCACCCTGAAGGTCTGGCAGAACTTCCCACCTTAGCTCCTTTTTTACCTGATAAAACCTAACAAAAACATAGTCTCCCTTTTCAAAGGTAAGATCACCCCTTTCTGCCTTAAACTCTTGTTCTCCTATTTCCACCACATACTCACCACCCTGCACATCCTTTATCTTTCCTATGAGCACCTTGCCCGGTTTTATATCCACCTTTTGCTCTTTGTAGAGCTTTTCTGCAGTGTAGTAATCAGCAGGAAGGGCTGGTATGCCGTTTGCCTTTGCCACTCGGTATATACCCTTTTCTAACACCTGTCTTGCATGCTCTTGAAGATCCTTGTCTATGGTGGTGTATATGGCATAGCCTCCCGCCAAAATGGCTTCGCCGTATTTTTCCACCACATAATCCTTTACATAATCCAGGAAGTAATCCATGCCGTAATATCTGTTCTCAAGCCTTAGTCTTAGTGGTTTCTTTGAGTAGGTTTCATACTCCTCTTGGGTTATGTAGCCATCTTCTAACATTCTCAATAGCACATAGTTGCGCCTTTCTAAGATCCTCTCTGGATTTCTAAAGGGGTTATACTTGGTGGGTGCCTTTGGCAGGCTCGCCAATACCGCGGACTCATCCACCGTTAGGTCCTTTACCGATTTGCCAAAGTATATGCGGGATGCTGCTTCCACCCCGTAGGCTCCCTGTCCAAGGTATATGTAATTAAGGTAAAGCTCCAAAATTTTGTCCTTTGAAAACTCCCTCTCTATCTTTATCGCCAAGAGGGCTTCCTTTATCTTCCTTGTTAAACTTCTCTCAGGCGTTAAAAAGAGGTTCCTTGCCAACTGTTGGGTAATGGTAGAAGCACCTTGTTTTATGTCTTTGCTGGAGATATTTGTAATAAGTGCCCTAAGGACGGCAATGGGGTCTATGCCAAAGTGTTTGTAAAAGTTTTTATCCTCTGCGGATATAAAGGCGTACCTTGTGTGGGCGGGTATTTTATCAAGGCTAACGTAATATCTTCTCTGGAGGGCTATATCTCCGAAGGGTCGTCCTCTGTAGTCGTATATGACCGTTGCCTCTGGAGGTTTCCAGTCTTTTAATGCCTTAGGTGAAGGTAGGTTAGCGGATAGAGCTAAAAGGATGGCAAAAACCACAAAAAGGAAAACACCAAAAAAGCTAACCAGAATTAATCCAATCTTACGCACCGCTCTTATAGACTATTTTACCATCCTTAATGGTTATAACTACCCGCCCTTTGAGGGTTTTCCCCCAGAGGGGTGTGTTTTGGGACTTGGAAAGGTTCGTTTCCTCGTTGAGGACCCACTCTTGGTCTGGGTTAAAAAGCACCAAGTTAGCAGGGGCACCTACCTTTATGCGTCTTTCCAATCCCAACAGCCTGGCAGGGCTTATGGAAAGCAATTCCACCATTCTTTCTAAGTTTATGATCCCCCTTCTTACCAATTCCAAAGCCATAGGTAATGCAGTTTGCAAACCAATCATACCGGGCATGGCGCTTTCCAACAGACCCTTTTCTTTTTTGGCGTGTGGGGCATGGTCTGTGGCTATACAATCTATAGTGCGGTCCTTTATGCCCTCCAAAAGGGCTTGTCCATCTTCCTCCCTTCTCAAAGGTGGATTAACCTTAGCGTTGGCACCGCTTTTTAAAAGCTCATCCTCCTCAAAGAGCAGATGGTAAGGGTTCACTTCGCAGGATATGGGTGCGGATTTTTCCTTAAAGAACCTTATTATCTCCACAGAGAGCTTGGAAGAGAGGTGTTGGATGTGTATTCTTCCTTTGGTATGATAGGAAAGGATACAATCCCTTGCCACCAAAACATCTTCTGCGCTTGGGCTCCTATGGGCAATGCCGAGCAAAGAGCTAACATACCCTTCATTTATGTGCCCCCTTGCCAAGCCATCGTCCTCGCAGTGGTTCATCACCAAAAGCCCAAGCTGTCTTGCCAACCTCAGGGCTTTTTCCATGAGCCTTGAGTCCATCAAAGGAGAACCATCATCGGTCAGTGCCACACAGCCTGCGTTCTTTAGGGCAAAAAAGTCCGTCAGTTCCTTTCCTTGCCTTCCCTTGGTTAAGGCGCCGGCGGGCAAAACTTCGCACAATCCCACCTCCCTTGCCCTTTGGATCACATACTGGGCAACCTCCGGGCTATCTATGGCTGGCTGTGTGTTGGGCATACACACCACCGTGGTAAATCCCCCCGCTACCGCACACTTGCTACCGCTTTCTATGTCTTCTTTGTAAGTTTGTCCAGGATCCCTAAAATGCACATGCACATCAACAAAGGATGGACAGAGGATCAGACCACTCCCGTCTATTATTTCCGCATAAGGAAAGTTTAAGTTGTTGCCCACCGCCTTTATCTTTCCATCCTCTATTAGTAGATCTCCCACTGTGTCCAGATCTTGGCTTGGGTCTATTAGCTGGCTTCCCTTTATAAGAAGTGGTTTCATGTTTTTAAGCCCTCAATTGCCCACTTTAAGGCATCCAACACTTGGTCTATGTGTTCCCTTTCTACCACCAAGGGTGGCATCAAAACCATCACATCCCCTAATGGCCTGAGGAAAACGCCTTTTTCCCTGCACTTGTAAGCAACCTTAAAGCCCGTCCTTTCTCCGTAGGGAAAGGGTATTCCCTTTTCCTTGTCCTTTACCAGTTCTATGCCCACCATAAAGCCGAGCTGTCTGACATCTCCCACAAAGTCCAACTCCCAAAACTCCTTTAGCCTTTTGCTCAGGTATTCAATCTTTGACTGGAGCTTTTCTAAGGTTTTCTCCTCCTCAAAGACCTCAAGGTTTGCCAGGGCTACCGCACAAGCTAAGTTGTTGCCCGTGTAAGTATGCCCATGGTAAAAGTGTTTCATCTCTCCAAACTCACCAAGGAATGCATTGAAGACCTCCTCCGTGGTCAAGGTTGCCGCCAAAGGAAGATAGCCACCCGTTATGCCCTTCCCCAAGCACATAAAGTCTGGACATACATCCTCCTGCTCGCAGTAAAACATAGTTCCCGTCCTTCCAAAGCCTGTGGCAACCTCATCCACGATCATTAAAACCCCGTACTTTTTGGTCAATTCCCTAACGCCCTTAAGAAAGCCCTTCGGAAAGGGCAACATGCCCGCTGCACCCTGAATGCCAGCCTCCAAGCTAACCGCCACTATATCGTCCCTGCTTTTTAGGATTCCCTCCAAGATTTCCAAAAGGACATTCTTGCAGTCTTCAGAGAGCCCTCCGTAGTTCTTTTTGCAGAAAATGTAAGGAGAGGGCAGTTTTATGGTTTCAAAGAGTATGTCTTTGTAGGTGCCATGGAAGAGGTCAATCCCACCCAAGCTAACCGCACCGAGGGTATCTCCGTGATAAGCCTCACAGAGTGTGATAAAGGTCTTTCTCCTCTCTCCCTTGTTTCTCCAATACTGGTAGGCAAGCTTTATGGCAATTTCCACCGCCTCTGCACCGTCTTCGGAGTAAAAAACCTTGGTTAGGCATTTGGGAGATATCTCCACCAACCTTTTGGCTAACAGAATGGCGGGCACATTGGAACTGCCCAGTGTGGTGGTGTGGGCAACCTTTTTAAGCTGGTCTATTAGGGCTCGGTTTAGCTTTGGATGGTTGTGTCCATGCACATTGCACCAAAGGGAAGAGATGGCATCTACAAACTTTCTGCCCTTTACGTCGTAAAGATAAACACCCTCTCCCCTTTCAAAGATCAGGTTTTCTTCCTCCCTATAGACCTTCATCTGGGTGAAGGGATGCCAGAAGTATTCCTTATCCCACTGCTCCAAAGTGCGCCAATCCATAAGAAAAGAATTTTACATTAAAGGTGCCCTTCCAAGAACCTTTTAAGTATTAAGTTGTCCTCGGTTTTCATCCTCCTCTGCAGGCACTCAAGGGCGTCTGCGGTTCCTATGCTCAAAAGGGCTTTTGCAATTTCAATAAGCTCAAAGGTGTCCCTGTCTTCAAAGAGCATTCTGCAGAGCTTAGGCACCGCACCTTGTATTTTTCTCCTGCGGAGCACTTCAATAACAAGCATTCTAGTTTGTGTTATAGGACAGTCAAGGGCAAGAATTAGCTTTTGGTCGTAATCCAAGGAACTAAAGCCCTTGAGGTCCGCACTACAATGAGGACAAACTTCGTCCCTTTCATCTACCTCGCCCCAACAGTAAGGACAAAACCAACGAACCATAGGGTATCATGGAATATATTTAAGCCTTTCCCAGAGAAATTTTTGAGGATGTCAGCGGACAGTCAGCTTAACAAAAACTTAACAATTCCCTGCTAAACTGCACTCCCAAGGAGGTTCCGCATGAGAAGAACTGCTATTCTACTTTCTGCATTGTTTGGTAGTTTGGCTTTTTCTCAGGAAACACTAATAAAAGTTAGAGTAGAAGAAGAGGGTGGAAAGGAAGCTATCCTGCCGGTGGAGATCAAAAAAAGAACTCCAAAGACGGAGACCACTGTAAAGGAGGAGGAGCTAAAAGTCAGGTCTGGTGCTGGGGGTGTAAATATCTTCAAAGCCATAGA
>JAPYWH010000039.1 GCA_028276475.1 Thermocrinis sp.
GGCTTCCTTCTCACCGCTTCTGTAAGCTTTCCGCCCTCCTCGTAGCCCACGTATCCGGGAGGCGCGCCTATGAGCTTGGCTACGCTGTGTTCCTCTTTGAACTCGGACATGTCAAGCCTTATCAGGGCATCCTCCTCGCCAAAGAGAAGCTCTGCCAGGGCTTTGGAAAGCTCTGTTTTACCCACTCCCGTGGGTCCCAAAAAGAGAAAGCTGGCAATGGGTCTTTTGGGGTCCTTCAGACCTGCCCTTGCCCTTCTTATAGCTTCCGCCACAGCCTTCACCGCATGCTCTTGGTCTATAACCCTCTTGTGAAGCTCCTCTTCCAACTTTAAAAGCTTTTCCATCTCCTCTTCCCTTAGCTTGGAAAGGGGGATGCCTGTCCATTCGGAAACAACTTGGGCAACGTCCTCTTCAGCAACCACCAGCTCTTGGCTCTTTTTAGCTTCTAACTCTTTAAGCTCCTTCTCAAGCTTTATTTTTTCAATCTTCAGGTTTGCCTCCCTCTCGTAATCTCCTCTTTCAGAAGCCTTTATGATCTCCCTGTCTAAATCTTCCATACGCCTTTTGATTTCTTGAATCTTCACATCGGTGGAACCTATTCTTGCTAAAAGTTCTTGCTTTTCCTTCTCAAGTTGAGCCTTTTTTATTTTGAACTGGGCTTCCTTTTCGTAGTTGCCCTCAAGGAAGGCTTTTTGAATTTCTTCGTCCAAGGCTTTTATTTTTCTTTCCAGCTCTTGAACCTCCGGCGGGACATAAACCACCGAGAGCTTTTTCCTTGCGCAGGCTTGGTCCAAGGCATCTATTGCCTTGTCGGGAAGCTTTCTGAAGGTTACGAACCTCTTGGTTAGCTTTACTGCAGACTCTATGGCGGAGTCGGAGATTTTAACCTTGTGATGGTTTTCAAGCCTTGTGCGTAGTCCCTTTAGGATTTCTATGGTTTCCTCTTCGCTGGGTTCATCCACGTATATGGGCTGGAACCTTCTTTCTAAGGCTGGGTCTTTTTCTATGTGCTTTCTGTATTCATCTACCGTGGTGGCACCTATGAGCCTTATCTCCCCTCTTGCCAGGGCAGGCTTTAGCATATTGCCTGCGTCCAAAGAGCCCTCAGCCTTTCCTGCACCCACCACCGTATGAATTTCGTCTATGAAAAGGATCACATTGGACCTTTGCTTTACCTCCTCTAAAAGGGCTTTTAGCCTCTCCTCAAACTCACCCCTGTATTTGGAACCCGCCACCAAGGAACCCATGTCTATGGCTATGATCTCTTTGTTTTGCAACTCGGTGGGAACTTCCTTATTGACGACCCTCTGGGCTAAACCTTCCACTATGGCGGTTTTACCAACGCCTGGGTCTCCCACAAGCACTGGGTTGTTTTTGGATTTTCTGAGAAGAACCTCTATAACCTGATTGATTTCCCTCTCCCTGCCTATGACAGGGTCCAGTTTCCCCTCTCTGGCGAGCTGGGTAAGGTTGGTGCCAAACCTCTCCAGAGGAGACTTTTCCTCCTCTTTTAGCTCTTGGCTTACATCCTTCATCTTTTCACCTCCTACGGTTTCCTTTAATAGTTTATTACCTATGGACTCTTCCACCTCCAACAAGGCTCCCGCTATGTGGTATGGTTCCACCTGTGGAGAACCCTCTGCCACCGCTTTGTCTTGAGCCCTTTCCATAACCTTTATTAAGTTTTGGGAGTAATCAAAGGTGGGACTCTTACCAAAGACCTTCTTTGCCACCAAATCTATGAACCTTTCAGGAGAAAGCCCAATATCCTTCAGCTGTTCCAAAACAGGAGAGTTTTCCAAGGCTTTTCGGACTAGCCCATCTATGGAGAGCTTGTTTTCAAGAAAAGCCCTTACATCCTCTCGCTTGAAAACTTCCGAGAGACTCCTTTCCACGCCCTCCAATTGGCTCCTGTATTGGGCTTCTAGGCGTTCAAGTCTTGCATATTCTATTTCAAGCTCTCTCAGGGTCCAGTAATCTCCATACCTTCTCGCCCTCTCTATTTCCCTTTTGAGCTCTTCCTTTGCCCTTCTTATTTTGTCAAGTTCTATTTGCACCTGTCCTATGTCGGACTTTACCTGCATTATCTTGCTTCTCAGGTCTATTAGATGCTTAGCCTCTTGGTCTGCCACCTTTTCAAGCTGGGACCTCACCTTTTGCAAATAATCTCCCACCCTCTTTAAAAACTCCTTCGGTTCTATGCCTCTTTTTTCCAAATACTTCCTCAGGGCGGACTTTTCATCGGAGAGCATCACAAAGAGCAGGTGGTCTGTGTCAACCTTGGTATCTCCCTGAGCCTTTGCCAGCTCCTTTGCCCTATTCAAATACTCCAAAGCTTTGGCAGACAGCATGTTTTCACTAAACATCCTGCACCTCCAAAATTAATATGAACGTTAATAATAATCTTTAGTAAAATCTTGTCAAGTTTTTAGCGAGGCTGTTCCCTGGAACTTCTGGGTGCTTGCAGTTTCCTTACTTTTGTTATTTCTGTCTGGTATCTTGCACTATAGCTATGCTAAGGGCTATGGTAGATTTTTAGAACAGTCTCCTCAAGAAGTTGACATCCTAAGTTTTCTATCCAATATGTACTTAGCCCTTGAGCGTATTATGGGATAGGTGTGGTTAGAAAGTTTTCTGAGAAGTTCTATAGCTTCTGGATGAGACATCCTACCAAGGGCGTCAATTATTGCCATCAAAATCATAGGGTTAGACTCTTTATTTATCGTCTGTTCAAACTGTGGTAAGGCAAGCTTAAGGTCCTTCATGCCAACCGTGTGTATAACATTAGTTCTCATTTCCACCACTGGATGCTCAAGACCCATAAGGATCTTGTACTCGTATGGCATATTGTGGAAGTCTGTAAGGTCGTATCCACAATTAGGACATACCTTATCCTTTTCCGATATAACACTCCAACAGGCTGGGCAGAAGTAGACAATGGTAGATCCAGGGTCGGACTTTAATATTTTGAGCTTACTTCCTTCTTCTATGTAATCGTAAGGATTTAGTATATCAAACTGTTTTACCTGTCTTACCGCATAAACCTCAAAAACATCCGCCTCCTCATCGAAAGAGGTTTCATATATTACATATCCATCCATAAATACGCGGTAGCCGTAATCTTGAACGGACACACTTACCAAAAGTATTGGAAGTCCCACATGACTCTTGGACAGTTCTTGGCAGAAATATTGCGCATTTTCCAGATGCCACGAGACAGATACCACCTTAGGCTCAGAAAGCAGAAAGCTTAGCACTATGTCCTCCAATTGATAAACATTCATCAAACACACATTTTCAGAAAGGCTGTTAATTATCTGCTTGAGTGCTTCTTCACCTTTCAACTGCTTGAATCTTGCGTCTACAATCAGTCCGTTCTGTAAGAATATATGTCCCTTTTCTCTTTTAACTCTATCTTCTACCTCCAAAAAACCTGTTGTAGCAAAATGTTCTAACTTTTTGAAAAACTCTTTTATGTTAAAGCTGATGCTCTCTAAGTTCACCCATACTGGTTCTACCTTACGTAGAGGTATTTCTGGAGGTATAGGCAGTTGAAAGTTGCGTATAATGAAGTTCCTTGTGGATTTATAGAAACTGAGCATTTCAAAATACTCGGGAATGTTTCCCCACAGGGCACCATCTATCATTGGTAGGAAGTGTGTTTGCTCTAAAGATTGAAACACATAAAAGCCTGTTTGAAGAGAGGAACTGTGTATCTCAAGTATCCAGCTTAAATTTACCGCTTCTCTGTATATTGGACCAAAGGCGGGTTTAGCTTTTTTAAGAAGACCTAACAACTCTTTCCTCATCGGTCAAAGCCACCTTTATAGCCTCTTTAAAAGTTTCCACCACACCAATACCATCCTTTGCAACTGCAGGAATTACTGGTATGCCATTAAATGTTTTTTTTATAACTTCTAATGGAATTGCGTTGGGTATATCCCTTTTGTTTGCTTGCACCACTACTTTGTTCTTGCCTACAATACCCTCCATTTCGTGGAAACTTTCCATGTTCTCCTGTATGCTTCTGGATGAGTCAAAGACAAACACAACAGCGGATGCATTTCCAAAGAGCCAAGGTCTAAGTATCTTAAATCTCTGTTGTCCGGGCGTGGTGAATAGAGAAATTGTAACATATAAACCTTTAACGCGAGTCTGGAATTTTAGCGTAAGCACGTCGAGATAGACGGTCCGTCCTTCGTTAGTTTGCTGGTGGATTCTGTCGTAAGCTTTATCTGTGTAAATTTCTTTAAGCTTTTCCAAGTTTGTGGTTTTACCACCCATGCCAAGACCATGGTAAACTACGCGCAGTTCTTTCATAGTGCTATATCCTCAAACTTTATGACGCGTTTCTCAGATTGTCTGTTTCGGGCTAATTCTAACATGGGATTGATTTCTTTCATGAGTCTCTCACTGAAAAGCTTCACACTACCTAGGGGTATTTTGTTAGGAAAAGATACAAACAGAATAAAGGAGTTCTCTGATTTAATCATGTAGACGCTCTTGGACTTTCCTGACACATAAAGCACCTTTCCCCTGTCAACGAAGTTTTCTAAGTATTCTAGTGCCCCGTTTACTGCTGCAGAGATAACCGCAGTTCTGTAAGAAATAGGCTTTAATCTCTCAAATTTGGGTGCAAAAGTTATTAGCCTTCCACCCTCATCACATAAAACACACATATCAACACCCACATTATTCACAAAGTTTTCCAACATTGAAGAGAGCTTTTCAAGCTCTTCGTCTAAAAATATGTAAGAGACCACGTCCATGATTAGGACCTCCTTGATATTAATCTAATGGAGTATTGTTAAGTTTTTGTTAAGAAATGCCAGCCTTTTAGAAAAGGCTGTTCTAAAAATCCCCTATCGGGACGTCCTCCATTACCCCTTGACTGTGCCAAAGATGTTTGGTATAATAAAAAGATATCAGTTGTGCCCCCGTCGTCTAGCCAGGTCCAGGACACCGCCCTTTCAAGGCGGAGAACGCGGGTTCAAATCCCGCCGGGGGTGCTTAAAAAACACCATGGGTGAAGAAAAGCTCCTCTCCGAAGAATACAAAGCTGAAGATATAAAAGCAGTAACTGGTTTAGAGCACGTCAGAATAAGACCCTCTATGTATATAGGAGATGTGGGAGAGAGGGGTTTGCACCACCTTATCTGGGAGATCCTGGACAACGCAGTGGATGAGCATATGGCTGGCTATGCGGACAGGATCTCCATCACTATCCACGAGGACAACTCTATAACCATAGAGGACAACGGAAGGGGCATACCGGTAGATATCCATCCTGAGATGGGTATTCCTGCGGTGCAGATGGTCTTTACCATACTGGGTGCTGGTGGAAAATTTGACAAGAAGGCATACAAATACTCGGGGGGGCTTCACGGAGTGGGTGCGTCTGTGGTCAATGCCCTCTCCGAGTGGCTGGTGGTGGAGGTTTATAGAGACGGAAAGATCTACAAGCAGGAGTATTTAAGGGGTGTTCCAGTCGGTGAAGTGCAGGTGGTTGGTTCTACCACAAAGAGGGGCACCAAGATAACTTTCAAGCCAGATCCAGAAATTTTTGAGACCACCAAAATCAAATTTGATATAGTAGAGAAACGCGTAAGGGAGCTTGCGTATTTAAACCCAGAGTGTAAGTTCCTTTTGAAAGACGAAAGGTCAAGCAGGGAGGTCTTTTACCACTTTACCAAGGGCATAGAGGAGCTGGTTTCTTATTTAGCCCATGGGAAGGAACGTCTCTTTGAAAAGGTCATAAGAATAAAGGGAGGGCAGGAAGGGGTTTTGGTGGATATAGCCTTCTCTTACACAAGGGATTACAAGGAGCTCACAGAGAGCTTTGTGAATAACATAAAGACTGTGGATGGAGGCACCCACGTAACGGGTTTTAGGTCTGGGCTTACGAAGGCAGTTATGAGGGCTCTGCCCAGCCTAAAAATTCAAAGGGAGTTAAAAGAAACCATTACGGGGGATGACCTGAGGGAAGGTTTGGTGGCGGTTATATCTTGCAAGGTGCCAGAACCTCAGTTTGAGGGACAAACTAAAACAAAACTGGGAAATCAAAACGTAAAGAACATAACAGAATCCATAGTTTATGAACAGCTTTCTAATTTCTTTGAGGACAACAGGGATATCCTCCGGCTCATAGTGGAAAAGGCAATTGAGGCGGCCTTGGCAAGGGAGGCGGCAAAGAAGGCGAAGGAACTGGTCAGGAGAAAATCTCCCTTGGAGGACACCACACTGCCCGGTAAGTTGTCGGACTGCTCCGAGAAGGACCCAGAAAAATGCGAGCTCTTTATAGTGGAGGGCGAATCTGCGGGAGGTTCTGCCAAACAGGGAAGGGACAGGAGGTTTCAGGCGATCCTTCCTTTAAGGGGTAAAATCCTCAATGTGGAAAAGGCAAGGCTTGACAAAATTCTATCCAACGAGGAGATAAAGGCGATAGTCAGCTCCCTGGGTACAGGCATAGGAGAAGATATGGACCTTTCCAAACTCAGGTATCACAAGGTAATACTCATGACGGACGCAGACGTGGACGGTTCCCACATTAGAACCCTTCTCTTGACGTTCTTTTACAGATATCTGCCAAAAATAATAGAAGAGGATCATCTTTACATAGCCCAGCCTCCCCTCTACAGGGTAAAAAAGGGGAAAATGACCGCCTATCTCAAGGATGACAGGGAGTTGGAAAACTTTTTGATGGAACATATAAAGAAGGATGTCCTTCTGAGGGATGCGGAAGGAAAGGAGTATAGGGGAGAAAAGCTCTTGGAGCTTTTGAAAACCCTGAAGGAAACGGAGGAAGGATACAGACTCTTAGTAAGGAGAAAGGGAGAGGAGGTCTTGGAAGGCTTGCTAAAGGTTAAACTCAGGGAAGAGGACCTGAGAGATCCTGCCCTGCTGGAGAAAAAGATACAGATGTTGAAAGGGCACCTCAAAAATTATGAAGTATCCACAAGGTTTAACGAGGTTGAATCTGCCTATGAACTGGTGTTCATTGACAAAGCCATAGGTAAAAGGGTCATAGTGGATGCGGACCTACTCTCTTCTCTTACATACAAACATCTGTTAGAAGGCATTCCTATAAAGGCACCCGTGGAGGCGACCTTTGATAAGAGAAGCAAAATCATAGACAATCTTCACTCTCTCTTTGACGGAGTTATGGAGCTTGTAAAGGGTAGCTTTGAAATTCAAAGATACAAGGGTTTGGGTGAGATGAACCCAGAACAGCTTTGGGAGACCACCATGAACCCTACAACCCGTAGGCTTTTGAAGGTTTCCGTAGAGGATGCGGTGGAGGCGGACAGGATCTTTAACATACTCATGGGAGAAGAGGTGGAGCCAAGAAGGGAGTTCATAACCGCCTACGCCAGGGAGGTCAAAAACTTAGATGTTTAACCGAATATTAGTGGGATTGGATGGCTCTCCCACCAGTTGGGGTGCAGTCCATTACGCCTTTGAGTTTGGAGAAAGGTTGGATGTGCCAGTGGTGGGCATCCATGTAATAGATGAAAGGATCTTAGAGGAGGGATTTTTGGAAGATATAGCTGGGGTTTTGGGCTTTAACTATTATGCGGGCATATCGGGAAAGCTCAGAGAGTTCTTTGAAGGTCAGGCAGGCGTTCTTTTGGACGAGTTTTTAGCCTTGGGTAGGAGCAAAGGTGTAAAGGTTTCCTCCTATCAGAGCACCGGCAAGCCCTACCATGTGATCTTA
>JAPYWH010000002.1 GCA_028276475.1 Thermocrinis sp.
AGCTGAGAAAGCTGAAAGAACACATCCTGCCTAAAGAGGTGGTGGGGCTTGGCAACTACACTCTGCTCGGTGGAAAGTTCATCAAAAGGTCAGTGGTGGGAAGGGAATGGACCTTTGTTAAAAGCGGAAGGTTTATCCTCAGAGTTAGCAACGATTCCTTCTTTCAGGTAAATCATACCCTCTATGAGGATTTTCCCAAATTGGTAGCTGAGGGAGAGAGGGCAAAGAGGGTTCTTGAGCTTCACAGCGGTGTGGGTTTTTTCAGCTTTTGGCTCTCGGAAAATTGCGAGTTTCTTTTTGGCTCTGATGCCAATCAGAGTGCGGTCAAGGATGCCATCTACAACGCCAAGCTAAACCAAGTTTCCAGTGTTTCCTTTGCCCACGAGAAGGCTATAGACACCCTTAAGAACCATGCGGGAGAGGTCATAGACCTTTTGGTTCTGGACCCTCCAAGGGAGGGGCTCTCGGAGGGCGAGGCAAAGCTCATCGTTCAAAACAAACCCAAAAGGATCATATACATATCTTGCAATCCCACCACCTTGGCAAGGGACCTAAAGGTTTTAACCTCCGGTGGATATAAAATAGAGGGCGTGCATTTGGTGGATAACTTCCCTCAAACCTATCACATAGAATCTGTGGTTAAGCTAACTATTTAGGGGGTTACGCTATGGGTAAAGTGTTGGTACTTTATGATTCAAGGACGGGGAACACGGAGAAGATGGCATACCTTGTGGCGGAGGGTGTAAAAAGGGTGAAAGGCATTGAGGTGAGGATCAAAAAGGTGGATGATGCTACAAAAGAGGATGTGCTTTGGGCGGATGGTCTGGCGGTGGGCTCTCCTACCCACATGGGAATAATCTCCTGGAAGCTCAAAAGGTTCTTTGATGACGAATTGGGAGAACTTTGGGGCGAGATTGACGGAAAAATAGCCTGTGCCTTTTCTTCCTCCGGTGGATGGGGTGGAGGAAACGAAGTTGCCTGTATGTCCATTCTAACCGTTCTTATGAACTTTGGCTTTTTGGTCTTTGGAGTAACGGACTACGTGGGTAAAAAATTCACACTGCACTACGGTGCGGTTGTGGCTGGTGAGCCTCGCTCCGAGGAGGAGAAGGAAGCTTGCAGACGCCTTGGAGAGAGATTAGCCCAGTATGTGGCAATCTTTTTTGACCGCAAAAGGGAGCTCTTGGAATATATAAGAACCTTTGAAGGAAAGTTTAAGGATTGAGAAAAGTAGCTTTGAACTCCTCCAAAAACTTTTCCCTTTCGCAAACTACAAAAATTTCTTGCACGGAGGTGCCGTTTTTGTATAAAAGCTTATATCCGGTGGGTGTTTCATACTTCAAAAACAGACCCTTGGAGCCTATGCCCTTGTTCTGCCGGACGATCCTGCCGGGAATTATGGACTTTACTGAGCTAAAACCAGAGAGCTTTTTTAAATACTCCTCCAAGCCCTCCAGAAGATGATGCTCTAACTTTACCTTTCCCCTTCGGTGTTTTCCCATAGCAAGCTTTTGGCATCCACCACTTTGCTGTTGGGCACCACCAAATCCGCCCCAAGCTCTTGCGCTTTCTTTATTAGCCCTACGTTTTTGTGCCCACAGTAGGCTATGACCCTTTTGGCTCCCTTCTCCTTTAGCTCCTTTATGACCTCCGGTGGGTTAGTTTCCACATTTACAAAGACCACATCTTCCCCCTGCCAATCCTTGCCCACTCGCACCTCGTAGCCACTTAGGGAGTTTTTGACCCTGCTTGCCAATATTAGGTTGCTTTCTATCAATAGAATTTTCATTTTAACTTCTCCTTTAAAAGCTCCAAAGCCTTCTCAAAGTTCTCCGGCTTTGTGCCTCCACCCTGTGCTAAGTCATCCCTACCTCCGCCCCCACCACCAAGGACCTTTCCTACCTCTTTTATAAGTTCTTTGGCAGAAAGGCTACCCACCAAGTCCTTGGAGAGGGCAATGAGGGTGGAGAGCTTTCCTTCCCTCTTGCTTGCCAAAAAGACAACCGTTTTTGTTCTTCCCTGCCTGAACTGGTCTGCCAGTTCTCGGAGAAGGTCTCCCTCCACATCCTCCAAAACTCCATAGAAAAGGGTGTATTCCCCAAAGCCCTCTTCCTTTATCCTTTCCTTTGCTTGCTTTCTTGCAGATTCAGACTTTACCCTTTGCAGTTCCCTTTCTAACTCCTTTATCCTCTCTTGGAGCTTGGAGAGCCCTTCTAACACTTCTTCTGTGCTAACGCCCAGGCTTTGTGCCACTTGCTTTAGGGTCAAAGATTCCAAAAATGCCTCTTCCACCGCCCATCTTCCCGTCTTTGCAACGACCCGCCTCAGACCCGCACCTATGGAAGATTCGGAGATGATCTTAAAGTAGCCTATGTCTCCAGTCCTTGACACGTGGGTGCCACCGCACAGCTCCTTTGAAAAGTCCCCCACGCTCAGCACCCTTACCCTTTCTCCGTATTTCTCTTCAAAGATAGCTATGGCACCCTCCTTTATGGCTTCCCTGTAATCCTTTTCTTCTACAATCACAGGCTCATTCTTTCTTATCTGTTCATTGACCAGCTCTTCGACCCTCTTTAGCTCATCCACACTCAAGGCCTGAAAGTGGGTAAAGTCAAACCGCAGGTATTTGTCCGCCACCAAAGAACCCGCCTGTCTTACATGTTCTCCAAGCACAAGCCTAAGGGCTGAATGCAGAAGGTGTGTGGCGGTGTGGTTTCTTTTTATGTCCTCCCTTCTCTCCCGGTCAATGCTTGCGATAACTTGGTCTCCCACCTTAATGGTTCCTTTCACCACCTTTCCTTTGTGGCTTATAACACCGTCCACAGGAGATTGGGTATCATCCACCACAAAAACACCACCCGCAGATTCAATGATGCCCGTGTCTCCTATCTGTCCGCCCCTTTCCGCATAAAAGGGAGTGATGTCTAAAAATACTTCTCCCTCTTCTCCCTCCTTCAGTTCAGAGACGAGTTCTCCATTTTTCAAAAGGGCAATGACCTTTGATTGGGCTACATACTGCTCATAGCCTACAAAGGTGGAGGTCCTTCCTATGTTTTTGAGGTGTTGGTATATAGGTTGGACCTCTTTGGTTTGAATTTTGAAGTTCTGTCTTGCCCTTTCTCTTTGAATTTCCATCTCTTTTTCAAAGCCTTCCATATCAAGGCTCAAACCTTTTTCCTTGGCTATTTCCTCCAAGAGGTCCAAGGGAAAGCCGTAGGTGTCGTAGAGCTTAAAGACCTCTTCACCTTTCAAAAAGCGTCTTCCCTCTTCCAAGGCAGTGTTTATGAACTCCTCAACCACGGGCATGCTGTTTTTAAAGGTGTGCAAGAATCTTTCTTCTTCTGCCTTGACTACTCCCTTTACAAAAGCCTTTGTCTGAAGAAGCTCCGGATAGGCATCCTTCATAACCTCCACCACCACATCCACGCCCCTATAGAGGAAAGGCTCCCTTATTCCCAGCTTGTATCCAAACCTCAGAGCCCTTCTGAGGATCCTTCTGATCACGTATCCCCTTGCGGTGTTGGAGGGCAAAACTCCATCGGAGATGGCAAAGGTAAGAGCCCTAAGGTGGTCTGCGATAACTCGCATGGCAACGGTATCCTCAAAGTTTTCCCCGTAGGTCTTACCGCTGACTTCCTGCCCGAAATCTATGAGAGGTTTTATAAGGTCTATCTCAAAGTTTGTTTTTGTCCCTTGCAGGACGCTTGCGATCCTCTCCAACCCCATACCCGTGTCTATGTTGGGATTGGGAAGAGGTGTCAAATTGCCTTTTTCATCCCTGTTGTATTGCATAAAAACCAAGTTCCATATTTCTAAAAACCTCTCCTCTCCATACTCCTCCCCTCTATCCACATAGATCTCCGAAGAAGGTCCGCAAGGACCAGTATCCCCCATCTGCCAGAAGTTGTCCTCTTCCCCAAGCCTCCATATTCTCTCGGAGGGAAGCCCCACCTCCTCGTTCCAAATTCTGTAAGCTTCCTCGTCATCTCTAAAGACGCTAACATAGAGCCTTTCCTTTGGGAGCTTTAAATACTCCGTTACGAACTCCCAAGCGTAGAGTATGGCTTCCCTTTTGAAGTAATCCCCAAAGGAAAAGTTGCCCAGCATCTCAAAGAAGGTGTGGTGCCTTGAGGTATAGCCCACGCTTTCTAAGTCGTTGTGCTTACCAGACACCCGCAAACACTTCTGACAAGAAACCGCCCTTTTATAAGGTCTCTTTTCCAGCCCCAAAAACACGTTCTTAAAGGGCACCATTCCTGCGTTGGTAAATAAAAGGGTTGGGTCCGACTCGGGAACAAGGGAGGCACTTTTTACCCTTGTATGCCCTTTGCTTTCAAAAAAACTCAAAAACAACTCCCTAATCTCGTTGCCACTCATCGCTTTTTATTTTAATCCTATTTGCAAAAGCTTTTTATTAGCATGGTCAGGAATTCCATGTGATGGGCTGAAGACTTGGGAATGGGAGATGGTGTGAATCCGTCTCCCTCAGAATCCACCATATCGCTATGGCTTTAATTCTCTAATTGAGTTTGCGGAAGCACTTCACAAGTTTTTAAGCAAAGCCAGTGCTCATAAAAAAGGCTATGGAGGAAGTCAAAGGCGAAAAGCTAAATATCTCTTCTCTTTTTACAGGTGTTTGGTTTTAGTTTGGCTAATCCCTCATAGGCTATAGTCGTAAGGCATTAGCCCTGAACAAGGGAGAAGAGCCTAAGTTATTGGACAATGCCCGCAGAGATCAACCAAACAACTCTTTAAAAATATCCGGGCGTCTTTGTTTGAGTTTGTTTAAATACTCGTTGAGGGACATATAATCGGGCTCGCTCTTTACAGCCCTTGTTCTTATGTAAAATCTGACCTCTTTTCCCTCAATTTCAAAGAGTATGAGCCCTAACCCAAACCTTAGACACAAAGACTCCAGCCTTCCGATCTCCTCAGAACCTTTCGGCACTACCAAATAAACCTTATGGCTGAATAGCTTGTAGGCACACGCCTGACCAAAGGCGACCACCAACTGATTTGGGTCAAGCTTTATCTCTGCACTAACGATCTCTGGAATGGGCAACCTTATGGGCTCATAATCGGGAAATCTATATATTCCAAAAACATCGGGAGTTCCCCACTTATCCTCGAAGACTTTTCCACCCAAGGGCACTGCCCTGGAACACTCTTCCAACTCGTCGGTCAAATATTGAGCAAAGGGCTGGTATAGGTCTTGCTCTCTTATTCCCTCCACTGGTTTTGGAAATGCCTCTTCCCTTACAAGACGAAACAATCCCCTCTCGGGTATAACTATATCTTTTATGTCCCCGCTTCTAATTTTTTCTCTTAGACTATGAAGGGCACCATGAATAGTGTTTTCCTTTATCTCCGGATGTTTCTCTCTGATATACCTCACCAGCTCGGAGTATCTCAATCCCTCTTGGAATGATGTTAAGGCTTCTCTAATCGCCCTCTCTATTTTTTCTCTGTTGGTTGGCACAAAGGCTTAGTATATCATACTCCAAAGATAACGACGCTTATATTTATAAGAAATGCCACACTCTACAACCGATCACATCATAGAGCTCAAGCTAAAGAAGCTATACCACAAAGACAAAGCGAGCATAGAAGAGCTTTTAAACAGTAGGGCGGGCAGAAACCTTTTACCCTACGAGATCGTTTTCAACGACCAGGTGGATTGGGAAAAACTTAAAGAGTCTTTCCCTGAACTTTCTGAGTACTACCACAAAGCCTGCGTTATTTATTCAAACTACAGATATCTCATAAGAAGAAATAAGCCACTGCCCATTGTTAAAGAAAAGATAAAACAAGAGGATGTAAGAAAGTTTTTTGAGGCTTTGAGGGCTTTGGAATGATAAAAGTTAAAGGTTCAAGAAAAGCATGCGTTGAATATATCCTCGTAGGTTTCCCGCCTTCTTATTACCTTTACCTCTCCCTTTTCTACCAACAGCTCGCACGCCTTGGGTCTTGCGTTGTAGTGAGAAGACATGGCAAAACCATAAGCTCCGGCAGAGAGCACCGCCAAGTAGTCTCCCCTCTCCACATAGGGAATTTCCCTGTCCAAGGCTAAGAAGTCTCCCGTTTCGCAGATGGGACCCACCACATCGGTCTTTATATATTTCACGTCCCTTTCTACCACTGGCACGATGTGGTGGTAGGCGGAGTATATGGCGGGTCTTATAAGGTCGTTCATGCCTGCATCCACTATCACAAAGTGCTTGTGCCCTTTGTCCTTTAAAAACTGCACCTGGGTTAGGAGTATGCCCGCATTTCCCACCACAGACCTTCCCGGTTCTAAAATAAGCTTAGCTTGGACGCCCTTTAAGCTTGGCATGATTGCCTTTGCCAAGTCCTCGGGCTCTGGGTTTGCCTGGTCTGGCTGATACTTTATACCCAAACCGCCCCCAAGGTCTATGTATTTGATGTCAAAGCCCTCTTTTATTAACTCTTCATACAACCCTACCACCTTTTCTACCGCCTCTATGTAAGGAGAAACATCCAGAATTTGAGAGCCAATGTGGCAGTGTATTCCCACCACCTCCAAGTTTTTCAAGCTTCTTGCATACCTGTACTCTTCCTTTGCCTGCTTTATGTCTATGCCAAACTTACTTTTTTTCATACCCGTAGAGATGTAGGGATGGGTCTTTGGGTCCACGTCTGGATTTACCCTTATGGCAATCCTTACCTTTTTGCCTAACCTTTCGCCCACTTCGTTTAAAACATCCAGCTCCATGTGGGATTCCACATTGAACATGAGAATGTCTTTCTCCACCGCAAAGGTGATCTCCTGCAAGGTCTTTCCCACGCCCGCATAGACTATCTTGGAGGGCTCCACTCCCGCCTTTAGGGCACTATCCAGCTCTCCTCCAGAAACCACGTCCGCACCAGCTCCCTCTTCCTTTGCAAGTGCTACAATGTGCGGGTTGAAGTTTGCCTTGACCGCGTAGCATATTAGGGCGTTGGGAAAGGCTTCTTTGTAAGCCCTGATGCGGTCCCTTATGTAAGAGGCACTGTAAACATAAAGAGGAGTGCGGTAATGCTTGGCTAACTCTTGCAGGGATACTCCTTCTAAGAAAAGTTCTCCGTTCCTATATTCAATGTATGGGTTATACTCTTTCAAAAGCATAGATTTTAATTTTACCATGGGACTGAAGGAACAGCTTGTTCAGGTTCAGCCTTTTGTCTATGAACTGCCGGAGAATACGGTTCAAGGGCAAAGGGTGCCCGTTTATTTCTATCTCAGCGATAGGCTCTTTGAGATCTTGGAAGAAGATGCTATAAAACAGGCGGCGAACGCAGCCACCTTGCCGGGAGTGGAAAAGGCCATATACGTGATGCCCGATGTGCATGTTGGTTATGGCTTTCCCGTTGGCGGTGTGATGGCAACAGACCCTGAGGAGGGTATAATCAGCCCTGGCTCGGTGGGCTACGACATAAACTGCGGAGTGAGGCTCATAGCTACAAACCTTACCGCGGATATGGTCTATCTGGTTAGAAGGGAACTTATGGAGGAGATACTCAAAAACGTGCCCGCGGGCGTGGGTTCCACAGGAAAGGTAAAACTTACCAAGTCTCAGATGGAAGAGGTGGCAGTGAAGGGTGCCCGTTGGGCGGTGGAGCAGGGCTTTGGCTTTTTGGAGGACCTGGAACATATAGAGAGCGGTGGTGCCCTTCCGAACGCAGACCCTTCTAAGGTTTCAAAGGAAGCCTACGAGAGAGGCTCCGACGAGCTTGGAACGGTGGGCTCGGGCAATCACTTTGTGGAGGTGCAAGCAGTGGATGAGGTCTACGACGAGGATATTGCGGAGCGTTTGGGCTTAAAGCTTGGTCAAGTTTGCATTATGGTGCACTCAGGTTCAAGGGGCTTTGGGCATCAGGTCTGCGTGGATTATCTAAAAACCGCAAAAGACGCCCTTAAAAAATACAACATAGACATACCGGATATGCAACTTGCCTGCATGCCCTTTAACTCTCCCGAGGGTCAAGCGTACTTTTCCGCCATGAACAGCGCCGCCAATTATGCCTTTGCCAACAGGCAGATCTTGGGCTTTTTGACTGCAGACACCATAAGGCGATTCTTTGGTCTCTCTTGGAAGGATCTGGGCTACAGGCTTATTTACGATTTAGCCCACAACATAGCCAAGTTGGAAAGGCATAAAATTGACGGAAAGGTTTTAAAGCTGGTGGTTCATAGAAAGGGTACCACAAGGGCTTTCCCTCCCTTCAACCCAGAGGTGCCACCCGCCTACAGAGAATTGGGTCAGCCCGTGCTAATACCCGGTGATGTGGGGAGGTATTCCTTCCTACTGGTGGGACAAGATAGGAGCATGGAGGTTAGCTTTGGGACCGCATGCCACGGTGCGGGTAGGCTCATGTCCCGGACTAAAGCAAAGGAGTTTGTAAGAAGGGAGGGCTTAGAAAAGGTGCTTGGAGATCTGGTGGTGGTAGCAAGGGGCAAAGGAACTGTGGCAGAGGAGATCCCGCAGGCTTACAAGGACGTGTCCGAAGTGGTGAGGGTGGTGGATAGCTTGGGCATTGCCAAGCTTGTGTTAAGATTGAAACCTCTTGGGACTTTAAAGGGCTGATGCGCACAGTGGATGTATCACTAAAGCCAATAACTTTAAGGCTGGCAAGGGCTTACGGCAGGATCTCCTTAAAGAAAGAAACAGTTAAAAAGATAAGGGAGGGCACAGTGCCCAAGGGGGATGTGTTGAGTGCTTGCAAGGTTGCTGGCTTGATGGCTGTGAAAAGGACTGGGGAGCTTTTACCCTTCTGCCATCCCATTCCTTTGGAACATGCGGAGCTTGACGTCCAGCTGGGCGAAGACAGTTTGGAGGTCTTTTCCTTGGTGCTTGGCACCTCAAAAACGGGCTATGAGATGGAGGCGCTCACTGCGGTATCTGTAGCCCTTCTGACGGTCTATGATATGTGCAAAGGCTTGGACGATAGCATGGTCATAGAGGAGGTCAGGCTGTTGGAAAAGTCCGGGGGAAAATCCCAATGGGGCAAGCCCTTGAAGGGTAAAAGGGTTCTCATAAACGGTGAGTTTAGGGAACTTATAAAAGAGTATGTTCTAAAGCTTGAGGGGGATGTGGTTGAAGGTGGAGACTTTGACCTACTTATCAGCACGCAGAGGGAAGATATGGAGGAATTCTCCGGTCTTTCTGCGGTTATAAACAGCCATCTCTTTTCTGTGCATCCCACCGAGTTAAGGGAAGGTGTGCGAGTTGGAAGGAGGAATGGCTACACGGTGGTGCAGTTGCAACCCTCCGAAAAGCTGATAAGGGCTTTCTTTGAGGGCTTTGGAAGCCTTTTAGGAAATTGGTAAATAGGCGCAGGCGGACTCGAACCGCCGACCTCTGGCGTGTCGGGCCAGCGCTCTACCAGCTGAGCTATGCGCCTTAGTCTATAATTATAAACCAAATGCAAAAGGTCGCCCTAATAACCGGTGCAAGGCGTGTGGGCTTTGAAATCGCCAAAGGGCTTTTGAAGGAAGGTTGGCAGTTGGCGGTGGTTTATCACACCTCCCAAGAGGTAGTGGAGGAATTAAAAAAATACGGAGAGGTGGAAGGAATAAAGGCTGACCTTTCGGACTTTTCCTCCTACCAAAGGGTGGTGGCTCAGACGGTGGAGAGGTTCGGAAGGGTAGATGCCTTTTTGCACTTGGCGAGCCCTTACTATCCCACTCCCTTAGAGAGCCTTAGCCTTGAGGATTTTATGAACCACCTTATGCCCATAGCCACCGCCTTTTTGTTTTTGACTAAAGAATGTGCCAAGCATATGCAAAAGAACAGCCAAGGTCCCAAGGGAAGGGTGGTTGCCTTTGGCGATTGGGCAACCAACACCACTCCCTACAAAAACTACTCTGCCTATTTCCTTGCCAAGGGGGCACTGCATACTGCCATAAAGGTTCTGGCAAAGGAGTTGGCACCGCACATTTTAGTAAACGGCATAGCCTTGGGTCCCACCCTAAAGCCTCCTGACTTTTCCCAAGAGAGGTGGGACGCCTACATACAAAAAACGCCCTTGAAGAGGGAGGTATCTTTGGAGGATGTGGTGGAGCTAACAAAGTATTTGCTAAGGGTGGAGACCATGACCGGTGAGATCATAAACTTAGACAGCGGAAGGCACGTGGCGGGCGAATGCACTTAAACCTTCTGGCTGTTTAAAAACTCCTGAATTTTCAACTCCACCATATCCCTGTGATAGAGCCTCTCCTTTTTGAGCTTTTCCAGTTCCATCTCCAAGTCGTGGGTCATGGGATGATGCTTTTCCAACTTGTCTATTTGCTTGTCAAGCTCCTCGTGCTTTTCGTAGTGATACCTAAACTCCTTGTCCTCTTGGAAAAGCTTTTGGATGATCTCTTCCCTTGTCATATTAGGTCCTCCTCTCTTGGTCTTAATAATATTAAACCAGAAACCGTTAGCAGGTAGCCCTCAATCAAAAGGGCAAGGCTCGCAAAGACTATAAAAACCAAAAAGCTAAAGGCAAAGGGAATACCCACCAAAAAGTAGAGCCAAAAGTAGCGGGCGGTTGCCCTCTGGCTCCAGTAGGGCTCTTCCACTTTGATGGGGAACAGCCTTTTACGCAAAAACAGGGCTAAGGAAATAAAGATCACACCCAAAAACAGATTAAAGGCGAGCATACCCAAGACCAAGTTTGGATGCAAAGGCAGTTTAAAGTAAGGATACAAGGGAAGGCACGCAAAAAAGACAAGGCTAACAAAGCCCAAAGTGGCAAAGAAGAACTGTCTTGCCCTTTTAAAATAAAGCTCCTTCATAGAAAAACCTTCTCCAAGGTTAAGCCCTTTGCCTGGGCGGTGTAGGGGCACTTTTTTCCCTTTAAAAACTCCTTTATGTCCTCCAAGTAAAGCTTGCCCATTCCCAAGTATATAAGGGCACCAGCCATACGCCTTACCATATATCTTAAAAATCTCTTTGCCCTCACCCTTATCTCCACTATGCCTTCGTTTTCCACCACCTCGCACTCCTCAATCTCCACGAAAGGGTCTTCTTCTCCCTCCAGCTTGGCAAAGCCCGAAAAGTCATGCCCACCCAAAAATAGCCCGGAAGCCTTTTTCATCTCTTCAAGTTCTAAAGTATAAGGTATCCTCCAAAGGAAGGGCTCCCAAAAGGGGTTCCTTGCGTGGGAAGGATAAACCCTGTATATGTAGAGCTTGCCCTTTACCGAATACCTTGCGTTAAAGTTTTCTTCCGCCAGCCATACCTCAGAAACTCCCACATCCTCGGGCAGGAGGGCGTTTAGTGCTTTTAAGAGATTATTCAGAGGAAAAAACTTTGAAGCTTTGAAGTTTGCTATGTAGTCCTTGGCATGGACGCCTGCGTCAGTCCTGCAACAGCCCGTCGGTCTTATGCCCTCTCCAAATAACTCGTCAAGCGCCTTCTCCAGAACTCCCTGCACCGTCCTTAAGCCCGGTTGCACCTGCCAACCGTGAAAGTTTGTGCCCACAAAGGAAAGCCGAAGGCAGTAATTATACATTCCCCCTTCCTCTGAGCCTGACGGGGTCTTTCTTGCTTCTTATCTTTTCCAAACTAACATCCTCCTCCACCCTTGGGTCTGGCGTTAGCTTTTTTAGGCTCTCCTCAAAGGCCCTCTGTGGGTCATAAAAGCTCTGTCTTTTAACCTCCTCTGGGATCAGGTGATAGTCTTCTCTAATTATGGCTTCCGCCAACTCCATGGCGTAAGGAGAAAGGTTTAGCTTTTTTAAGAGTTCATCGCTACCGAGCCCTATGTATAGCCCATAGAGGAATACCTTTTCGTGGTAGCTGAGCTTTTGTCCCTCCCTTGAGCTTTCCAAATGCCTTTGACGGGAGAGATGCTCTCCGATCTTCTCTCTTAGGACCGCCATTGGTAGGTTTGTTTTCTTTGAGAGGGCGCTCAAAAGTTCCATCTGACGGACTTTGTCCTTTACAAAGGCACAAAAATAAAGGTAGTCTTCTAAAGCCTGCTTGCTGTTTTCCTTTAAAAGGCTATCAAAGATCTCCTCCGCGCTTTCTATGGATTTTCTTAGCTCACTGGCAAACTTTTTTACGTAGGTGTCTGGGTCTTCTCCCTCTGGGAGCAAAAGAACTTTTACCTTTATTCCTTCCCTTAAAAGGTAGGGTGCGGTTTGTCTTACTGCCCTCCTGCCCGCCTGATCTCCATCAAACAGTAGCACCACCTCCTGCACATAGGCGGATAAAAGCTTTGCGTGTTCTTGTCCAAAGGAGGTTCCCATTACCGCCACCGCCTCCTGAAAGCCCTCCTGATGCATACTCATCACATCAAAGTATCCTTCCACAAGGATCGCCCTCTTCCTCTCCTTTATGTAGCCAAGCCCCTCATAAAAGCCAAAGAGGATTTCCCTTTTTTTGAAGAACTCCGTCTCGGGAGAGTTTATGTATTTGGGACCCGCGCCCGTCAAAGTCCTACCACCAAAGCCCAAGATGTTTCCCCTTTGGTCCCTTATGGGAATTATGAGCCTGCCCGCAAAGAGGTCCTTGTAATGTTTTTCGTCTATCCTTAAAAGGTTGCCCGTCTTCTCGTAGGTGGCTAACAGTTGGTTTTCCCTCAGAAAGCCCAAAAGCTCCTCCGAGGAGGGCGAGTATCCAAGCCTAAACTTTTTTATAGTCCTCTCTGATATACCCCTCTCTTTGAGGTAATCAACCACCTTTGGATGTTCCCTGAGCTTTCTGTGGTAATATTCCGCCACCAGGTTGATGGCGTTCAAAAGGTTTTCGTCCTTTTTTTTGCGCTCCAGCTTGACGGGTATTTTGTACTTCTTTGCCAGTTCCAAGAGGGCTTCCGTATAGGTCAGGTTTTCGTAGAGTGCTACAAACTTTACCGCATCGCCCCCCATACCACAACCAAAGCACTTCCATATACCCTTTGAGGGAGATACATACAAAGAGGGAGTATCGTCCGGGTGAAAGGGACACCTTGCCTTGTAGTTGTTGCCACTTCTCTCAAGGTCTATGTAAGAGGAGATCACATCCACTATGTCAAGTTTTTTTACCACCTCCCTGAGGTCCATATCAAACACCTTGCAGTGAGGCGCGCAGTTTCTCCTCCATCTCGTGCTCCTCTAAGGCGGAGATGATCTCATCAAGCTTTCCTTCTAAGATGTCCTGAAGGCGATGGGAGGTGTAGTTGATGCGATGGTCTGTAACCCTGTTTTGTGGAAAGTTGTAGGTTCTGATCTTTTCGCTCCTTTCCCCAGTTCCCACCTGCTCCCTCCTCTCCTGTGCGATCTTTTCTTCCTTTTGCCTCTCGTAGTGATCCTTTAGCCTTGCGTAGAGTATTTTCATAGCCTTTAGCTTATTCTGAAATTGGGAACGCTCGTCTTGGCAGGATACCACTATCCCCGTGGGTAAGTGGGTGATCCGGACCGCAGTCTCAGTGGTATTCACATACTGCCCACCCGCACCACTGGCACGAAAGGTTTCTATCTTTAGGTCCTCCGGGTTTATTTGCACCTCCGTCTCGTCTGCCTCAGGAAGGACAGCTACTGTGGCGGTGGAGGTGTGTATTCTTCCTCCCGCTTCCGTTTTTGGCACCCTCTGGACCCTATGAACCCCACTTTCATACTTTAACTTCGCGTAGGCGTCCTTACCCTCAATTAGGGCTATAACCTCCTTGTATCCTCCGAGCCCTGTCTTTTGGGCGCTAAGTATGGAAAACTTCCAGCCTTTTTCCTCTGCGTACTTTTGATACATGTTCAGCAAGTCGGCAGCAAAGAGGGCAGCCTCTTCGCCACCAACCCCCGCCCTGATTTCCAGTATAACATTTTTAGAATCCTTTTCATCCTTTGGAACCAACAGCCGTTTTATCTCCTTTTCTAACTCCTCCTTTTCTTTTTCTAACCTTTTGAGTTCCTCCTTTGCTAAATCTTCAAACTCCTTGTTTTCCAAAAGTTCCTTGGCAGATTCCATTTCCCTCTTTATCTTTGCATATTTGTTGTATGCCTCGTAGGCAGGCTCCAACTCCTTGAATTCTTTGCTTAGCTTGGAGTAAAGGTCTATGTCCTTTAGGGTCTCTGGGTCTGAGAGCTTAGCCTGAAGTTGAATGTATTTTTGGTGTAATACCCTTAGTCTTTCCTCTAAGTCCTTATGAAGCATCGACGGACTTTCCTGCAGTCTCCAGCAGGAAGGGTTTGATCCTCAACTTGCCCGTATAGAAGGGGTGGCAAGCGTTGCACGCTTCAAGATAGACAGTGCCACCTTTTGTGGAAAGCAGTGTAAAGGTGTTCCCACACCCACACACAAAGGTGGTAGGCTTCAATTCAGGATGAATACCCTTCTTCATTTTTGCACCTCCAAAAGAGTGAGAGATATATATTATATCCCTTATAATCAGAAAACAAGGAGGTTTGGTATGCTGACGCCAGAACAGTTAAGGGTTTTAAAGGAAAGGCTTGAAGAAGAAAGGGCAAAGCTCTTGGAAAGGTTCAGAAAAATTGAAGACACGCAGAGTAAGATCGGAGAGCAGATAAGGGAGCCGGGGGACCAAGAGGACCTGAGCCAAATGACTTACACCCAAGAGGTCCTTGATAATCTTTCCGCAAGGGAGATGTTCATAATAAGGGAAATAGACTATGCAATGCAAAAGCTTCGGGCGGGCACCTACGGTGTATGTGAATACTGCGGAGAGTACATAGAGTATGAGAGACTGTTAGCTATACCTTGGACTAGATACCATGCGGTCTGTGCAGAAAAAGCAGAAGAGGAGGGCATAGTGCCTACCTATACACCCATTATCTTTGAAGGCACACTGCCGGAAGAGATGGAAATTCAGAGGGAAGATATTACGGAGGCATGAGGTTTGATTTTTACCTGCCCGTTGAAGTCCTCTTTGGAAGTGGAAGGCTAAACGCCTTAGGAGAGGTTGCCAAAAGATACGGCTACAGGGCAATAATCATAACTGGTAAGCATAGCACCAAAGAGAGCGGAGCTTTAGAGAGGGCAATGCATTCCCTCAAAAGATGGGGTGCGGAGGAGGTGATCCTTTACGACCGGGTGGAGCCAAACCCTACCGATCAAATGGTAAATGAAGCGAGCGCCATAGTGGTGGAAAATAAGATAGACTACATAGTGGGCTTGGGGGGAGGAAGTGCCTTGGACACCGCCAAAGCGGTTTCCATTGTTTCCTCCAACGAGGGCTACGCATGGGATTATGTGAATTATCCAGAGGGTCCCAGGCTCATTCCCTACCTCAACAGACCGGTAATATGCATACCAACCACTGCGGGCACGGGTAGCGAGGTAAACAGATACTCGGTTATATCAAACCCAAAGAGAAAGGAAAAGCTGGTCATCTCTCACTCCCTGAACTATCCAAAGGTTGCCATCATAGACCCAACCCTGACCCTTTCCATGGGTCCAAGGCTAACCGCCATCACGGGAGTGGATGCCTTTGTCCATGCCCTTGAATCCCTTACCAACAAGGTGGAAAACACCTTTGCGGACGATTTAGCGATAAAAGCCCTGAGGATTATCAAAGAGTGGCTACCGGTGGCGGTTAATGAGCCGGAGAACCTAACCGCAAGGGAGTGGATGGGCTATGCGTCCATGCTGGCGGGCATAGCCATAGACAAAAAGAGGGTAGCCCTAATACACGGCATGGAACACCCTGTTTCCGCCCACTATCCGAATATAGCCCACGCGGAGGGACTTGCGGCGCTTGCCCCGGCAATAACCGCCTTCAACTACAGAGGGAACCCACACAAGTATGCCCTCTTTGCGGAGATT
The DNA here is from genome assembly GCA_028276475.1 of Thermocrinis sp. Lineage (GTDB taxonomy): Bacteria > Aquificota > Aquificia > Aquificales > Aquificaceae > Thermocrinis. Next base: position 15,747 of record JAPYWH010000002.1, read on the forward strand.
ATGGGCTATGAACCAAAGCCCGAAAAGGCTGTGGATGCGGTTGTTGAGCTCTTGGAAAAGGTGGGATTGAGGGTTTCTCTCAAAGAGCTTGGTGTGGAACGGGAGAAGTTAGAGAGACTAACAGAAGATACCTATATGCTCTCCAGAGGGATCTTTCCCATAAACCCGGTGGAGCCAAGTATGGAAGACATACACGAGCTCTATGTGAAGGCTTATGAGGGCTTTTGAGCCTCCGCCAAGACAAAGCTTAGCCTACCCCTCTCCTCATCCACTGATATTAGCTTTACCTTGACCTTGTCTCCTAAGCGATAGACCTTGCCCGTTCTGTAGCCCACAAGCCGATGGGCTTTTTCGTCGTATATGTATTCATCCTCCTCCAAAGACGCCACATTGACCAAACCCTCCACCAAGTAATCTTTAAGCTCCACAAAAAAGCCAAAGGATACCACGCCCGTTATTATGCCCTCAAAGTCCTCCCCTATGTGTGCCCTCATGAGCCTCACCTTTAACCGGTCTATGGCTTCCCTTTCCACATCCTCCGCCAACTCCTCCTGTAGGGAAAGGTGCTCTCCCACCATTTCCAAGTAGCTAACCGTCTGCTCGTAGTTTATGCTTTCCCCTCTGAGGGCTTTCTTCAAAAGCCTATGAACCACCAGGTCCGCATACCTTCTTATGGGAGAGGTAAAGTGTGCGTATCCGTCGCTGGCAAGCCCAAAGTGTCCCAAATTGTGTGGAGAATACCTTGCCTTCATCATACTGCGCAAGGTCAAAAACCTAACCAAGTGCTCTTCATCCCTACCTTCAAAGTCCTCTATGATTTTTTGGAAAAACTTGGGCTCAAGGGAAAACCTTTTAACTTTGTAGCCAAGTCCCTCTAATATCTCCAGTAGATTTTCCACCTTTTTTGGGTCTGGCTTTTCATGAACCCTGTAAAGGCAGGGATAGCCCATGCTGGCAAGATGCTTTGCCACCGTTTCGTTGGCGGAGATCATAAAGTGCTCTATAATTCGGTGGGCTATGTGGCGCTCATAGGGCACTATGGCGGTAGGTTCCCCATATTCATCCACTATCAACTCTGCCTCTGGCAGGTCAAAGTCTATGCTACCCCTCTCCCACCTTCTGTAAGAGAGAATTCGGTATAGGTCCTCCATGAGCCTGAGTGGTTCTACAAGGTCTGGATACTTCTTCTCAAGGGCTGGGTCCCCTACGATAAGTCGCAGGGCTTCGTCGTATGTTAGCCTTGCCTTGCTCCTTATTACGCTCTCGTAGATGTCATACCATAGCAGGTCTCCCTTTGGGCTAAAGACCATCTCACAGGTAAAGGCAAGCTTGTCTTCATTGGGCTTTAGACTGCAAAGGTCTGCGGAGAGCCTTTCCGGTAGCATGTGGATTGCCCTGTCGGGCAGATAAAAGGTAAAGCCCCTCTCAAAGGCGCTTTTGTCAAGGGCGGAGCCCTCCCTTACAAAGTAAGACACGTCCGCTATATGCACCCAGAGGCGGTAGTTCCCCTCGGGCGTTTTCTCTATGGCGACCGCATCGTCAAAGTCCCTCGCCTTTGGTGGGTCTATGGTAAAGCATACCTGATCCCTTAGGTCCCTTCTCCTCTTGAGCTCCTTCTCCCAATCTATGGAAAGGCTTTGGGCTTCTTTTAGAACTTCCGGCTCGTAATCCTGAGGTAGCTTATACTTGTGGATGATTATATCCACAATGAGGTTCTTTTCTGCTGGGTCTCCAAGGACCTTTTTAACTTTGCCCAACATTGGGCTCTCTTTGGAAGGGTATCGCACAATTTCCGCCAATATTACGGTGCCTTCCTTTAACTCTTTGCAGGCATCCTTTGGCAGAAAGACCCTGTGAAAGCTGTTTTGGTCCAAGGGAACTCCCACACACTGTCCCTTTTCTTTTTTTATAGAACAGACCAACTCCTTTGTGCCCCTCTTTAGAACCTTTAGCACCCTTATTTCCTTTTTGCCTTTGAATTCCACCACCTTAGCCTTGACCCTGTCTCCGTGCAAGAGCCTTTCCATCTCAAAGGGTGGTATGTATATATCCTTTTTGCCTTCTCCCACTTCAAGAAAACCAAAGCCGTTGGGATTTGCCAAAACTGTGCCTGCCACCACCTCCTCCTGCGCCAACCTATACCTTCCGCCATCCACCATAATTGTTCCTTCCTTTTTTAGCTTTTTCAGAAGCTTTTTCAACGCCTTTCTACCCTTTTTGTCCAAAGACAAAAGGTGGGCAAGCTCGTTAAAATGCAGAGGCTTTTTGCTAAGGGCTTTTATAATATCCTTCTCCTCAAGGGAAATTTCAGCCATAGCCTCTGCCGAGGTTTAAAATTTTAAACTATTTTTATTACGATGATGGTAAAAGATCAGATTCTCTACGAACTTTATAAAGGAAAAGATTATCACATTGAACCCACCTTAGAGAGGATTGAAAAGGCGGTTGAGTATGTGGGTTTAAAAGAGCCCTCCTATGTGTCCCTTTTGGTAGGAGGCACCAATGGGAAAGGCTCTACCTGTGCCTTTGCGGAGCGTATTCTCAGGGAGCATGGCTACAAAACCGGTTGGTTTGTCTCTCCGCATCTTTACGATGAGAGGGAAAGATGGAGGCTGAACGGACAAAAGATAGAGCAAGAGAGGTTAAAGGAGTATGTAAAGGAGCTAAAGGGCGTCTTTGAAAGGTTTAACCTTACCTACTTTGAAGCTTGCACCCTAATAGCCCTAAAGTTCTTTGAGGATGAAAAGGTGGATTTTGCAGTCTTTGAGGTGGGAATGGGAGGCAGGTGGGACGCCACCAGAACCTGCAGACCTTCCGCCTGTGCCATAACCAACGTTCAGAGAGACCATGTAAAGTGGCTGGGTAAAAGTCCCGAAGAGAGGGCTTATGAAAAGCTGGGCATATATGTGCCCGGCAGACCCATTGTGATCGGCAGTCCTAAGGAACCTCTATATCCCAAAGCCTTGGAGTTATGCGATCTGAAGGACTTGATCGTGGCGGGCATGGACTTTTTTGCCTACGGCAGAGTGGAGGGCATGCAAACCTACTTGGAGAACTTTAGCTCTGACTTTTTTTCAATAAGCTCCGCCAAGCTGGGGCTTTGGGGCAAGTGGCAAATAGACAATGCAAGCGTAGCTATTGCTTTGGTAAGCCAAGTTATAAAACTAAAAGAAGACCACACGAGAAGAGCCCTTGAGAGAACAAGGTGGGAGGGAAGGATGGAAATTTTGAGGGAAAACCCCCTGCTGGTAATAGACGGTGCCCATAACCCGGATGGTGTCAAAAGGGTAGTCCATCAGTTGATAAAACATGGCATAAAGCTAACTCCCGTATTTACCGGGCTAAAGGACAAGGAGTGGAGAGAGTCTATGACTTTTCTCCGAAAGCTTTCAGAAAAGATCTATTTGGTGCCCATCAACCACCACAGGGGAGAAGGGCTATCTGAACTGGTGCAACAAGCCCAAAGGCTGAACTTTAGGGAGGTCGTCCCTCTGAGCTCTGCGGGAGATGTTTTTGGGCTAAAGGAGGATGTGCTAGTGCTTGGCTCTCTATACTTGTTGGGAGAAGTAAAGGAATGTCTGGAAGAAAAGAGGGAGTAGTTTTTGTAGGCTCTTTTAGGGAGAACTTTCCAGAGGATCATAGAAGGCATGTGGTCTTTGTGGGAAGGTCCAATGTGGGTAAATCCTCGCTTATAAACATGCTGGTGGGCAAAAAGGTAGCCCATGTTAGCAAAGAGCCAGGCAGGACGAGGGATATTAACTTCTTCCTGTGGGATGATGGGCTATATCTGGTGGATGTGCCTGGTTATGGCTATGCAAAGGTTTCCGGTGAAGAAAGGGAAAGGTGGAGGCTTATGATGGAAAAATATTTTACCCAGTGCAAAGAAAAAATCCAATGGGTGTTTTTGCTCATAGACAGCAAAGTAGGACCTACACCCTTAGATAGGTCTATGATAGAGTTTCTTTCTTCTTTTAACCTATCCTATGTGCTCGTTTTGACAAAAGGAGATAAAGCAGATCAGAGGGAAAAAGAGAAAACCATAAAGGAACTGAGCCTTCTTTCAAAAGCACCAATTCTTATAACATCAGCCAAGGAGGGGAAAGGTAAAAGGGAGCTTTTAAAGTTCCTGAAAGTTGAATAAATTTAGTTAAATTGTGGTAGAATATTAGCATAAAACTTTTTAAGGAGGTTTAAAATGGCTAAGAGAGGAAGAAGGAAGGGCGGAGCCAGATACAGAAGGGTCACCCTTTCTCTGCCCAAAAGGCTTTATTATGTGCTCAACGGCATAGCTATGGGGGACGAAAGAAAGCTAAACAGATTGATCAAGGGCATACTTGAGGATAAGCTCATGGAATCCACCGTCGCAGAACTGGAGCTTTATCTGGGAAGGGGCGAAGAGTTAGAGGAAGAGGATGAGATGGAAGAGGTAGAGGAAGAGAAGAAGGAGTAAATGATCCATCCACGCATAAAGGAACTATCTGCATACAAAACGGAGACCACTCCCTGCAAGGTAAAGCTCTCCTCCAACGAACTACCCATAAAATTTCCGGAGGAAGTTAAAAGAAAAATAGGGGAGGTGGTCTCCTCCCTACCTTTGAACCGCTACCCAGACCCACAAGCATCAGGGCTGAAAGAAGTTATAGCCAAAAGGTTTGGTGTTTCCACGGATAACCTTGTCCTGGGCAATGGCTCCGACGAGCTCATCCAATACTTGACCATAGCGGTAGGAGAATTAAACAGTCCCGTCCTCTATCCTATACCCACCTTTCCCATGTATGGCATATGTGCCACCGCCTTGGGAAGGGAAAAGGTAGAAGTGCCCCTCAAAGAGGACCTGGACTTAGACTTGGAAGCCCTCTTGAGGGCAGTGGAGGAAAAAAGACCCTCCTTAGCCTTCTTCTCTTATCCAAACAATCCCACGGGCAACTGCTTTAGGGAGGACGCCATCAAGAGGGTTAGACAGGAGGGCGTATTTACCGCAATAGATGAGGCTTATTATCACTTCTCCGGAAGGACCTTTCTTGCTGACGCCCTTCAAAGGGAAGATACTGTGGTCTTAAGAACTCTCTCCAAGATAGGTTTAGCGGGCTTGAGAGTGGGCGTGCTGATAGCAAAGGAGGAAATAGCCAAAGAAATAAACAAGCTTAGGCTCCCTTTCAACATAACCTATCCTTCTCAGGCAATAGCCAAGCTTATGTTGGAGGACTTTTACCCTATAATAGAGGAACATGTGCAGATGGTCCTGAGGGAACGGGAAAGGCTGATGAGGGAGCTCTCTAACATAGAAGGTGTAAAGGTCTTTCCTTCGGATGCTAACTTCTTCCTGTTTAAAACTCCCTACCCGGCGGGTTTGGTGCACGCTGAGCTTATAAAAGAGGGGGTATTGGTAAGGGATGTTTCTTACCTTCCCAACTTGGAAAACTGCCTTAGGGTCAGCGTAGGCTTCCCGGAGGAAAACGACCAATTCTTACAAGCCATGCAAAGGGTGATGAAGAGGCTATGTTGAGGGTTGCCACTTGGAATGTAAATTCTATAAAGTCCAGAAAAGATTTGGTTTTTATGTGGTTGGAGAGGGTTCCTGTGGAGATCTTGTGCCTTCAGGAGCTAAAAACAGAAACCCAAAATTTTCACTTTTCTGACTTTGAAAGGCTTGGATACAGGTGCTATGTGCATGGACAGAAAACCTACAATGGCGTTGCCATATGCTCTAAGTTTGGGCTGGAGGATATTTTTAAAGGCATAGGAGATGCAAGGTTTGATGTGGAAAGTCGGGTAATAGGAGGAAGGCTCAAGGACCTTTGGCTCATAAACTGCTACTTCCCTCATGGAGAAGAGAGGGGAGGTAAAAAGTTTTACTATAAGTTGGAGTTTTACGACGCCTTCTGTAAATTCTTGGAAAAAAGCTTTAGTCCTTCAGATAAAATTGTGCTCGTGGGCGACATGAACGTAGCCTTGGAAGACATAGACGTTTATGACCCAGTTGTTCTGAAGGATACCATAGGGACCATGCCAGAGGAAAGGCAAGCCCTAAGAAGACTCTTAGATTGGGGCTTTGTGGACGCCTTCAGGTATTTATACCCTAACAAGGTGGAATTTACCTGGTGGGATTACATTGGGGGTGCCATATGGAAAAACCAGGGCATGCGTATTGACTACATATTTATCACAGAGCCTCTTTTAAAGAGCCTGAAAGATGTGTTTGTGGATACATGGGCAAGAAAGAAGAGACAGCCAAAGCCCTCAGACCATGCGCCCGTGGTGGGAGTTTTTGAACTGTGAGGGGAGTGATCTTTGCAATACTTACTAGCTTTGCGTGGGGGCTTGCCCCCATCCTCTTTAAGCTGGGACTGAGGGCTGAAGTTAGCAACCTATTTGCCCTCATGGTGCATAATTTTTCCGCCTTTCTGTTGGCATCTTTGCTCTTTTTTACCCTGGGAGAACCCCTCAAGGTAGGCTTGAAGGAGCTTGTTTTTATATCCTTTGGGGGCATGCTCTCAGGATTCTTGGGTTTGTTCTTTTACTTTGAAGCGGTTAGGCACGGCAAAGTTTCCATAGTGGCACCCATTGCCTCCACATCTCCCCTTTGGAGCGTGCTCTTTGCCTATATTCTGCTGGGTGAGGGCTTAAACCTTCAAAAATTGGTGGGCGTCCTTTTGATAGTGTTAGGTATTACCCTTTTGAGCCTTTCAAAGCAATGAAAAAGGTCCTCCTTTCCATTTTGGCGGGCTTGTTGCTTTACCTACCCTTCTCCAAGCTAAACCTATGGTTTTTGCCCTTTCCTGCCCTCTTTCTTTTTGTTAAATACCGGGGAGTGTCCTTTTGGACCTTGGGAGGGTATGTGTTTATCTTTCTTTCCCTGAGGTGTGCCAACATTGCCAGCGTTGAGTTTGGCGGTATAAATCCCATTCTCTCTTACTTTATGTATTCCCTGTTTGTTCTCCTTTTTACCCTTTTTCAGTTTTCCCTGCCAGCCTTTATTGCCCAGAGTTTTTTTAAAAACTCCCCCTTAGCCTACGGCTTTTTTTATACCCTCTTTGAACTGTTTCGGTCCCACTTTCCCTTTGGTGGCTTTCCATGGCTTTTGATGGGAGAGGTTATCTCTCAGGTGCCCCTTTTGAAATATTCCCTGTACTTTTTGAGCATACCCCTTTACACCTTCTTACTCTGGGTTCTGGTAATTTTCCTATTCCAAAAAAGGCTTTTCTCTTTTGCCTTGGTTCTTTTGGCTTTGCTCTCTCTTAGCCTTTCCGCTTACTTTGTGCCACCAAAGAAACTAAACGGAGTAAAGGTAGCCCTCGTTCAAACTGCAGTGCCCCAGGACGATAAGTTAAGCAAAGAAGCCTTTGACCAGCATACGCCACAGATACTGCAGATGGTGGAAAGGGCATTGGAAGAAAAACCAGACCTCGTAGTCCTACCCGAGTCCGCCCTGCCTTTTTACTTCTCGGAGGAGCAAACAGACATCCTCTATCATCTGAGCCTTAAAGGTCCCATTCTGGTAGGTCTGATTGATGTTAGGGAAAACCTAAAACCCTTCAACTCTGCCTACTTGTTTGCGGAGGGTATGCTAATAGACTACTACGATAAGGTAAAGCTTATGCCCGTAGGCGAATATATACCAAAGCCCTTTGGGTTTTTAAAGGAAATATTCCAAGCCATAGGAGGTATTGACTACGTTCCCGGGCAATCTTCAAAGGTTATCAAATACAAAGACCTTCGCATTGCAGTGCCCATATGCTTTGAAGTTGCCCATTATAGCTACATGGAAAGATTAGTCAAAGATGCCGATCTTATTGTGGTTTTAACCAACGATGGCTGGTTTAAAGACAGCGACTGCACCTTTCAACATTTTAGATTTGCCCAGTGGGCTTCTTTGCGCTTTAAAACCTACACCCTTTGGGTGAATAACTCCGGCTACACCGCCATCATTGACCCCTACGGCAGGGTTCTGAAAAAACTGGGCTACATGGAAAGGGATGTATTGGTGGAGGTTTTGAAATAATCTAATCATCTTTAGGAGTAAGCACCGTCGGTAGCTTATAATTAACTTTCTGATGTATATTCCCTTTGCCAGAAAGTATAGACCTCGGAAGTTCTCAGAGCTTGTAGGACAAGAAACCGCCAAAAGGGTTTTGCTCAACGCGGTAAAGCTTGGCAGGCTCTCTCATGCTTACCTATTTGCTGGTCCCAGAGGAACGGGCAAAACCACCGTAGCGCGTATATTAACAAGGGCAATAAACTGCCTAAAACCTATTGATGGAGAACCCTGCGGTGAGTGTGAAAACTGCGTCGCCATTGAAAAGGGAAATTTCCCAGACCTCATAGAAATAGACGCTGCATCCAACAGAGGAATAGACGATATAAGGGCCCTGAGGGATGCGGTCTCTTACACGCCCATAAAAGGGAAGTTCAAGGTCTATATTCTGGACGAGGCACATATGCTAACAAAGGAAGCTTTTAATGCCCTTTTGAAAACCCTTGAGGAGCCCCCTCCCAGAACGGTCTTTATCCTGTGCACCACCGAGTATGACAAAATAATTCCCACCATACTTTCCCGTTGTCAGAGGATCATCTTTAGTAAACTCAGAGAGGAAGAAATCATAAAGTATCTTAAGTTTATATGCGAAAGGGAGAACATAGAGTATGAGGAGAGAGCCCTGTATACCATCGCCAAGGTAAGCGATGGAGGGATGAGGGATGCGGTGTCCTTGCTGGACCAAAGTGCCACCTTTGGAGAGGGAAAAGTAAAGGAGGAAATAATAGAGGAGTTTTTGGGTATTCTCTCTCAGGGAAAGGTAAGGGATTTTATAAAGATGCTACTCTCTGCAGACACGGACTCCGCCCTTGAGTTTTTAAACCAGATAAGAGAAAAGGGCTACAACCTTTCAAGGTTTTGGGAGAGTGTGGAGGAGGAAGTAAGGACGCTTGTTCTTTACAAAAGCCTAAAGAACCCAGAAAAACTAATGCAGGTGGAAGACTTTCACAGAGAAGTTTCCGCAAACCTGAACGCTTTGCTGTATCTTGAAAAATTGGTTAGTCAAGTGAGGGTAGAGGCAAGAACCAAGGACCTCTTTAGGGCATGCCAGATAGCCATCATCAAAAGTGCCCTGGTCAAAGACATCCTTTCCATAGAGGAACTTATAAAAGGGCTGGGAAGCTCAAGCAAAGAAACTCCTAAGGATGAAAAGAAGGAGGAAAAGGAAGAAAAAAAGGAGGAGAGGAAAGACGAACCACAGAAGGAAAACCCTTGGGACGTTCTTCAGAAAAGCCTTAGCAGGATTGACTTTGAAAGGCTAAGAAGACTTCCCTATGAGGAAAAAGAGGGAAAGCTCATCCTAAAGGTGGGTAAAGAGGATGCAAAGGCTTTGGAAATAGAAAAGCTAAAGGTAAAGTTTCCCTTCCTTGATTTTGTGGTGGAGGGAAAAGAGGAAGATAAAGAGGAGCTTCCGGAGTTTTTAAAAAAGACAAAAACCCTCTTTAGCGCCAAGATCCTCAAACATGAGAGAGATAAAGGCAAGGATAATCCTTCTTAGGCTACCCGTTCCAAAAATAGGGCTATTCACCGCCCTTATGGACGGTTCTGGAAGAAATGCGGTAGTCCGAACAAAGGAAAAGAAAAAGGATTTAGTTTATGTTATTGCCACACCTCATACTTACGAAAGGACCTTGGAGGTCCTCAATTACATAAAAAGGCACATACCAGAGCTAGAAGTTCTGGGAGAAGTATCCTCGGAGGAGTTGGACATTGGCTAGCCCTTACATCTTTATCCTCTTGATGGGTGTGGTTAGCCTGCTTTCTGACTTCACATACGAAGGTGGCAGAAGCATTCTCGGACCCTATTTGGCTTTGCTTTCCGCCTCTCCCTTCGTTATAGGCTTTCTCTCAGGGCTTTCTGAACTGGTGGGATATGTGCTAAGGTTAGTTTCTGGCTACCTATCGGACAAGTTAAAAAGCCCTTGGGCTTTTGTCTTTTTGGGTTATGCTATGAACCTCCTTTCTGTGCCACTCCTTGCTTTAGTGCCAAACTGGCAATGGGCTGGTGCCTTGATGGTTCTTGAACGCTTTGGAAAAGCCCTCAGAACTCCCTCCCGGGATGCATTGCTTTCTCAAGCTACTGAAAGGGTTGGGCATGGCAAGGGTTTTGGCATCCACGAGTTTTTAGACCAGCTTGGTGCCTTTTTGGGTCCCCTCTTTGTATCCGCGGTGCTTTACTACTTTACCAATAATTACCGCTTGGCTTTTGCAAGCCTTCTGCCAAGTGCCCTCTTAGCCCTTCTTGTTCTCTTCCTTTCAAAAAGATATCATCAAGGAAATGTGAAAACCGCTGAAGGCTCCAAAGAAGAAGGCAAAGGAACCCATCCCGGCTTTTGGTACTATGTAGCCTTCTCTTCCCTGCTTGGGCTCTCCTTTGTGCCCATTACATTGATCACCTATCATGGCAAAGTTCATCTAAGTTTGCCCGACGCCTTACCTCCCTTTCTCTTTGCCCTTGCTATGCTTGTGGATGGCTTTTCCGCCCTCCTTTTTGGCTATCTCTTTGACAGGATTGGCTTTAAGGCTTTAGCCCTTGGTGTTGTTATCACCGCAATCTATCCCTACCTTATCTTCTCCAGTGGTGAAGTCCTTTTCATAATTGGGACTCTGCTGTGGGGAGTTCAGCTGGGTATGCATGAGTCCATTGTGCGCTCGGGCGTTGCAAAACTTTCCACACCTTCCTTCAGAGGAAGGGCTTACGGCATATTTCATCTTTTCTTTGGGTTGTCCATCTTTTTGGGTGCCTCTGTGATGGGGCGCTTGTATGAGATCTTGCCCGTCCTTTTGGCGGTCTTTTCGATCGGTTTTCAACTTTTATCCCTGCTGATCCTTAAGAAGGTTATAGACCACCGCCATCCGCACAAAGGGTCCATTCTGCACCTGTTTTAACACCAGAGATTTTTCTCCATAAAGCACCTCCGGGTCTATATCCACGTCCAGATTTACCGGTCCCGGATGCATAAAGTAGCCCTTTAGCCTTTTGTAGCGTTCCTTCGTTAAACCAAACTGCAGAAAGTAGCTATCCTTTGAGGGCACATAACTCTCTTTGAACCTTTCCTCTTGCAACCTAAGGTATACTACCAAATCTGCCCACTCTATGCCCTCATCCACACTGTCAAAAACTTTCACATCTCCAAAGGGTGAAAGGTCAGAAGGGATAAGGGTGGCAGGACCGCAAACTCCAAGCTGGGCAGAAAACCTGCTAAAAAGCTCTCCGGAGGACCTAAAAACCCTACTGTGGAGGACATCTCCCACAAAGAGAACTTTCAATCCCTCCAAAGAGGGATAATGCTCAAGGGCGGTAAATAGGTCTATTAGCCCCTGGGTGGGATGCTGATGGGTGCCGTCCCCTGCGTTTATAAGGCTTATGCTTTCCTCAAGGTAAGGTTCGTAGGGAAATAAAACAAAGGGCACTCTAAAGACCAACAGCCTAAAGCCCAAGGCGGAGAGAACTTTGATGGTGTCCTTAAAGGATTCACCCTTTTCTATGGCTGATTCTCCTCTTCCCACGTAGTGGGTTTCCATGCCAAGTTCCCTGAGGGCAACTTCAAAGGACAGGCGAGTGCGGGTAGAAGCTTCCAAAAACAAAAGAACAGCCCTTCCCTTTAACTTTTCCCTCCTGCCTCCCTTAAAGCTACGAAAGAGGGAGTATAACTCTTGAATGTCCTCTGTGCTTAGGTCTTTGGTGTTTATGAGGTGTCTTGCTTGCATTTTTCCCAAAGGCGTTTTATATTTTAAGTAAAGTTTAAATGGAAAAGGTAGAGGAGATCATAGACCTCGGAGACCTTGACGAGAGGTTTTATGCCATAGTAGGAAGGGGCGACGAAAACCTAAAGTTCTTTTCCCAACTCTTTGGCGTCAAAGTCCTCGCAAGGGGCACAGAAATACTTATAAGGGGAGAGGAGGAAAAAGTCCAAAATATAAGCAGGTTTATAAGAGAAGTGCTAAGGGAGTTTGCCAAGGGTCCCCTGAGCAGTGGAGAGGTGAGAGAAAGGGCAAAGGCTTTTGTAAAGGGCACCACAGAGGGTGTAAGTCCTGACGCAGAAGAGGTGGTGTTAATAACATACAGAAAAAAGGCTATAGTGCCAAAGACAGAAAACCAAAAGGTCTATGTTAGGGCAATAAGGGAAAAGGATGTAGTCTTTGGCATAGGTCCTGCGGGCACGGGAAAAACCTACCTGGCGGTAGCCATGGCTCTTGCCTTCATGAAGGAAAACAAAATAAGCAAGATCATACTAACAAGACCGGCGGTGGAGGCTGGAGAAAAGTTGGGCTTCCTTCCGGGCACTATAGCAGAAAAGGTGGACCCCTACCTTCGTCCCCTTTACGATGCACTGTATGATATGGTGGGATATGATAAAACCGCCTACATGTTGGAAAAGAACATTATAGAGATAGCTCCTTTAGCCTTCATGAGGGGTAGGACCCTAAACGACGCCTTTATAATCTTGGATGAAGCCCAAAACTCCACCCGGGAACAGATGAAGATGTTTTTAACGAGGATCGGCTTTGGCTCCAAGGTGGTGATCACGGGCGACATAACTCAAATAGACCTACCCAAAAAGGAGGAGTCCGGTTTAGTGGAGGCAATAAAGATCCTCAAAGGCATTGAAGGCATAGGTTTTGTTCAATTTGGACAGGAGGATGTGGTAAGACACCCCATAGTGGCAAGGATAATAAGGGCTTATGAAGAGTATGAGAAAAAACAGGGTGCTGGTCAAGAAAAGGGTAAGAGGAGTAGAAAGCAAACTTCTGAGCAAAATAGCCCACAGAGCCCTTGAGGTTCTTGGCTTAAACAGAGCGGAACTCAGCATTGTCTTAGTCTCCGACGCACAAATAAGAAGGTTAAACAAACTATACAGGAACAAAGACAAACCCACCGATGTGCTTTCCTTTCCCATAGGTGAGAAAGTGAACGGTTGGCTTATTCTTGGGGACATCGTTATCTCGGTGGATACCGCCAAAAGGCAGGCACAGGAGCTTGGCTACAGCCTTGAAGAAGAACTAAAGAGACTTTTGGTGCACGGCTTGGTGCATCTTTTGGGCTACGACCACGAACTTGGTGGAGAGGAGGAAAAGAAGTTTTTTGAACTGGAGGAGTTTGTTTTAAGGGAACTTTAAAAGCCCTTATAATCTAATCTATGCGAGACTACTTCAAGAACGCAAGTGAGAGAGATTTGCTTTTGATAAACACTATAAGATTTTTGAGCGTGGATCAGGTGGAGAGGGCAAAGTCCGGGCATCCGGGTATGCCCCTTGGGGCAAGCCACATTCCTTACATAATCTACGATAGATTTTTGAGGTTTAACCCAAAGAACCCCAAATGGTTCAACAGGGACCGCTTTGTGCTCTCCGCAGGGCATGCCAGCGCCATGCTCTACTCTTTGCTCTTTGTAATGGGTTATGACCTGAAACTTGAGGACCTAAAGGGCTTTAGACAGCTGGGTAGCAGAACGCCGGGGCATCCCGAGAGCTTTCTTACACCGGGGGTAGAGGCAACCACTGGACCCCTCGGACAGGGCATTGGCAACGCGGTCGGTATGGCTTTGGCAGAAAAATTCCTTGCGGACAGGTTCAACAGGGAAGGTTTTCCCATAATAGACCACTATACCTTTGCCTTTGTGAGCGATGGGGACCTTATGGAGGGTGTCTCCTGTGAAGTTTCCCAGCTGGCGGGACATTGGCAGTTAAACAAACTCATAGTTATCTGGGACAACAACAAGGTTTCCATAGACGGACCCACATCCTTAGCCTGGTCGGAGGATGTGCTAAAGAGGTTTGATGCCTTTGGTTGGTTTGTGCAGGAGGTGGAGGATGGCTACGATCTTGTTCAGCTTGAAGAAGCTATAAGGAGGGCGATGGAGCAAGGAGAAAAACCATCTTTTATATCCGTCCGAACTCACTTGGCTTATGGCTCTCCAAAGCAGGATGACGCCAGCGCCCACGGCGCACCCCTTGGAGAGGAATTAGCCCTGCAAACCAAGAAAAACTTTGGATGGTCTGAGGAAGAGTTCTTTGTCCCCGAGGAGGTGTGGGGCTACAGAGAAGAAAAAATAAAGAAGGGCGAACTTCTGGAAAGGGAGTGGAACGCCCTGTTTGAGAGGTATAGAGAAAGCTATCCAGAGTTGGCAAGGCTTCTGGAAAAGTCTTTGAACAAAGATTGGGAGGAGGATTACAGGGAGCTGTTGCCCGAGTTCAAGGATGCCATGGCGACCCGTCAGGCGAGCGGTAAGGTTTTGGCGTCCATATCAAAGGCAATTCCCACCCTCTTTGGAGGTTCTGCGGACCTTTCGGAATCCAACAACACCTACCTTCACGGAGAGGGAGACTTTCCACAGGGCAGGAACCTACACTTTGGAGTTAGGGAACACGCCATGGGGACTATTCTCAACGGCATGGCATACCATGGTGGTATTATCCCTTACGGTGGCACCTTTTTGGTGTTCTCCGATTACATGAGACCTTCCATAAGGATGGCTTCCCTCTCCCACTTGCAGGTCGTTTATGTTTTCACCCACGACTCCATTGGGCTTGGAGAGGACGGACCTACCCACCAACCGGTGGAACAGCTTTCATCCTTGAGGCTCATTCCAAACCTTTTGGTTCTCAGGCCTGCAGACCCCAACGAGGTTAGCGTAGCCTGGCACATAGCACTAAAAAGAAAGGACGGACCCACCGCAATAATCCTTACAAGGCAAAAGGTCCCTGTTATAGACCGCCAAAAATATCCCTCCCACTGGTCTGCCCTGAAGGGAGCATACGTGATAGCGGACACGGAGGGAACACCCGATGTGATAGTCTTTGCCTCCGGCTCGGAGGTTTATCCATCCTTGATGGCAAAGGAGATTTTAGAAAAGGAGGGCATAAAGGTAAGGGTGGTAAACATCTTTTCCTTTGAAGTCTTTGAACACCAACCAGAGGAGTATAAAGACTATACTCTTGCACCGGAGGTCAAAAAACGGGTAGCGGTGGAAGCGGGGAGAGGATTGCTTTGGTATAAATTTGTAGGAATGGATGGGCTTTTGATCACCCTTGAGGAGTTTGGAAGGTCTGCCCCGGGTGATGTACTCATGGACTACTTTGGCTTTAGTCCCGAAAAAATCGCAAGGAGGATCAAAGAATGGCTGTAGATAAAGAAAAGCTAAAGCGAGCCATAAGGCTCTTTTTGGAGGCAATAGGAGAAGACCCGGATAGGGAAGGGCTGAAAGAGACACCCGAGCGGGTAGCCCGCATGTGGGAGGAGTTTGACCGCCAAAGGTCCTTTGATTTCAAGCTCTTTGAAGAGTTTGGAGATTACAACGAGATGGTTTTGGTTAAGGACATAAATATATACAGCCTGTGTGAGCATCATCTCTTGCCCTTCTTTGGAAAGGCACACATAGCATACATACCCAACGGTATAGTCTGCGGTCTTTCAAAGCTTGTCCGAACGGTCCGAGCCTTTGCCCTCCGACCTCAAGTCCAAGAAAGGCTCACCAACCAAATCGCAGACTTTTTGATAGAACAGTTAAAGCCAAAGGGTGTGGCGGTGGTCTTGGAAATGGAACATCTGTGCATGTCTATGAGAGGGGTGATGTCCCCGGGGCACCTTACAACTACTTCAGCCCTTAGGGGTATATTCCTCTCTGACCTGCGCACAAGGGAGGAGTTCCTCAAGCTAATAGGAAAGTCTAGGCAATGAAACTGCAAGCCTTTTTGGAAAGAATGTTCAATCAAAAACGGGTGCCCCAAGCCTTACTTTTTTATGGAAAGGAGGGAGTAGGAAAGCGGGAAATTGCCTTTGAGCTTTCCAAGGCTTTACTGTGCTTAAATGCTCAATATCCTGCCTGCGGTGTTTGTGAATCCTGCCGTCTTTTGAGGGACTTTTTCTCCCAGCCTGAAGAAAAGCTAAAGGTATACGAGGACGGTGCCTTTGTTTATCTTCAGGGAGATCACCCAGATTTTATCTATCTCAAGCCCGAAAAGACGGAGATAAAGGTAGACCAAGTTAGGGCTGTTAGAGAGTTTGTTTATATAAAGCCTGCCCTGTCCCACAAAAAGGTGGTTGTTATATATAACGCGGACGCCATGAACCCCTACGCCCAAAATGCCCTGCTAAAAGTCTTAGAAGAACCTCCCTTAGATACTCACTTTATCCTCGTTTCTCATAACCTAAACAGTGTATTGCCTACCATAAAGTCAAGGTGTTTTATGTTAGAGGTTCCACCC
This sequence comes from Thermocrinis sp., assembly GCA_028276475.1. Taxonomy (GTDB): domain Bacteria; phylum Aquificota; class Aquificia; order Aquificales; family Aquificaceae; genus Thermocrinis. The sequence goes on from JAPYWH010000002.1 coordinate 31,990, forward strand.
CTTACCAAAGAGGAGCTTGCCCAAAGGACGGGTGTAAAGGATGAGCTTCTTTTGGAGCTTTCGGAGGGTAGTCTTATCTTACTTGAAAGCTTAAAAGAGAAGAAAGAGATAGTAGAAACCGCACTGAAGTTTTGGCAATTAGATTGGGTCAACCTTTTTAAATTAGCCAACAAATTGGAAGACTGGAGCACGGAGGATAAGCTCTTATTCCTTAAGATTCTCTCGGGTTTGATCCACAAAAAATACCTACAAGGGCGGGAGGAAAGGTATAAACTTATGCTTGATAGGGTGTATTTTGCCATGGAGTATTTGGGCAAAGGCATTAACTTAAAGCTCACATTGTTTTATCTTTATTTAAAAGGAGGTGATAAAAATGCTTTATATAAAGGCGCGTTGTCAGGACACTAAGAAGGTCATAGGAGTGGATGGGGTGAGGGAGGATGTTCAAAGGGGGGAGTTAGTGGTTGTAAGCTCTGAAAGGGGAGAAGAGTTGGTGGAGGTGCTCGGCTGCTCAAAGGAGGGGCTGTCTTCAAAGGCGACCTTTTTAAGAAGGGCAATGGAGGAGGACAAAAGAAGGGCTCAGGAAAACGAAGAGCGTGCAAAAGAATTTCACCAACTCTGCAAAAGAAAGATCAGAGAGTATAACTTGGAGATGAAGCTCTTAAAAACTTACATTCCCTTGGATGGGTCCAAGGTGTTCTTTTACTATACCGCAGAGCAGAGGGTGGATTTTAGGGCTCTGGTAAGGGATCTGGCAAAATCCCTAAAAAGGCGCATAGAGATGAGGCAGATTGGTGTCCGAGATGCAGTTCAGATGATGGGTTGGCTTGGGAACTGCGGTAATGATGCCTGCTGTGCAAAGTTTGCAGAGAAAATGGAATCCGTTTATGTGCACGATATAAACCTCCAGAACCTTCCCCTGTCTCCCTCCAAATTTACCGGACCTTGTGGAAGGCTCTTGTGCTGTTTAGCCTACGAGCGGGAAAACTATTTGATAAAGGAAATCCTACCCGATGTAGGGACTTCTCTATGCTACGACGGAAGGGAATACAACCTAATTTTTGTGGAGCCACTGCGGGGTTATGCCCTGTTGGAGAGGGAAGGGAAAAAAATTGAAGTACCCTTGAAGGAGCTTTTGCCCAACCATTACGAAAGGGCTTTGGAACACTGCAGGGCGTGTCCCACATGTTGCAGAAGGGTTGGTATAGACCATGAAGCTACTGTGGGAGCTACAGAGTGAGCTAAACCGATTGTTTTTGTTTGAGTTGGAGGATGGCTCAAGAGTTGAGTCGGTTTTTTACAGAGCAGACACCCTTTGCCTTTCCACTCAAGTGGGCTGTGCTCTGGGATGTCCCTTCTGTCTTTCAGGTTCAAAGGGGCTACTGAGAAACCTTTCCGCAGAAGAAATATACTCCCAATACAGGCTTTTGAAGGATAAACTTCCAATAAAGAGAATAGCCATGTCGGGCATTGGAGAGCCATTGATGAACTACGCGAACGTCCAAGAAGCTTTCTGGATGTTAAAGGAGGAGGGACTGAAGGTTTCCTTCTATACCACGGGCTTTCCCACGGAAAAACTGCCCATGCTACTTAGTCTTCCCCACAACGGCGTAACCATATCTGTGCATACAGTAAGGGAGGAAAAAAGAAAACTTTTAATTCCTCATGGAGGGAGCCTTGAGAAGTTGGTCCGCACATTGAAATATTCCCTCAAAGGGCTCAGTTCAAGCAAGAGAAAAAAAGTTGCCTTGGCGTATTTGCTCATAAAGGACATAAACGACACACAAGAGGAACTTTTGGAGTTTTCAAAGCTTGTTAAGGAGCTGGGCTTGAGGGCAGTGCTTCTTTACTATAACTCCACAAAGCCTGACTTTGAAGCGCCATCTTTGGAGGAATACGAGAGGGCTTTTTTGACCTTAAAGTCTCAGGGCATAAAGGTTTCCCTTTCCACAAGATACAGAAAGGACAAACTTGGGGGCTGTGGAACCCTCTTGGTCAATCGGTCTTTATAAGGTCCGCTATTATTTCCTCTTGGTCATCCTTTGCCACACAGTGCAAGGGCATCACCTGAACCTTAGCCACTCCCTTTTTGAGCATTCCGAGCTTTTCCGCCGCAGACCTTGAAAGGTCTATGATCCTGCCTTTTTTGTATGGTCCCCTATCATTAACCCTAACCACCACTTCCTCTCCGTTTTCTAAGTTCCTCACCAAAAGGTATGTATGCATACCAAAGTGCTTTGACGCGGCGGTGTATTTGAATTTATCAAAGTTTTCTCCGCTAAATGCCTTTCTTCCGTGAAACTTTCCACCATACCAAGACGCATAGCCCTCTAACACCTTGCACTCTTGGGCGTAAGAAAAGCCAAAGGCAAGGCAGAGGACCAAAAACCACCTCCGCATAGCAAAAAGGATACCATAGATTGAATTGTTGATCAAGGAGGCAAAGCCCCCGAGATTTTAGTCCTCCAAGGTAGAAACGTCTCCCACCGGCAGTCCGAGCTCCTGAGCCTTCAGAACCCTCCTCATGATCTTACCGCTTCTGGTCTTTGGTAATTTTTCCACAAATTCTATTTCATCTGGCACCGCAATGGCACCAAGCACCTGTCTGACATGCTGTTTTATGTCCTCCTTTAGCCTGTCGGAGGGCTCCACGCCCTTCTTTAGGATCACAAAAGCCTTTATGGATTCTCCCTTTATCTCGTGGGGCTTTCCTATAACTGCCGCTTCAGCCACCGCTGGATGGTCCACCAAAGCAGATTCCACCTCCATGGTTCCTATCCTATGCCCTGCCACATTAAGCACATCGTCAGCCCTTCCGAGGATCATTATGTAGCCCTCTTCATCGTAAGTAGCCAAGTCTCCGGTGAAATAGACCTGACCGGGTATGGCGGTCCAATACTTTTCATACCTCTCGGGCTCTCCCCAGCATGTTCTTAGCATGGAGGGCCAAGGGGACTTTATAACCAAGTTTCCAACGGTGTTGGGAGGAAGGGGATTACCTTGGCTATCCACCACTGCGGGCTCTATGGTAAAGAAGGGCTTTCCTGCCTTACCGGGTTTGGCTGGATAGGAGGGTATGGTGGTGATCATGTGGGCTCCCGTTTCTGTTTGCCACCAAGTATCCACGATCACACACCTTTCCCTTCCTATGTGTTTGTAATACCATTCCCAAGCCTCTGGGTTTATAGGCTCACCCACAGAACCAAGCACCCTTAAGGAAGACATGTCATACTTAGCAGGCCACTCATCTCCAAACCTCATGAACATCCTTATGGCGGTGGGTGCGGTGTAAAAGATGTTTACCCTGTACCTTTCCACGTAGCTCCACCATCTGCCTGGGTTTGGATAGTCTGGGGCACCCTCCACCGTCAGAGAGGTTAGCCCGTTTGCCAAAGGTCCATAAACTATGTATGAATGCCCCGTAACCCAGCCTATGTCTGCAGTGCACCAGTAAATGTCATCCTCATGGGCATCAAAGACTACCTTGGTGGTGTAGTAAGTTCCCACCATATAACCACCGGTGGTATGGAGAACTCCCTTTGGCTTTCCAGTTGTGCCAGATGTGTAGAGGATAAACAGCGGGTCCTCTGCGTCCATAACTTCCGGCTCGCAAACAGGAGAAGACTCTTTTATCAGCTTGTCTAAGCTAACCAAGAGTGGGCTTTCTTCGTTGAGCACATCTCCATCCCTGTCCCAAACCACCACTTTTTCCACAAAGGAAAGCCCGTCTATAGCCCTCTGGGCGGTTGCCAAAAGGTCTATCTTTTTGCCCCTTCTCTTGGTGTAGGTGGCGGTAATGAGCACCTTAGCTTTGGCGTCCTCTATCCTAGTTCTGAGGGCACCCTCGCTAAAGCCCGCAAAAACCACGCTGTGTATTGCGCCAATTCTGGCACAGGCTAACATGCAAGCTATGGCGGGTATGGTGTTTGGCATATATATAGATACCCTGTCTCCTTTTTTAACACCTAAGGACTTCAGACCGTTGGCGATGCGATTGACAAGTTCCAAAAGTTCTCCGTAAGTGATCTTCTGCTCGTTGTTGTCCTCATCCAACCATATGTATGCAACCTTATTTCTCCTACCGTTTAAAACATGCCTGTCTAAGCAGTTGTAGGTAATGTTGGTTTGGGCACCCACAAACCACTGGGCGTAAGGAAACTGCCAATCTAAAACCTTGTCCCACTTTTTGAACCAGTGAAGCTCCTCTGCAGCATTAGCCCAAAAACCCTCTCTGTCTTTGATGGACTCCTGATACAGGCTCTCGTAGTCCTTTACCCACGCCCTTTCTACAATGTGCTTGGGTGGGTAATACTTGCCCTCCACCTTCAAAAGAACTTCACTCCTCTCTTCCATGTTTTACCTCCTTGGAAGTTTTTAAAAAGTATAAACGCTGTCTATTCAAATGGCTGGTGCCTTGGCACTGCAAGGCTACAACGGACTTGCCTTCATAATGGGATGGACTGGTGGTTATGTGCTCCTTGGTGTTCTGATCGCACCATACCTCAGAAAGTTTGGTGCATACACAGTGCCCGACTTTTTGGACGCAAGATATGGTGGAAAGATCCCCCGTCTTGTAGGAATAATAGCAACGATCATAACTTCCTTTACTTATTTAACCGCTCAGATCACCGGTGTGGGCATCATAGCCAGTAGGCTTTTGGGTCTGCCCTTTGAGGTGGGTGTTTTCTTGGGTCTGGCGGGAATATTGGTCTGCTCCTTCCTGGGTGGAATGAAAGCAGTTACATGGACGCAGGTTGCCCAGTATATAGTGCTGATAATTGCCTACCTTATACCCGTTACTGTTCTATCCTTTAAATACACAGGAAATCCCATATCCCAAATATCCTACGGCTTTGCCCTGCAAGGAATAGAACAGAAGTTCGCCCAGTTGAAGGATGATCCCAAAGAGCAGGAAGTTAGGGAAATTCACAAGAAAAGGGCAGAGGAGCTAAAAGCCAAGATCGCCGCACTTCCTCAAAGCTGGGAAGAAGGAAAGAAACAGCTACAAGAAAAGCTCGCCTCTTTGCCACCCGACGACTCCAAGAGGGCTGAGCTTGAAAAGCAGTTAAAAGACTATCCAAAGTCTCCCGAAGAGGCTAAGGAAAAATGGACACAGGCTATGAAGGACGAAGAGGATGCATCAAAGCCTCCAAAATCTTACATAGCACCCCCCTCTGACGCAAAGGGCATGGTTAATTTCTTAGCACTAACCCTAATGCTCATGCTTGGAACCGCAGGATTGCCCCACGTCATAATGAGGTTCTACACCACACCCACCGTTAGGGAGGCGAGGACTTCCGCCGCATGGGCGCTGTTTTTCATACTTCTCCTTTATATAACCGCACCCGCTTACGCTGCCTTTGGTAGGTATGAGATGCTAAACCTTGTAGGCAAAGCCTTCTCCGAAATGCCCTCTTGGGTTGAAAAGTGGGCAAAGGTTGGACTTATTACCATAAAGGACCTTAACGGAGACGGAATAATACAGTTTGCGGAGATAAAGATCTACCCAGACATGGTAGTGTTGGCAACCCCCGAGATAGCCGGTCTTCCCTATGTTATAGCGGGCTTTGTGGCGGCGGGTGGTCTTGCAGCGGCGCTATCCACCGCAGACGGTCTTTTGATCACCATATCCAACGCCATATCCCACGACCTTTACTACAAGATCATCAACCCAAACCTCGCCCCATCCACAAGGGTTAAGATCGGAAAGGCTCTGCTCTTGGTGGTTGCCTTGCTCGGTGCCTATGTGGCATCCTTCAAGCTCGCCATAATCGTTGAGCTGGTGGCTTGGGCATTCTCCTTAGCTGGCGCCTCTCTCTTTCCCGCCCTGGTGCTGGGTATATGGAATAAAAGGACCAATAAATACGGTGCTGTGGCTGGCATTCTGGTAGGTCTTGGTGTAACCCTTGCTTACCTAATAGCCAGCAGGTTCTACGGCTTTGAGTTATTTGGAATAAAGACCATCGCTGCGGGAATCTTTGGCATGCCCCTTAACTTCATAGTTGCCTTTGTGGTCTCCCGTCTTACTCCTCCGCCACCCCAGGAAATTCAAGAGTTTGTGGACCACATTAGGTATCCCAAGGGTGCGGTCAAAGCGGGTGCGGAGGAATGACCTTAGGGCAGTTTTTGAACTACACCCTTGCCTTTTTTATGTGGCTCGTCCTCGGGCGGGCCGCCCTTGAATTTTTTACAAGGGACCTTAACAACTTCTTTTACAGGTTCTTCTACCAATTTACGGAGCCTTTATACAGACCCTACAGAAAGCTCTTTCCCTGCTGTCATACCCTCTTGCTTTTGGTAAGCCTTCTGATTCTTAGGTTTCTTGTGATAAAACTTTTGTGAAATGCTTGACGCAGAAAGGTTTTTGAGGGAACACGAGCCCTTTAACCTCCTTACCCCAGAGGTCTTAAGAAGCGTGGTCTACAACCTCCAAGTTCAACATTACCAAAAGGATGAGGTAATATTCCAAGAGGGCTCTGCACCGCTCAGCAGTCTTTACATAGTTAGAAAGGGTGTGGTTCTTTTGAAGAGAGGTTCTGAGGTGCTGGATTACCTTCAGGAGGGTGATAGCTTTGGTTTTGTGTCCCTTTTGACCGGTGAGCGTCCATCTTCCACCGCAATAGCCTACGAGGATACCTTGCTTTTCCTTTTACCGGATAAGGTCTTCAAAAAGCTATGCAAGGATTTTGAAGCTTTTAATCAATACTTTCTAAGAAAGCTAACCGGAAGGTTTGAAACAAAGAAAGAAGAGAATAGTTCCCTTTTAGAAAGGCTGGCAAGAGTGCAGGTAAAAGACCTAAACCCAAGAGGGATACCCATTGTGGGAGAAAACGACAGCATAGACCAAGTAATAAACCTGATGGCGAAGGAGGACCATCGGGCAGTCCTCGTTAAATTTAAAGATGGTTACGGCATAATCACAGAAAGGGATATAATCAAGCGGGTTTTAGGAGAAGGTAAAGACCCAAGGGAGACAAAAGCTGTTGAGGTAGCAACCTTTCCCGTAATTGGAGTGGATGAGAGGGATTACCTTATGGATGTACTTACCCTCATGTCCAAGCATGCCATAAGGAGGGTGGTTGTCTTTTCCAACCAACAGCCCTCAGGAATTTTGGAGGATAGGGATATTATCCTCTACGAGAGCAAGAACTTTGTGTTTCTGTTCAAAGAGATAGAGAAGGCTAAGGATGAGGAAAGTTTGGCTTTTCTATACAGGCAGACCACAAAGGCGGTGGTGGAGCTTGTTTTGGAGGGGGCGGACCCGGAGAAGGTAGGAAAGTATGTCTCGGAGTTAAACGACCGCTTTATGAAAAGGGCTGTCTTTTTGACCATATCAAGGCTTGGAGAGGAGCCCTTGGTTCCCTTCTGTATTTTAGTTTTGGGGAGTGAAGGTAGGCAAGAGCAGAGCCTAAAAACAGACCAAGACAACGCCCTAATATACAGAGACCTTCCCATCATTGACTTTGACGCCAAGGAGTATTTCAAAAGGTTCTCGGAGGAGTATATAAAAGTGCTATTAAAGGTGGGCTTCCCACCCTGTCCGGGGAATGTGATGGTATCAAACCCAGAGTGGAGGGGCTCAGAAAAGGAGTGGGAAAAAAGGGTCAGCTCTTGGCTAAACACTCCCGTCCCGGAGAATGTTTTGAACTCCGCCATATTTTTTGACTTTAGAAGCGTCTTTGGAGATAAAACCTTGGCAGATGGACTGGAGGAGTATGTCCGTAAAAAGATAAAAGGAAAGAGCCTGTTTATGGGCTATTTTGTAAGGGAGGGTTTAAAGTTCAGACCACCTTTAACATTCTTTAAAGGCTTTGTGGTGGAGAGGGGCGGAGAACACAAAGGAAAGCTTGACCTAAAGAAGGGGGGAATATTTCCCATAACCCACGGCGTCAGGTGTCTTAGTCTTTTTAATGGGATTTTGGAGAGAAACACCTACGACCGAATAAGGGTGCTTATAGAAAGGGGTGTCTTGGAGAAGAACTTTGGAAGAGACCTTTTGGAGGCGTACAGGTTTTTGAACATGTTAAGATTTAGAGAGCAGGCGGACAATATCATTAAGGGAAAGGAGCCGGATAACTACATAAACCCAGAAAAAATCTCAAAGCAAGAGAAGGGACTCCTAAAGGACGCCTTCAGGGTCGTGGAGAACTTTCAGGAATTTTTAAGACACAGCTTTGGTAGTGTGCTTTTGGAGTAAAATATCCTCATGGAGGTAAGGGGCAAAAAACTAAAGGCAGAGATGGTGCTTGAACATATAGTAGATTTAAAAACGCAACAGCTTTTTGGGTACAAAGTGCTGTCCCGCATTATTATGGATGGTGAAAAAGAGCTAAGGTTTCAAGAGATCGGCGATGAAAGTTTAAGAAAGCAAGCAGAATTAAGCGTTTTGAAGGGAGTGGCAAAATTTTCAAGGGACAAAGAGCTTTTCATAAACATGCCCGTATCTATAGATATGGAAAGCTTACCTTTATACGGTCGCAATTTTGTAGTCTGCATACCCGCTGACCTAAGCTCTGACACTCTTGGAAAAATCTTGCTTAGTATAAAAAAACTTAAGCTGAAGAGTGCCCTGGACGATTTTTATATAGCAAGATATGGTGTGGGAGAAGAGGCAGAGGAAATTAAGCTGGGCACCTTTGATTTTGTTTTCATAAAAGAGGAGTTTTATATGAACTCCAGCAGGTCTGATGTTGCCAAGGCAGTGTCCTATGCTAAGAGCTTTGGGGCAAAGGTAATATTCAAGAAAATAGACACTTACAAAAAGGTTCAGTTAGCCATAGACTGTGGTGCAGATTACGGACATGGCTACTTTTTTGGCTACGAAACATACAATATTCCCTTAGAATGAAAAAGCTTATTTCTCTTCTCATTATTATGCTTTGCGGGAGCTGTGCGGTGCCACAGATTGTAATCCTAAAAGACCCTTTGACCGCAGAGGAACATATAAACTTAGGGTATCTATACGAAAAACAGGGAAAGTTGGACTTGGCGGAGGAAGAGTATAAAAAAGCCATAAGGAAAGATAAGAAAAACTATTTAGCATACTTTAATTTGGGAAATATCTATGCCCAAAAGGGAGAGTATGAGAAGGCTGAAAAGCAATACAAAAAAGCCCTTGAGCTAAAGGAGGATCCGGATGTGCTGAACAACTTGGCGTATGTTTTAAGCAAGCAGGGTAAAAAAGAGGAAGCCCTCCCTTATATAAAAAAGGCTTTGGAGATGAAGGATGAACCTTCCTACAGAAAAACACTGGAGGAAATACTCAAAAAAGAATGATGGAATGCTATGTCCTCGCAGGTGGGCAAAGCAGAAGGTTTGGAGAGGATAAAACACTTTTTCCCTTAAAGGGAAAACCTTGCATCCAGTGGGTGGTTGAACAAGCCCAGAAGGTATGCGATAGAGTTTTCATAGTAGCAAAGGAGCTACAAAAGTATAGCTTTCTGAAAGGAGTAGAACTTTTAAAGGACATACTACAGGGGCAGTTTGCCCTTGCGGGTTTATATACAGCCCTGTCTCATACCAACCAAGATAAAGTGATTGTTTTAAGCGCAGACATGCCACTTATTAAAGGAGAGCTCATTTCTCTGATTTGGAGAAAGTCAAGAGACAAAATAACGCTTTTTAAGGTCAAGGGTAAAACCTTTCCACTCTTTGGGGTGTATCCCAAGGGAGTAAAATCCGCCCTTGAGGAGTATTTGAAGAGTGGTGGGCTGAGGGTTATGGAATTTGTGGAGAAGGTAGGCTACGAAGTAGTAGAGGATGTGGAACCTTTTTCTTACGCCTTTATCAACATGAACACCAAAGAGGACGCAAGGATTATATTAGAAATGTTATGAAAGAGATAGAGTTAAAAATTATAGGTATGACCTGCGAGCATTGCGTTAGGACAGTGAAGAATGCCCTTTACAGCGTGGAGGGTGTCTCCGAGGTGGATGTTTCTCTTCATGAACAAAGTGCAAGGGTAAAGGTGGAAGATCATGTGTCTTTTGAGAGCCTAAAGTCCGCAGTGGAAAGTTGGGGATACAAAGTGGTGGATGAGGTTTGAGGAGCTAAAACCCAAGATACAAGGTCTAACCTATTTGGATGAAGGCTGGAGGGGGATTGTATACAGGGGTTTTTTTGAAGGGAAGGAAGTTGCCATAAAGGTGGCAAAAGCCCAAGAGAAGGAATATGCCATAAGGAAGGAGGCAAGAATTTTAGAAAGGCTAAAAGGCTACCCTTACTTTCCAAAGCTTATTCTCAGTGGAGAAGATTTTATCATGTATGAGTTTATTGATGGTGTGCCCATAGAGGACCTTTCCCTCAGCCCAGAGGAGAGGTTAAGTTTATACATGCAGATTTTGGAGGTCGCCTATCTCCTAGACAGTCTAAGGATCAACAGGGATGAGTTTGCAAGGCTTGACAAGAATCTACTGGTAGGGAAAGACGGAAGGATTTACCTCCTTGACTTTGAGAGGGGTGCCTTGGATGTTAAAAAGCCACACAACTTTACCCAATTTTTACAGTTTTTGAGGAAGGAAGGAATAATATCCACAACGCAAGCCCTTGAGCTGGGAAAGGAATACAAAAAAGAGCCAAAGTTAGTAAAGGAAAAGGTTCATGCTATCCTTAGTTCAGCTTTATCAGTTGCTACTTGATTTTTACGGCTATCAAGGTTGGTGGCCTGTGGATGAAGACTATCACGCAACCAAGGGCACAGACCCAAGGGACGAGGTAATAATAGGGGCGGTGCTAACGCAAAACACCGCATGGAGGAACGTAGAACAAGCTTTAGAAAACCTTAAAAGATATGGAGAGCTTTCCCTTGAGTTTATTCGGCAGACATCCACCAAAGAGCTTGAGGAATTAATAAGACCCTCCGGCTTTTACAGGCTAAAAGCCCAGAGGTTAAAGCATGTTGCGGAGTTTTTTAATCCAACGGATGTAGTGGAGAAAGTGAGCAGAGAAGGGCTCTTGAAGGTGAAAGGTATTGGCAAAGAAACTGCAGACGCAATTCTTTTGTATGCAGGAGATCGCCTGAGCTTTGTAATAGACGCCTACACAAAAAGGCTTTTCAAAAGGCTATATGGTCTGGATGGTGGCTACGAAGACCTTAAAACCTATGTGGAGGAGAACATTCCAAAAGACCTAACCATCTACAAAGAGTTTCATGCTTTGATTGATGAGCATGCAAAAACATATTGTAAAAGCACCCCCCAGTGTGGGGGATGTTTTTTGAAAAACTTCTGTCTTAGTGCAATCCCATCCTTTTGAGAATCCTACCCCTCCAAAGCCATATTAGAACGCCCACAACTATGAGATAGCCTATGGTCACCACACCCATAATGTTTCTCTTTGCCTTTTCCTGAGGGGGCGGTTCAGATACATACCTCAAATAGGCAACGATCTTGGCGGTCTCCTCTGGTCTTCCGGTCATAACAGGGGGCATCGTAGTCCCGGGGAGAACTTTTTGAGGTTCAAGGATAAAGTTGTAAAGATACTCGGGACCTTTTACCAAGTATATGGTAGAGAGGTCTGGAGGAACCTTTCCAAAGGATTCCTTCAGGGCGTTCAGGTCGTTCATAAAGACAGATTCATAAACATCTCTCGGAAGGACCTTTCCGTATTTTTCTTGGAGGGATGCCAGCATAGGGTTAGCCTGCACCTGTGTTGGGTAGAGGGCATCATACCTTACCGAGTGGCAAGCCGCACAGTTTTGAATGAATAGTTCCCTCCCTTCCTTTGCATACTTGTAGTCCATGGCGATCTTTCTGTGTTCTGGGGGCATTTCATACTTTTCGTGGGGGGCAAATATGTTGTTGATCCATACTATGTAGAAAAAGACTACGGTAAGCACTGTGAAGAATATTGTCTTAATCATTTTTGCTACCTCCTTTGGCTTTGTACCAACCCCATTCCAAGATGGATATTATGGGCAAAGAGATAAAAAAGGATATGAAGCCTAAGGTAAATATGAGCCCAAGCAATGCGTTGGTTGGGGTTGGAGGCATTGTTCCCAATATGGTCAGAGCCATAGAGGATATTACGAGCACCACAAACATCGCAAAGAATAGGGGTCTGTTTCTTGCGCTTCTTAGGGGCGAAAAGTCCAAGAAGGGTAGGATCAACAGAAGGATAAGGGCTAAGTTAAACACCACAAAGCCCAAGAACTTGTCTGGAATAGACCTAAACATAGTGTAAAAAGCCAAAAGATACCACTCGGGTGCTATGTGGGCGGGTGTCTTGAAGGGATTGGCTGGGTCGTAGTTATCTGCGGGCAAGAAGTGTTTCATGTAGAAGAACACAAAGAAGAAGAACACTGCCAAATATCCCATCAAGTAAGCACCTTCCTTAAGAGTTATATAGGGATGGAAGGGAACACCCTCTTTTTTCTTATCTATCTCCCTGCCGTCTGGTGAGGTTATGCCATGTGCCCTGATAAGGTAGAAGTGAAAGCCCACAAGACCCAAAAGAATGAGAGGCAATAGCCATATGTGAAGCCCAAAGAACCTTCCGAGGGTTATCTGCCCCAGTTCATAACCACCCTTCATCCATACGGATATGGTTTCTCCGATCTTTAGCTTGCCTATGATGGGGGCGCTGTCTATGGAGGTGGGTATCTCGGTGGTAACCACCATTCCCCAGTAGGAGAGCTGTCCCCAAGGCAGGAGATAACCGGATAGGGCGGTCATAAGAAGGACAAAGTATATGAAAAAGCCCACAATCCAGGTTAGTTCTCTGGGTTTTTTGTATGCGTTGTAGTATATTCCAGTGAATATGTGGAGATAAACTACCGCAAGGAAGAAGTTTGCACCCGCCGCATGGACATTTCTAATGAGCCACATAAAGGGAACTTCCTTCATTATGGTGTAGTTAGCACTATCAAAGGCGGTATGGATGTTGGGTTGGTAGTACATCACCAAAAATATGCCAGAGATTATCTGAATGAGAAAAGCCACTATAGCCATTACGCCAAAGGCGTAAGGAAATGTTAGAGTTTTTGGAACTTTGTAATCTACCATTTGGGACTGCCATAGTTCTGATAGCTTTGCCCTTTCGTTAAACCATCTTCCGACCCTTCCGATCATGGCTAAACCTCCTTAAGTTAATTCCTTTACGAAACCTTCTTCTCCAATGATAAGCTTGTTGCCCTCCCTCTTTTGAGGGGGCACATACAGTGGTCTCGGTGGAGGACCCGCTATGTTGTCGCCCCATGGCGAGTAGAACCCTCCATGACAGGGACAGTGGAACAGAGGATAGTTAAACTCTCCTTCTCCCTGTGGTTTCCACAGGGGCACACAGCCAAGATGGGTGCACACCGCCACGAGGGCGTAGGCATCTTGTCCTTGCAATAGCTTTGTGTTTTGGTCGTTTGCCCTCTTGCCATTCCACTGAAAGCCCTGCGGCAGTTTGACCACAAAGACGGGTTTGCCCTTCCAAGAGACAACCCTAACCTGAAGGTCTGGGATCTGGGAAACATCCACCTCCACCTTGGCTCCTGCCAAAGAGGCTTGGCTGGGGGAAAGCACCTTAACTATAGGGTACAGCACACCTATTGCCCCCAGAACACCCAAGCTTCCCACTGCAACGCCTAAAAGGTCTCTCCTTGAGGCTTCCATAGCACAACCTCCTTCGGTGGTATAACAGATTAATTATAATCGCATACTCTAAAATAAATATAAAAATTATCACCTAAAGCTTTTAAAACGCTTTTTCGCATAAAGGTGTTAGAATTATATAATTTCTATCACAAACTTTTGGAGGAGGCTTATGGCAATTTTGGTGGATAAAAACACCAGGGTAGTGGTGCAAGGTATTACAGGAAAGGAAGGTTCTTTCCATGCCCTCCAGTGTAAGGCCTATGGCACGCAGGTGGTGGCGGGCGTTACCCCCGGTAAAGGTGGGCAAGAGGTGGAGGACATTCCCGTCTTCAATACGGTGGAGTCCGCAGTGAAGGAAACCTCTGCCAATTGCTCTTTGATCTTTGTGCCCCCAGCCTTTGCGGCGGACGCTATAGTGGAGGCTTTAGATGCAGGTATAGAATTGGTGGTTTGTATAACGGAGGGCATACCTGTAAGAGATATGCTTAAAGTGAAACACTATATGCTGAGGAACTACCCAAAGGCAAAGCTCATAGGTCCAAACTGCCCCGGGGTTATCACACCGGGAGAGGCAAAGGTGGGCATAATGCCCGGGCACATATTCAAGAGGGGGACCATAGGGATCGTCTCAAGGAGCGGAACGCTGACCTATGAGGCATCCCATCAGCTTACCCGCTATGGACTTGGGCAATCTACCGCGGTGGGTATAGGGGGAGACCCTGTGCATGGGCTATCCCACAAGGATGTGATCGCTATGTTCAACGAGGACCCAGAGACGGAAGCTATACTCATGATCGGTGAGATAGGTGGGACTGCAGAGGAGGAGGCGGCAGAGTATATAAAGCAGTTTGTAAAAAAGCCTGTTTTTGCATACATTGCCGGTATAACCGCACCACCGGGTAGAAGGATGGGACACGCTGGTGCCATAATCACCGGTGGAAAGGGCACCGCCCAGGCTAAGATGTCAGCCCTTAGGGATGCAGGGGTTCATGTAATAGAAAATCCAGCCTTTATAGGAAAAACTGTGGCGGAGGTTTTGGGTAAAGGATGATTAAAAGCATGTTTATTTTCTAAATGTGCTATAATTTTTCCACTTCAAAACTTTTAGGAGGTTAAGGTATGGCTATAAAGACAAAGGTGGACCCAGACACCTGCACCGCCTGTGAGCTATGCTACGACAGAATTCCAGAAATTTACAAAAACCGGGGTGATGGCATTGCGCAGGTAGTTTCTCCTGGACCCGATGGATATGCAATCGTCCCCCCTGAGCTTGAGGCTGAGGTAAAAGAGGTCGCAGACGAATGTCCCAGTGGCTCCATAATTACAGAGGAAGCATAATCGTTGATATAGATACCTGCACTGCCTGTGCCCTCTGCTACGAGGAGGTGCCAGAGCTCTTTACAAACAGAGGGGATGGTCTGCCCATAGTCTATATCAAGCCTTTCAAAGAGGACACCCTCCAAAGGCTGCAGAAAGTAGCCCAAGACTGCCCCAGCGGGTCTATAATACTTGAGTGATAGGCTTATATTCCTCGGCACCGCAGGCGGAAGGGCGAGCGTCTTTAGGTATCTACGTCGTTCCGGTGGCTTTTTGTTAAGGCTTTCGAACCTCTGGGTTCATACAGACCCGGGGCCGGGTGCCTTTGTTTATCTTCACCAGATGGGCTTTGACCCAAGGCAGATAAACTGCGTTGTCCTGTCCCATGTACATTTGGACCACTCTGCGGATATAAACTCTGTCATTGAGTCTGCCACCGACGGTGGAAAGAAGAGGGAAGTGGTTCTGTTTGCACCAAGGTCTGCCCTTGAAGGAGAAAACAGAGTGGTCCTTCCCTTTATAAGAAGGGAGAGGCTTGCAGGAGAGTTTATATTAGAGGAGGGCAAAGAGTATAACTACAATGGGTTCCGCATAAAGGCGGTGATGAAGCACAAACACCATCACACAGAGACCTACGCCATACTCTACAACGAGAGAATACTTTATGTTTCCTGTGCCCTCTATGAGGACCGCATGCTTGAGGCTTATCCCAAAGGGCTGGATCTAATGATCATAAACACCACCCTTTACAAAAAAACCAAGTATATAGAACACCTTACAGTCCAAGACGCAAAAAAGCTGTTAACCCACCTAAAGCCAAAGCTTGCCATACTTACCCATTTTGGCTATGAAATGCTTATGAACCACCACTTGCAGGACATAGCCTTGGAGGTGGAAAAGGAAACGGGAGTAAAAACCCTCTGTGCCTATGACGGAATGGAGGTAGAACTCTGATAGAGCAGTTTTTTCCCGAGTTGAAAAAGTGGGCGGAAGATTTTGTTATGGAACACGGATACACTGCCCTCTTTGTTCTTTCCTTCACTGAGTCCATAATCCAGCCCATTCCTCCTTATCCCTTCATAACCGCTGCGCCCCTTTTCAAGTTGAACCCATATACCGCCGGTTTTGTGGCTTTTATTGGCAACCTATTGGGTGCCCTCGTAGCCTTCTTTTTGGCAAAGCTTTTGGGAGAAGGCTTTGTAAGAAAGATCTTTGGGAATAGGTTATACACAAGGGGGGAAGCCCTTTTCAACAGGTACGGCTTTTTTGCGGTGCTTTTAGGAGAGCCCTATAAGTTAGTTTGTTGGCTTGCGGGCATTTTCAACATGCCCCTGCTTACCTTTCTTGTAGCAAGTGTGATCGCCCGTGGGGTGAGGATAGGCATTTTTGTCTTTTTTGGGGATGTTCTGAAAAGGTTTTTAAGCTAAAAATGGGTGCGGGAGGACTCGAACCCCCAACCGGGCGGTTATGAGCCGCCCGCTCTGCCATTGAGCTACGCACCCACCTAATCTATAATTATAACACCTTAGAGTAAAGTCTGTAAAGGAGTCTGCTTGGATACTTTCTCATCCGAGGTATAAGAGGGACTTATAAAATTATAAGAGAGTTGAAAGTAAAAACTAAGAAAGGCTTATAAACTTTTATGTTCAGGAGGTTCCGTTATGGACATAGGCGGTAGCTTTTACGACAGGAAGGCTTACAGCACCTGCTATATGTGTGCCTGTAGATGCGGTATAGAAGTATATGTTAGAAACAACAAGGTTGCATACATAAAGGGAAATGATGCACACCCTACCAACAAGGGTGTTCTGTGTGCAAAGGGTTCCTCGGGCATAATGAAAGAATACAGTCCCGCAAGGCTCAGAAAACCGCTTTTAAGGGTAGGACCCCGTGGCTCAGGACAGTTCAAGGAGATAGAGTGGGAAGAAGCCCTTCAGATCGCAACCCAATGGTTGGAAGAGGCAAGGAAGAAAGGTCCCTACAAGATCGCCTTCTTCACAGGAAGGGACCAGATGCAAGCTATAAACAGTTGGTTTGCAAGTCAGCTCGGAACAGTCAATTGGGCGGCGCACGGTGGCTTTTGCTCGGTAAATATCGCTGCAGCGGGGCTTTACTCTATAGGTGGTTCCTTCTGGGAGTTTGGAGAGGCGGACTTTGAAAACACCAAATACTTCATGCTGGTGGGTGTGGCAGAAGACCACTCCTCCAACCCGTTCAAACTTGGCATTCAGGAGATGAAGCGTAAGGGTGGAAAGTTTGTGGTGGTAAATCCCGTCCGTTGGGGCTACGGTGCGGTAGCTGACGAATGGGTGCCCATAAAACCGGGAACGGACGGAGCATTCTTCCTTGGCATAATGCATGTGCTCTTTAAACACAACCTGGTAAATTGGGAGTTTTTAAAGGAATACACCAACGCACCATGGCTTGTTATTCAAGCACCCGGCACTTCAAAGGACGGTCTCTTTTACAGGAACCCAGAAGGCAAGCCAATGGTCTTTGACAAAAAGAGCCAAAGCTTTAAACCCGCAGACCGCATCGTCCCAGAGGACTTAGACCCCGCCTTTATTGGAGAATTTACCACTCCCGAGGGCTACAAGGTCCGACCCGCCTTTGATATGTTTGCAGAAAGGCTTGTGAAAGATTACTCTCCCGAAAAGGTAGAAAAGATCACTGGCATCTCCGCAAAGGATATAGAAAGGATCGCCAAAGAGATGGGCACTATAGCCCTCTACCATCCCATAGAGATTCCAATAGAATGGACCGATGTTTGGGGCAGAAAGCACAAAAAGTTCATAGGAAGACCTGTCTCCTTTCACATAATGAGGGGCATAGCGTCCCACACCAACGGCTTTCAGACCGCAAGAACTGTGTTCTTGCTCATGATGATGTTGGGGGTGGTGGATGTGCCCGGAGGCTTTTTGAACAAGCCCCCATACCCCAAGCACATAGAAGACCTGCCAAAACCTTACAAAATCACTAGACCAGACGAAATAAAGTATGGAGAAGTGTATCCAGGACCCCACCTTGGATATCCGCAGAACCCAGATGACCTCTTGGTGGATGAGAAAGGAAACCCGGTTAGAATAGATTGGGCATACAGCTGGTGGTTTCCGCTCACCGCCCACGGGCTTATACATAATGTGATCCCCGCCGCATACCAGCAAAATCCCTACAGCATAGAGGTTTTGATGATCTATATGGCAAACATGGCTTGGAACTCCTCCCAAAACATACCATACATCCTCCAAGCCCTTACCGCCACAGACCCCGCAGGAAACTACATAATTCCCAAGGTAATCACCATAGATGCCTTTTACAGCGAACAGGTAGCATACTCAGACTTGGTTTTCCCCGATGCCACCTACTTGGAACAGTGGTTTGCCCTGTCTTTGCTTGACAGACCCCCTTCTGCAGTGGATGGCCCTGTAGATGCCCTAAGGCATCCCATTATAGATCCCAAAGCTAACGGTTACGATGTGATGGGTTGGGGTGATGTGATGGTGGAACTTGGTTCAAGGCTAAAGCTTCCGGGTTTTGTCAATCCGGATGGTTCAAGGAAATACAAAGATTTCAAAGACTTTTTAATAAACTGGCAAGTAAGACCGGGCGTGGGTGCCTTGGCAGGCTGGAGGGGTAAAAACGGCGACAAGCACTTTGTAGGAGAACCGAACCCCAACCAGCTTGAGATGTATATAAAGAACAAGGGCTTTTTCTACTACAAACTGCCAGAAAACATGAGATTTTACAGGCACGCCAACAAAGACTACCAAGAGTGGGCGGTTAGCGTAGGCTTCCTCAAAAAGGTGGCGCCATTAACCTTTAACTTTTACCTTGAGACCTTGCAAACCTTCAGGCTTGCGGGTCAAGGGCTCTGGGAAGGCAAAAACCAACCACCCAACGACCCCATACTCAGAGACAGGCTCGTCAAATACTTTGACCCACTACCCTTCTGGCATCCACCCTTTGAGGAGGAAGTCTCTGGTAAGGACTATCCCCTCTACGCCTTTACCCAAAGACCCCAGTGGATGTATCACTCTTGGGACTCTCAAAACGTAT
This sequence comes from Thermocrinis sp., assembly GCA_028276475.1. Taxonomy (GTDB): domain Bacteria; phylum Aquificota; class Aquificia; order Aquificales; family Aquificaceae; genus Thermocrinis. The sequence continues at coordinate 50,943 of JAPYWH010000002.1, forward strand.
GGCTAAGGCAGATATCCACGAGGAACTACCTTTACATGAACCCCAAAACCGCAGAAAAGCTCGGCATAAAGCACTTGGACTGGGTCTGGGTAGAGTCAAGGGTCGGCAAGGTAAAATGTCAGGTCTTTTTAACCAACACTACAGAACCCAACTCTGTATGGACTTGGAACGCCATAGGAAAAATGAAAGGTGCTTGGGGACTAAAGCCCGAGGCAGAGGAAGGGCATCAGGGCTTTTTGTTAAACCATGTGATCCCCCACAGCATCAACATAGGCGGAAGGGAGGTTTACTACGGAGACCCTATAACAGGACACTTGGCGTGGTTTGACACAAAGGTAAAGGTTTATAAGGCAGAGGACCAAACACTAGAGACTTATCCGCAGTTTGAAGTTGAACCACTGGATTACATAAAAGAAAGATGGGTGAAGGTCTTAAGGTATAAGCCATGAAAGTGCTCTCGGAAGAAAGAAAATACACTGCCCAAGACTTTGAAAGGCTTCCAGAGGGACCGCCTTACTATCAGCTTATAGAGGGAGAGTTGATAGAGACCCCCACCCCTGAGGTTATACATCAGAAAGTGGCAGGAAGGCTCCTCTATCTTCTCCATAAACTTGAGAAAGAAACAAAAATGGGCACTGTAATTCATTTCATAGACCTCTATCTTGACGAGAGGAATGTTTTTCAGCCAGATATAGTGGTCCTTCTTAAAGAGGGCAAGGCAAAGATTGAAGAAAAGGGCATATTTGGACCTCCCGATGTGGTGGTGGAAATTCTCTCTCCCTCCACCGCTTATTACGACCTGATCGTGAAAAAGGAGGTTTATGAAAGGGCAGGAGTAAAAGAGTATTGACTTTTGGACCCAAACAGAAAGACCTTTGAGATTTATAAAAACACAGAAGAGGGCTTTAAACTTACCTCCCAAGCAAGGGAGAAGGGAAAGGTTCTCTCGGATATGTTAAAATTAGAAATAGACCTAAAAGAAATCTTTGAAGGAGGTATTTAAAGATGCCGCTGACAAGGTTAAGAGAGCTTCTTAATGAAATGAGTATGTTTATTTCTCAGCACGCCATTTATATATCCAAGTTAGAAAGGGCTGTTAAAAACCGCGAAGAATTTGCCCACAAAACCTGCCATCAATGCAATTTTGGTGTAGAGTTGGACAGTATGGTGGTGCCTGTAAAGGACAAACTTCCTGAGGAAGTGAGGACTTTGGTGGACGAAATAGAAAAAATTCATTGCGAGTTTCATGAGGTTAGCATGCAAATAGACCCCAAAAATCCTCAGCCCTCAGATGAGGAAAAGCTTAATAGAATGAGAGAGCTAACCACTGAATTGTTTCAGAAACTTTTAGCCCTAAAAAGGCTTGCAAAGGAGGAGTAGCCATGCCCCAGTATGTGTTGGTAATATATATATAAACGCATATTTGGGCTTGAGGGAGGTGTGTAGAGATGCCGTCTAGAGTATTAAAGGAGCTTGCTAACAAGGTAGGTATTTTTATTTCTCACCACGATACTTATGTATCCAGATTAGAGAGGGCTATAAAAGATGGTGAAGAATTTACCCACAAAACTTGCCATGAATGTAATTTTGGTTTAGAGTGGGACAGTATGGTGGTGCCTGTAAAGGGCAAACTTCCTGAGGAAGTGAGGACTTTGGTGGACGAAATAGAAAAAATTCATTGTGAGTTTCATGAGGTTAGCATGCAAATAGACCCCAAAAATCCTCAGCACTCAGATGAGGAAAAGCTTAATAGAATGAGAGAAATGAGCAACTTATTGCTTCGTAAGCTTTTAGCCTTAAAAAGGCTTTTATCAAAAAGGCTTGTAAAGGAGGAGTAGTCATGCCCCAGTATGCGTTGGTGATAGACCTAAACACATGCGTTGGTTGTCATGCCTGTGCCACAAACTGCAAGGAGTGGAACACCCAAGCCTCTTTTGGACCCCTATCGGACTTTGAACCCTACGGCAGAAACCCGGAGGGTGTCTGGTATAACCGCATCATGTCCTACGAGGTGGGAGACTTTCCAGATACGCAGGTTTTCCATCTTCCCAAGTCTTGCCTACATTGTCAGGATGCCCCCTGTGTGCCCGTTTGCCCCACCGGTGCCAGCTACAAGAGGGAGCAGGATGGCATAGTGCTTGTCAATTACGACGATTGCATAGGCTGTAAGCTCTGCTCTTGGTCTTGCCCCTATGGTTGTAGGGAGTTTGACGAGGCGGACAAGGTGATGAAAAAATGCACCCTGTGTATAGATAGGATATACGACGAGTCTTTGCCACCGGAACACAGAAAGCCCGCCTGCGTGCTAACATGCCCTGCAAGGGCAAGGTTCTTTGGAGACATAGAGGACCCAAACAGCGAAGCCTACAAGATGATAAAGGAACGCAACGGCTTTGTGCTCTTCCCAGATATGGGCACAAACCCAGCCAACCATTACCTCCCAAGGACCGAGACCAAGGTCCATGTGGATGAACATCTATTAGAAGCAGAAAACCCACTTTTCCTTGAAGTGGTTAGAAGACACTACAAAGGAGGTTGAAGATGCATCCACCATTTTCTTTGATCTGGTTTTTTTTGACTGCGGGCGTCTCCATTGGGCTCTTTAACTTTACCTACTTTATGGAATTTTTGACACTCTTTGGTAAGGATACTGCCTTACCCAAGCATATGGTGTTGATATCCAACGTTATATCCTTGGTGCTTATAGGTCTTGGTGCCATAGGTGCCAGCTTTCACTTGGGACACAAGCTTAGGGCGTGGAAGGCAATAAAGAGATTTCATACCTCTTGGCTTTCGCGTGAGGCGGTCTTTAGCGGAGCCTATGGCTTTACCCTTCTGATCTTTGCCCTTTTGAGGTACTTTGACCATACGGGCTTTTGGTATCACTTCTTTGGCATAATAACTTTTATCCTTGGGTGGCTGAGCGCCTTCTCTACAGCCATGATTTACGCATCCAACAAGTTTGTCCTTGAGTGGAATACATCCATCTCTGTGCTTTACTATCTGAACATGTATCTGATGCTTGGCTCCTCTGCCTTTTTGGCTTTGACTTACTTTTATCGCAAGGAGTTTGTGGGAACATACATATTTTTGACGTTTCTTTTCTTGGCTTTGGGGCTTGCCTTCAGGCTTGCCTTCAACATAAGGCAGTTTTACATAAAAAAACCTACCATTAACGAAGCCCTAAACCTTCCACACAACAGACCCATAAGGGTTTTGGACACGGGCACCACAACGGATAATTACTGCACAGAGGAGTTTTACTACAGAAAGGGTAAAGAGTTGCTTCCCAGCATCCTTCCCTTGGCATACATTCTTACCTTCATAGTTCCTCTGTTTTTTGTGCTTTATATGTGGATCACGGGCAGGGTAGATTACAACTTTATAAAATTTACCTTCCTCTTTATTGTGGTAGGTAGTGCCTTAGAGAGATGGAGTTTCTTTGTAGAGGGCAATCACGTGCAGAACCTCTTCTATGGTCTTTATCCAGAAGAAGGGTACACTCTAAGAAAGGGCTACATGGAAAGGAAGAAAACAAGGATCTCTTACAGATAAAAGCGGGGGCAAAGCCCCCTTTTTTTATCCTACGAACTTGCAAGTTTCTTCGTCTATGGTGGAATAAAGAGGTTTTACCTTTCCGCCGGGAGTGGTGTCTTCAAAGTCCCTTGGGACTCCAAGTTCCTCTATGCAATGCACCAGGTCATGGTAAAACTCTGCAACCTTTACAAGCCCCGTCTCTTTGCCCACCTCGTTGAACATCCTGATCTTGTCGGTAGCTTTACCCTTGCCCCTTTCCACTATGGCACCCGCATGTCCAAAGGACACACCCTCCAAGCCCTCTTGGAACCTTCCAGCTACAAAGGCAGCAACAGGCTTGTTCCACTTGCCCTCTTTATACAGTCTTAGGATTGTTTCCGCCGCCTTCTCTTCGTAAGAACCGCCCACTTCTCCCTGAATGATCACACCCTTCACCTTAGGGTCGTCGGCTATCTTTTCCAGCACATCCGCAAAGGTGGTGCAGGAGATCACATCCCCACCGAGGGCAAGCGCCATATAAACACCCCAACCCCTTCTTTTAAACATCTCCGCAGTGGTGGTGGTAAGCCCGCCAGACTTGGACAGGATCACAAGACCACCCGGTGCGTATGCTATGGTTGGGTCCTTTCCACCTATGGCACCGATCCTCGCAGGGATTTCAGGCACCATGCAACCCAAAGAAGTGGGTCCCACTATGATCACATCCCTTTCCTTTGCGTAATGGTAAAAATACACCGTGTCCCTTATGGGCACGTGCTCCGTTACTATGTATATAACCTTGATGCCCGCGTCTATCAGCTCAATGACCGCATCCTTTACGGATGTGGGTGGCACATAGACAAGCCCCGTGTTGATCTCCGGATGTTTTTGCAGGGCTTCCTTTACAGTGTTATAAACGGGTTTGTTTGCCACCTGAGTGCCACCCTTCCCGGGCGTAACGCCGGCTACTACAAAGCCCGGATAGAGGGCTTCCGATTCGCTAACCACCTGAGACGCTTCCCTTCCGGTGATGCCCATTACTATTATCCTTGTGTTCTCATTGAGATAAACTGTTCCCTTCATCGTTTTTCCTCCTTAAATGCCTAAGTCTTTCGCTTGCTCTTCCGTCAAAGTTCCCTCTTCCTTTTGGGAACCTTGGCACTTATCCAAAAGCTCCTTTAATCTTATTGGAGCTTCCGTCAAGGGCAGTGTGGAATCATAAATTTCTCCTTTCACACCGCACTCTCTGAAGGCTTCATATAGCATTCTCAAGCCCTTCTCCGCCTCTGGACCGTTCCTGCGAACCACCCATATCCAGTTGGGGTCCAGCTTGCCCTCCTTGTATAGGTCCCTTATGGCGTTGGCTACGCCCTCTCCAAGGGTGACATCTATCCGTGTGTTGTTGGCAGTTCCACCGCACACCAGCACACCCCTTATACCTGGCTTAGAAAGGATTATGCGGGTGATCTTATACATCTTCTCCGCCGGTGGGTTGCCCCCAATATCGGTAAAGTTGGCGGGCTTCATACCAACCGCGTAGGTAGTCTCTATGGTTACGGTGGAGCCACCACCCCCAAAGGTCATCATGGCTATATCTCCGTCCATTTCCACATAAGAACCCGCCTTACCCCTATGGTCATCCCTGTCTATTAAAGATGCCTGCACCTCCCTCTCGGTGGGCGGTCTCTTTAGGGCTGTCCTCAGCCCATAGATCTTGGCAGGGGGCACTGATGCATCATCATCAATGATCACCACCGCATCCAAAGCTAATACCTTTTGCTTGCCATCCACATCGCATATAGCCAAGGGGTTGATCTCCAAAAGCCTTGCTTCTGCCTCCCAAAAAGCCCTCCACATGTTAGTTATAACTTCTGAGAGCTCCCTTAAAACACCCATAAACTCTTCAGGGAAGTTCAGCTCCAAAAGATAGTTCCTTGCCATGTGAGGATAGAGCCCTTTAATGGGGTCTATGGTCCAGCTCTTTACCTTCTCAGGTGGCACTTCCTCTATGTCCATACCACCTTCTAAGCTAAGGGTCAAAACGGGTGCCCTCACCTCCGTAGAGTAGGTAATGGATGCGTAAAGCTCCTTAAGTATGTTTGCCTTTTGGCTAACTATAACACCCACGGGCATTTCGCCATACACGGGGTATTTCAGAAGGGCTTCCACCGTCTCCACACCCTCTTGGGGAGTTTTACACAGCTTAACTGCCCCAGCCTTACCCCTTTTGCCCACCAGCACCTGAGACTTTACCACGCACTCACCCAGTTGGTTAATAAACTCCACCACCTCATCGTTCAAATGGTCTGTAAATATATACTTGGGAGTAGGTATGGCATACCTTTTGAAGATCTTATCGTAGGCTTCGTATTCGTATAGGTTCATACTCTACCTCCGTCAAAAAGTTATGACAAAAATTATAACTCAAAACCTTATTGCTTTATCCTCCTATTGGGCTTATAATTAAAGGCGGAGGTTTTTATGGAATTTGATTTTTCACAACTGAGCGAACCACTGAGGAGGGCGCTTAAGGATTTAGGGTTTGAAAAGCCCACACCCATACAAAAGGAAGCAATACCCTTAGCACTCAAGGACTACGATATTTTGGGACAGGCGGCAACGGGCACAGGCAAGACCGCAGCCTTTGGCATACCCATAATAGAAAAGGTAAAAAAGGAAGAGGGTTTAAAGGCGCTCATACTTACTCCCACCCGAGAGCTTGCCATTCAGGTAAAGGAACAACTGCAAGAGCTTGCCAAGTATAAGGGTCTGAGGGTCTCTGTCTTTTACGGTGGAACACCCGTGGCGGGCAACATTGAGTTTTTAGCAAAATACACCCACAACATAGTGGTGGGGACGCCCGGCAGGGTCAAGGACCTTATAAACCGTTCCGCTTTAGACCTTAGCAATGTCTCTTACTTTGTCCTTGACGAGGCGGACCTTATGCTTGATATGGGCTTTATTGAGGATGTGGAAGAGATCATTTCCTATATTCCCACCCAAAGGCAGAGTTTTATGTTCTCCGCCACCATACCAAGGCAGGTGGAAGAGCTTGCGAGGAAATACCTAAGGGAAGGCTACAAGTTGGTGAGAGTAATAAACGCTGAGCTCAAGCCAAAGATAGAGGAAAGGTTAATAAAGCTGAGCTCTCCGGAGCAAAAACTTTCAGAGTTGGAAAAGCTTCTAAGGGAGCACCTTTTGGAGAAGGTGATTATCTTTGTTAAAACTCGCAAGGATGCAAAGGAATTGGCGGAAAGGCTGAAGGCTAAGAACTTTAAAGTGGTTGCCCTACACGGAGATATGACCCAACGGCAGAGGGAAAACGCCCTTAGGCTCTTTAAGGATGGAAAGGTAAGAATTGTGGTGGCTACCGATGTGGCGTCAAGGGGTTTGGATATAAAGGGTGTAGGCGTGGTGATCAACTACCATATACCCGAAGACCCAGAGGTCTATATCCACCGCATAGGTAGAACTGGAAGGATTGGAAACTACGGGAAAGCTTACAGCTTTGCAACGCCCGAAGACAGCCGGGCACTGTGGAGGATAAAAAAACTTAAGGAATCCCAAAAAGCTTAGGGTTATAATCTAAATTAAGGAGGTGGTGCCATGCCGATATTTGTGATGCTAACCACACTAACCGATGAAGGTATGAAAACCCTAAAGCACAAGCCCGAAAGGATCAAAGAGGTGGATAGGGAGGTTATGGAGAAGTTTGGGGTTAAGATCATCGCCCAGTATGCCCTGATGGGACCCTACGACTTTGTCAATATCATTGAAGCACCCGATAACGACACAGTGGTAAAGATGGCGATAGAGCTCGGCTCCAGGGGAACCATAAGGACCCTTACCATGCCCGCCATAGAGGTGGAAAGGTTAATAGAGGACCTCAAAAGCCTATAAGTTTATGCACCCCGCCCTTGAGCTCTTTTTGAGCATAGCAAAGGAATACACTGACCTTACATTTGGAAGGAGTAAGGACGAGCTCATAAGCAGGTCCATAAAAGCCCTGAGGGCTCTGAGGGAGGAGGATTTAGAGAAGGTAAAGGAAAACAAAGAACTTAGCTCGGGCGTTGAGTTTTTTTTGGAGAGGTTCGCAAGCTTTGTCAAAGAGCATCCGGAGGATGTGGAAACCCTTATAAAGCTGTTAAGTTTATTCATAAAGTCGCCCGTCCCATGTAAAATAAGGCTAATAAACTTTTCGGAGGTGCTCGTTGAAGGTCGGAGAGCTTCTCAAGAGTGAGTTCAGCGTATCCTTTGAGTTTTTCCCTCCCAAGTCTCCCGAGGGAGAGAAAGAGCTCTTTGAAACCATAAAGGAGCTTGAAGCACTCAAGCCCACCTTTGTATCTGTTACCTACGGGGCGGGTGGGAGCACTCGGGACAGAACAAGAAGTATAGCTTATAGAATACACACAGAAACAAAGCTTACTGTTATGGCACATTTGACTTGCATAGCCCACTCAAAGGAGGAACTTTTAGAGATCCTTCAAGACTACAAAAGTATAGGCATTGAGAACATATTAGCCCTCAGGGGTGATATGCCAAAGGGAGATTTTCAGGCTCCAAAAGGTGCTTGCAAGTATGCGGTGGAATTGGTAAGGTTTATAAGGGAAAATTTTGACAACTTTTTTTCTGTAGGTGTTGCCAGCTATCCAGAAAAGCATCCCGAGTCTCCCAACATGGAGTGGGAGATAAGGTTTTTCAAAGAAAAGGTCTTGGCGGGTGCTGACTTTTCCATAACTCAGATGTTCTTTGATAACTCATACTATTACAGGTTTGTGGAAAGGTGCCATAAGGAAGGTATAAACGTCCCCATAATACCGGGCATTATGCCCATAACCAATTTTTACCAGATCAAAAAGTTTGCCAGCATGTGCGGGGCAACCATACCACAGGGTCTGGTGGATACCTTGGAGCCCCATGCGGAGGACCCGGAGGAAACCACAAAAAGGGGCGTAGAGTTTGCTATAAGGCAGTGCGAAGACCTAATAGCCAATGGAGTCCCCGGACTTCACTTTTACACCCTCAACAAATCAAAGGCAACCCTGCTTATCTACCAAGCCATAAAGCACCTTATACCGCCTAAGGTCCTATCGAGGCTGTTTTAAAAATCCCTTATCGGGACCGTCCCCCCCAGCGGATAAGGGAACTAACCCTTTCCCCACCCTGTCCCACGCTCCCTTGCGGGAGGAGAGGAGTATCTTCCTCTCAAGAACAGGGAAGAGGAGGGCTACCTTCAGAACCTGCTGGACAATGGTAAGGATTTTAAAATCCTTCCCGTCTTCAGGGTTCCTTCCATTGGTCCCACAACGGGCACCCAGCAAGTTCTGAAAGCTTTGCATAGGAAAAATTATATCACTTCTCAAAAACTTTTCCTCAGTTTGTATTTTTAGAACAGTATCAAGGTCCTATCTGTCTGAGAAAGGGTGGAATCTCTTCCGTTTTTGTCCACCCGCACTCCTCCAAGATTATATCCACCGTCTCTTCTTGCTTTCCCGTCTTTTGAGAGGCATACTTCACAAACTCTGCCCTTTTGCCCTTAAAGTTCTCTATATCTTCCTCAGAGACCTCAGGCAGTCTTGCTGTTATCCTCTGCTTGACGATTTTCCAAGCGGTAGTGTTGCTATAAAGGTCAAACTTTTTGTCTTTTACTGTTATCTTGGCGGTTAGTTCCTTAAGAAAGTCCAGCCTTTTTGGGTCTATAGTCAGTATAGCCTCCGCCATGAGAGGGTCTGCGGTGTAGAAGATGCCAAAGAGCTTTCCTAACACCCTCCTGTGGGTTAGAATGATCCTATCAAGGATCAACTGAACATCCTCCTCTACCTTTTCGTATATGAGGTCATAGTAGTTTAGTGTTTCAAGCTCAAGACCTCCAACATGCCTTATGAAGTTTGCCACGTTCCCATAGTCCAACTCCTGCTTTTCTTCCTCCACCTTTTCTTTTACCACCTGCGTGCTCCCGTAGTCAAGGACCACATCCGTATGCACGGGTGAGATTATGTGATAAGTTTCCGATTCCCAACCTGCTTTGCGCAGAATTTGCTCCGCACCGCTTTCGTCAATGTTTAGCCTTTCCATGAGCAACCTCTTTAGTCCTTCCCTGTCCCTTCTGTATTTGTCCAATTCCTCCTCGGGAATATCCACATCCACATAAACGAACCTTTCTACGCCGTTTTCCTTTATGAATATATTTTTCCTGCCTCTTATGTGCCTTTTGATGAACGCCCACTCCTCGTCGGTCATAATAGGTTCTGGATGCCACAGTTTGGACATCTCCTCCTCAAGCTCTAAGTAAGGTACCGATTCATACCATGTGGCGTTGTTGAGCTTCATCTCCACAGATTCCCTGCTCTCTCCCGTCTTTTTCATTACATAGTCTATGAACTCTTTCCTTTTGAACTTAAAGCTATATTACCTGAAGTAGCCGGGCTAAGTTGAGCTTTTTTATGTTTTCAATGTGGCAAAGTTCCGCCCGGTATTCGGGTGGAAGGTTAATGACGCAATACTCGTTCATAACGTCCATTTCCCGCTTTAGCATACTACGAAAGAAGGCGAGCTTTTCCCTCCTGCTTAGGTTTTGTTTTTCTAAAAGTTTTTCCATCATGGCTGTTCCCTCCTTTGTTAGATAAATATAATCTACTGAGGGAGGTCTCACTATGTCCTAAATCAACATTGCCTTGTCCAATTATTTAGCTACTCGCCTCCGCAAAGCCGATAGGATTTCTCTATGATATAGGGAACCTAATTTATTGGATAATGCGGAGAACGTTTGAAAAAACCGCAAAAATCCCTTATAGGGCATACATCGCACCTTGGTTTTTGAGGTTTGCATATCGTTTGCCCGAAGGCTACAAGTAGTTTATTAAAATCCATCCAATAATCTTGGGGCAGTATTTCCGTTAGTGCCCTTTCCGTCTCCTCCGGAGTTTTTGTGCTAATTAGCTTCCATCGGTTGCATATGCGATGCACATGGGTATCTACACCTATGGCGGGCTTTCCGAAGGCTTCCACCAGAACAATGTTTGCCACCTTTCTACCCACACCCTCTAACCTCAGAAGTCCCTCGAGGTCCGAAGGAACCTCTCCGCCGAACTCCTCCTTTATCTGCCTTGCCAACTCTTTGAGATACCTTGCCTTGTTTTTGTAAAAACCCACTGGGTATAAAAGCCTTTCAAGTTCCCTCAGGTCTATGGCAAGCAGGTCTTCCCAGTTTTTTACCCTTTCAAAGAGCCTTTGGCAGACCTCCGCGGTGGTTTCATCCTTGGTGCGGGTAGATAAGAGGGTGCAAACCAGAGCCCTAAAGGGGTCTCCCTTTTTGTGGGCTATGAGCTTTTCTATGGGAGCCTTTAGCTTTGGGTATTCCTCTCTGAGGATCTCTATAACCTTTTTTAGCTCTTCAATTTTCATACTCAGGGCATATAATTTTAATCATGGCAGACAGGGAATTAGACATCAGAGGCGAGGTTTGCCCTTTTACCTTTGTCAAGAGCAAGCTGGTGTTGGAGCAGATGGAGCTGGGTCAAGTGCTTAGGGTGGTCTTGGACTATCCACCCTCCGTGGAGAATGTGCCAAAAAGCATGAGAGAAGAAGGACAGGAGGTCCTTGCCATAAACAAGCTTGACAACAACACCTGGGAAATCCTTATAAGGAAGGCGAAATGAGAGTTCTCTTTGTAGTAAGCAGTAATCCCTTCTCAAAGGACTACACCACCATTTTTAACTTGGTGAAGGAGCTTGTAAAGAGGGGAGAGGTTATCATCTTTTTCACGGGCAACGGTGCATACTACACCATAAGACCCGAGACAGAAGAGCTTAACAAATTGGGGGCGAGGCTTTTGTATTGTGCTCACTCTGCCCACCAGAGGGGCATAAAGGAGACCCTTCCCTTCTTTGAAAGCAGTTCCACCTATAACCTTTCCAGGATCATGCTTGAATGTCAAAAGGTGTTATCTTTTAACTGATGGAAAGAAAAGATTTTCTCGGGTTCTCTATATCAGAGTTGGGTGTGGGCACCTGTATGGTGGTAGGGTGTTCTGAAAATACAAACCCATTCCTGACCTACCGACCAAATATATTGTTTCAGCTATTTACAACTGCTTGGCGAGTTCTGAAGGTAGCCTTCCTCTTCCCTATACTTGGAAAGGTCTTACTGAGGGACCTTTCTCCTCTGAAGCCCACATTGGTGGAAGGGGCGTGGGTAAGGGAGAGGAAACGGTTAGCCCCTTTATCCGTTGGAGGGGCGTATCCCGACGAGGGATTTTTTAGAACAGCCTCATGGAAGAAACACAAAAAATACGTCTTTTGAGTAGGTTGGCAAGCTTTGAAAGAGACGGAGATGCCAACTTGGAGGATTGTATATACATGGCTTCCACTCCAAAGGGCAGAGTTCCCATACTTAAGGTTATGCAAACTACTATGTGCGATAAAAACTGTCTTTACTGTGTCTTTAGAAGGGGCAGAGATGAAACCCCTCGGATTTACATACCTCCAGACCAGTTGGCGAGGAGCTTTATGGAACTTTACAGAAGGGGTAAGGTAAAGGGGCTTTTCTTGTCCTCTGGGATCTTTGGGCATCCAGAATTTACCATGGAAAAAATGATAGACACGGTAAAGATACTGCGAGAGAAATATCATTTTAATGGATATGTTCATTTAAAGCTAATGCCCGGCGTTTCTTTGCAAACAGTAGAGGAGGCTGTAAAAGTAGCAGACAGGGTCTCCATAAACATAGAGACCTCCAAGGAGGAGAGGCTCAAAAGGATTGCCAAAGGAAAGAGCATACTGCAGGATATTCTTCCAAAAATAGAAGCGGTGGATAAGCTCATTAGGGAATACAGGGGAAAAAGCCAGATAACCCAAATGATGGTGGGTGTGGATGGAGAAAGGGATGAGGAGATCATCAAAGTGGTGAATTTCCTGCATAGAAAATACAGGCTCAGCAGGATCTACTTTAGCGCCTTCTTCCCGATAAAGGGAACGCCTCTTGAGGACAGGCAAGCGGAGAACCCTTTACGGGAACACAGGCTCTATCAGGCAGAATTTTTGATCAAAGATTATGGCTTTAGCGTAGAGGATTTTAGCAAAGTGCTTGTGGATGGGAACCTCCCCTTAAACATTGACCCAAAAGAGGCGTGGGCCCTTGCCAACAGGGAGCTATTCCCCGTGGAGATAAACAGAGCAGATTATCATCTTCTTATGCGGGTGCCTGGTATAGGCAAGAAATCCGCGGAGGAAATAATCTCAAGGCGCAAAGTAAAAAGGCTCTCTTCCTTGGAAGACCTTAAGGGTATAAGAAACCTCAAGAAAATACTCAAATACATAACGATAAATGGGCGCTACTACGGAAAGGGGCTATAATTCTTAAATGCCTTCCATAAAGCTTCCCAAGGAGCATCTACAAAAAGCTGTGGAGCTTTTGCTAAAAAAGGGCTTTCAAAAAAGGGATGTCCAAAACGCCTACGCCAGCTTGACCGATGGCAAAGCTTACATTACCCTTTATCCTTCAGGTAGTGTGCTACTTCAGGGAGATTATCCCGAAAGCTTGAAGGATGAGATTTTGGCTTTGGTGCAAGCGGGGGGTGTTCTGGTGGGTTGCGACGAGGCGGGCAAGGGGGATGTTTTTGGTCCCCTGGTGGTCTGCTGTGCCCTAATTAGACCGGAGAACTTTCGCAAGGTCCTTGAGTTGGCACCAAAGGACTCAAAAAAGATCCAAGACAGGGAACTTTTCAAAAAACTCCCCATGTTAGAAAGATCTGTAGAGTTTTACTGTAAGGTTTTGGAACCTTTGGAGCTAAACCGCCTCCACAGGGAGGGAAAAAACCTAAACAGGATTTTAGATTGGGCATACCAGGAGCTGATAGAAGAGATCCTCTCCAAGGAACCCTACGCCAAGATAACGGTGGATGCTTATTCCCACCGAAACCCCTTTGGCAGTTTGGTATCCTTTGAACACAAAGCGGAGGAAAAGGTGGAGGTTGCCTGTGCCAGCATGAAGGCAAGGGCTGAGTTTTTAAGGTGGCTGGAAAAACACAACCTACCAAAGGGAGCAAGCAAAGAGGTGATGGAGCTTGCAAGGAAAATGAAGGATCGGGAAAGGTATTTAAAGGCTTTCTTTCTTTCTTAGCTTGATCCTATCAAAGGTCTCGTAAAGAACGGGCAGTAGGAACAGACTTAGAGGAAGACCGGTAAAGATGCCACCTATGACCACCAGGGCTAAGGGCTTTCTTAGCTCTGCACCGGCGGTAAGCCCCAAAGCTACGGGCAACAGCGCGGAAACTATGGTTATGGTGGTCATCAGAATGGGTCTTAGCCTTTCCCTTCTTGCCTGAAGGATGGCTTCCCTTGTTTGGAGTCCCTCCTTCCTAAGTTGGATTATTCTCTCAATGAACAGCACCGCGTCCCTGACTATGATCCCAACCAACAGTATCACGCCAAAGTAGGAGGGAACGCTCAGAGAGGTATTTGTAAGTATCAAAAGACCAAAGGCGCCCATAACCGCCAAGGGCACCATCACGAGCACCGTAAAGGGATGCCTGTAGCTCTCAAAGAGGGACGCCAAAACCATATAAACGCCCACCAAAGCAAAGATGAGGGCAAAGCCAAGCCCTTGGAAGGAACGGGCAAACTCCTTTGCCTGACCTGTTGCCTCAAAGGTATAGCCGGGGGGAAGGTTAGCCCTGAGCCATCCTTCAAGCTCCGCCACCGCATCCGCCAAAGACTTTTCACCAGAGAGGTTGGCAAAAAAGGAAAAAGAATACTGCCTGTTGTATCTGTTTAGCACCTGATAGCCGGTGGCTTCTTGCACCTCCACCACCTCCGTTAAGGGCACCAGCTCGCCCCTAAAGTTCTTCAGATAGACCTTTTTTAGGTTTTCTGTGCTCTGCACAAACTCAGGGACCGCCTTTACATAAAGGTTGTAGCTCTCGGAACCGAGCTCGTAGGTGCCCAGCTGGAATTTACCAAAGAGGACGTTAAGGGTTTTGGAAACCTGCTCTACGCCCAGCCCAAGGTCTGCCAGTTTTTCCCTCTTTACCTTCACGTGCACTTGGGGTTCGTTTAACCTCAGGTCTGTGTCTATGTCCCTGTAGCCTGGCTTTCCTCTGAACTCTGCTATTAATCTTTCAGAGATCCTTTGAAGTTCCTCTATGTCCGGACCCTTTATTACATACTGCAGGTCCACCTGCCTACCGCCCGCCGGACCCACAATGCCCGCAGACTCCACGCTTACCCTGATGTCCTTTATCTTTGCCAACTCCCTCCTCATCATCTCCATCACTTCCCTCTGGTGTGGTCTTTTACTCCTATCCACCAGATAGACAAAGGATAAACCACCATTGACGGTGGGTCTGCCCGCCACCCCCTGCCCCATAGCCAAGCCAAAACGATCCACATAAGGATTTTTCCTGATGACTTCCTCCACCTCTTTGGTTTTTTGCTCCGTATATTCAAAGGAAGAACCCACGGGCGTTTCAAACCTTACCAAAAACCTCCCTTCATCCACCAGAGGGAAGAACTCCTTCTTTACCGCCTTCAAAAGCTGAAAGCCAATTAACACGCTTACAAGAGAAAGACCCACCACCACCAGCTTGTGCTCCAAGGACCACCTTAAAAGCTTGTCAAAGAAAGCCTCAAAGCGGGCGTAAGCCCTCGTAAATGGGTTTTCCTCCACTACCCTATCCACCAGACGGGCAACAGCCATAGGCGTAAAGCTTATGGCCACCAAGTAAGAGAGGGCTATGGCTACGATCAAGGTTAAAGCAAAGCTTCCAAAGAGTTTGCCCACCACTCCCTTCAGGAACACTATGGGAATGAACACGATCACCAAAGAGGCAGTGGATGCAAGGAGGGCAAACACCACCACACGGGTCCCTTTTATTGCGGACTCCACAGGCGACAGGTCCTCCTCCCTTCTCCTTCTGTATATGCTCTCTAACACCACTATGGCGTCGTCTATGACTATGCCAACAGCCACCGCAAGGGCAAGTAATGTAAAGGTGTTCAAAGACTGCCCAGTTTGGTACAGGAAAAAGACCGTTCCCAAAAGGGTTATCGGTATGGCGAATATGGGCACAAGGGTTAGCCTTAAGCTTCCAAGGAAGAAATAGACCACCACTGCGGTTAAAAGGCTTCCTATGATGATCTCCTCTATGGCTGCCCTGACGCTGTCCTTGACGAAGACGCTTGAATCAAAGGTGATGTCCATACGCATGCCGGGAGGCAGTTGTCTGTTCCACTCCTCCATTCTCTGCTTGATCCTGTCTGCGGTTGCCACCGTGTTGGTTTTTGACTGCTTGTATATGATAAGGGCAACCGCCTGCTCTCCCATGAACCTTGCCATTCCCCTTTTTTCGTCCTCTCCAAACTCCGCATAGCCCACATCCCTGAGCTTCAAGTTTGGAGTGATGGCGACCTCTTCAAGCTCCTTTGCATCCTTTGCCTTGCCGTAAAACCTTATTATGTACTCCCTTTCTTTGCCGTAGATGGCGCCCGCGGGTGCTTCCAGATGGTTCTTGGCGATAGCATCTATTACATCCTGGATGGAGAGGTTCCTTGAGTATAATTTTTGTGGGTCTATCCTAACCCACATCACATTGTCCCTAAAGCCTCCCAAATCCACCTGCCCTACGCCATCTATCCGCTCAAAGTCCCTTTTTATGACCTTGTCTGCCCAGTAGGCTAAGGTCTGATAGTCTGCAGTTTTTGAATGAAGCAGGATTGCCATTATTGGCGCTAAGGATGTATCCACCTTTCTGACCACGGGCGGGTCCACACCCTCTGGGAGCCTTCTCATAGCCCTTTGAACTGCATCCCTAACCTCCTGCGCTGCAACATCTATGTCCTTCTCAAGGGAAAAGGAGATGGTGATCCGGGATGTGCCAGAAAAACTCTGAGAAGTTATGGCTTCTATACCGCTTATGGTGGATATTTGGTCCTCTATTACCCTTGTTACGTTCACATCCACCACGCTTGGGTCTGCCCCTGGGTAGGTGGTTGTTATTGAAACAGTAGGAAAATCTACATCGGGCAGTCTGTCTATGGGAATGTTCCGCAGTGAATACAGACCCAAGAGGATAAAAGAGAGCATAAACATCCAGGAGGTGACGGGTCTAGCTATGAAAAATTTATACATAGGGTTATTATAACTGACCGACCAGTCGGTATATTAGAGTTCTATGAGCTTTAACACCTCCTCCAAAACTGGTGGTAAGCTTATGGGCTGTTGGCATACCTTCATGGCGGTGTCTGGGTCCTTTAGCCCATTGCCCGTCAGGGTGCATACCACCACCTCCCCCCCTTTAAAGAACCCTTCCCTGCAGAGCTTTATTAACCCAGCTACCGATGCGGCGGAGGCAGGCTCGCAGAAGATCCCCTCCTTTGAAGCTACCAACTTGTAGGCGTAGAGTATTTCGTCGTCGCTAACCGCATCAATGAGCCCTCCCGATTCCCTTGAAGCCTGCAGGGCGGATTGCCAGCTGTAGGGATTTCCGATCTTTATGGCGGTGGCTATGGTTTGTGGGTTTTTTATAGGGTAGCCCTTCACTATGGGCGCAGCACCCTCCGCTTGCCAGCCCATCATCTTGGGCAGTTTTTCAACCTTTCCCCTTTGGAAATATTCCTTGTAGCCCTTCCAGTAGGCGGTGATGTTGCCCGCGTTGCCCACGGGTATAAAGTGATAATCGGGTGCAAATCCAAGGGCATCGCAAACCTCAAAGGCTCCTGTCTTTTGCCCTTCAATACGGTAAGGATTTACAGAATTTACCACCTCCACCGGCAAAATCTCTCCGAGCTTTCGGACAATCTCCAAGGCGTCGTCAAAGGTCCCCTGAAGGGCGATCACCTGTGCCCCATAGATCACCGCCTGGGAGAGCTTTCCCAATGCTACCGCACCCTTCGGCAAAAGCACATAAGCTTTGAGCCCAGCCTTTGCAGCGTACGCGGCGGCAGAAGCGGAGGTGTTCCCCGTAGATGCGCATATAACCGCCCTCTTTCCAGCTTCCACCGCCTTAGAAATAGCCAAGGTCATGCCCCTGTCCTTAAAGGAACCCGTAGGGTTTAGTCCCTCGTACTTTAAGAATATCTCCCCCTTAAAACCGATCTCCCTTGCCAAGTTTTGGGCGTGCACCAGGGGAGTGTTTCCCTCATAGAGGGTGATAACTGGAGTGTTTTCGTCCACCGGCAGGTATTCTCTGTAATGGTGTATGATACCTTTCCAATAATCCATGAGCAAGCTACACAATAATTATAACCCGTGATAATATTGCCCTAATGGCTAAGCCTCTTTTAGTTTTGGGCAGAACCCACCAACTGAAGGCGCTTTTAAGAAGGGCAAACCTCCATACTGTCTGCGAAGAATCCCGATGTCCCAACATTTCCCAATGCTTTGGTTCCGGCACCGCCACCTTTATGATCCTTGGAAATCAATGCACAAGGACTTGCAGTTTTTGCAACCTAAAGAGGGGAAATCCGGAGCCCTTGGACCCAGAGGAGCCCTACCGCCTTTTGGAGGCGGTTAAGACTTTGAACCTCAGGTATGTGGTGATCACCTCTCCCACCAGGGATGACCTGGAGGACGGTGGGGCGGGACAGTTTGCCAGATGCATAAGGGTCTTAAAGGAGAACCTCCAAAACATCAAGGTGGAGGTGCTTGTGCCTGATTTTGGTGGCTCTCACCAAGCCCTAAAAACTGTCCTCTTGGCAGAGCCCGATGTGTTGGCACACAATGTGGAAACGGTGCCAAGGCTATATCATAGGGTCAGAAAGGGTGCGGATTACCAAAGGAGCTTAGAGCTTTTAAAAAGGGCAAAGGAATTCAACCCAAACATCATAACCAAGTCCGCCCTCATCCTGGGCTTTGGAGAAAGGGAAGAAGAGATCGTGGAAGTTATGAAAGATCTAAGAAGGATGGGATGTGATGTGCTAACCATTGGGCAGTATTACCAACCTTCTAAAAGGCATCACCCCGTGGTTAAGCTTTACACCCAAGAGGAGTTTGAAAGGTTAAAAGAGATTGCCCTCAGCCTTGGCTTTAGCGGTGTCTTTAGTGGTCCCAATGTTAGGAACTCCTACATGGCAGAGAGTGTGTTTTATAATTATCTTTGATGGTAAGCTTAGAGATTGATTACATCTACTTTGCAGAGTTGGAAATGCTCCTGAACTATGGGGTCGGCTATCCTAACTTTATCATTTCCCTGAGGGAGAGGATCCATCAGGAGGGTTTGGAGGAGAGCCCTTATGTGATAAAGGCAGACAGAAAACTCTTTCAAAACGTGCATAGGTTCATAGAGCTCATGGAATCCAGCGATGAGCCCTTGGAGGATGACGAGAGCCAACCCATAGAAAAATGGTGGTGGCATTTGCATAAGGTTGCGAAGGGCAAGTATCCGAGCCTAAAACTAAAGGAATATCTAAGGGAAATTTATAGGAAGAGAAGAAAGCACTGGAGACAAAAAAGCAAAGAAAACCACCTTCTGCTGGAGGACCTAAAGAGCAAACCCAAGTATCTTTCCTTCCTATGGAAGAGATAAAAAGGCTCAGGGCTGAAATTGATGTTATAGATGAAGAAATTCTAAAGCTACTCAACAAAAGGGCTAAACTTGCCAAGTCCATTGGGGAAATAAAAAAACAGCTCAACTTGGAGATCCACTCGCCGGAGAGGGAAAGGGAGGTTGTAGATAGACTGGTGAAGCTGAACAAGGAACTCTATGGAGAAGAGTTTCCTTCAGAAGCGGTAAAGCATGTCTTTAGGGAGATTATGTCCGCGTGCCTTTCTTTGGAAAAAGAGCTAAGGGTGGCATACCTTGGACCAAAGGCAACCTTTACCCATCAAGCGAGCTTGGAACACTTTGGACTTTCTGCCTATTATGTGCCCGCCCCCACCATAAGGGATGTTTTTATAGAGGTTGAAACGGAAAGGGTAGATTACGGCGTGGTTCCAGTGGAAAACACCACGGAGGGAGTGGTCAATTACACCTTGGACATGTTCTTAGAATTTAGCGTCAAGATCGTGGGGGAGGTGGTAATACCCATAAAGCTACACCTTCTTTCAACGGGCAGAAGCTTGGAAGAGATAAAGGAGGTCTATTCCCACAGGCAAGCACTTGCCCAGTGCAGAAACTGGCTTGAAAAGAACCTACCTCACGCCAAGCTAATAGAGACCGACAGCACCGCAAGGGCATGCGAGATCGTTCTGGAAAAGGAGGGAAGCGCCGCAATAGCCAGCGAGGTTGCGTCTTACACCTATCACCTAAACATACTGGCGGAGAATATCCAAGACAGCCTCAACAACTACACGCGCTTTTTGGTGCTCGGCAAAAGGGATATGAAGAGAACGGGCAAAGATAAAACTAGCCTTCTCTTTGCAGTCAGGGATGAGGCAGGAGCCCTTTATAAAGCCCTGGAGAGTTTTTACAGATACGAAGTAAATCTTACAAAGATTGAATCAAGACCATCAAGGAAAAAGGCTTGGGATTATGTCTTTTTTGCAGACCTGGAGGGACACCTTGAGGACGAGAACGTGAGGTTAGCCCTTGAGATGCTAAAGGAGAGAACCCAGATGGTAAAGGTATTAGGCTCTTACCCTAGGGCTATCACCGAAGAGGGCTAACTCTCTGAGCATTTTTCTCTTGTGCTCTTCACCCAAGGCGGGCTCAAGGTAAGTGCCATCCAGCCTCAAGCCCACTGGCGTGCCCCTTTTTGAATACTCCAAGACCAGATAGGCTAACTTTGAAAGCTTATCCTCTAAGCCACCATCCACCATATCCAAGCTGAGAACCACCGGCGGGCTCTCCTCCGCCAAAAAGTCCTTAACGTAGAGCTTTCCAACCTTTGCGGACAACTTCCAGTGAATGAGCTTTACGGGCTCTCCCATATACTCCCTAACAGACTGAAGATGCTCATAACCTTTTCTTCTTCCAACGGTTAGCCATTCTCCCCTCTGCAAACCCTCCACCCTTATCCTCTTTGAAACAGCCATAGGGTAAGGATAAACCACCAAGCTTACGGGAACATCCATGTGGAAGAACCTCTCAAAGAGCCCTACGGGAAAGGAGGAGGAAACCCTAACGGATAGTTTGTCATAATAGCCCCTCCTTGGAAACTTTAAGGTTATAGAACCTACCTCCTCCTTTTTCAGAATGGGAAAGAAAGCCCTTGAGCCCTGTGCCTCCACCAAAAGGGTAAAGGAGGGAAATCTCTTTTGATTTTTTAGGATAAGCCTAAAGTTCTCAGCCTTTTGGGCATAAACCTCCTTGGGCGGGACAAGTTCAAGGCTTAAACCCCTCAGGTTATAAAGGGAGAGCATGCCCGAGAGTAGCATAAAGGAGAGCAAAAAGGAGACCACCAAATAGAGCAGATTGTTGGAGGTATTTACCGCGGATACGCCAAGGAATATGGTCACTCCCGTGAAAAAGATGCCCGCCCTATTGACCTTGACCCTGTATCTTCGAACCATCCTTAGCGAAATAGGAGAGCATCTCTATGGGCAGTGGTATAAGAACCGTGTTTCCGGGTTTTGAGACCACATTCTGTATGGTTTCTAAGTATCTTAGCTGTAGGGCTAAGGGCTGAGACGCAAGGATCTGGGCTGCGTCTGCCAACTTCTGCGCCGCTTGGTATTCTGCCTCTGCGGTTATGATCTTTGCCCTCCTTTCCCTTTCCGCCTCTGCCTGCCTTGCCATGGCACGCCTTAGCTCCTCCGGAAGGTCAATCCTTTTGAGCTCCACCGCCACCACCTTTACACCCCACGGGTCCGTTTGCCTGTCTATGATCTCCTGAAGCTGTAAGTTTAGCCTTTCCCTCTCTGAGAGAAGTTCATCCAGCTCCACCGCACCGCAGACGCTTCTGAGGGTAGTTTGGGCTATCTGGGAGGTGGCATACTGATAATTTTCCACCTCTACTATTGCCCTTACCGGGTCCACTACCCTAAAATAAACCACCGCATCCACGCTAACAGACACATTGTCCCTTGTGATGATGTCTTGGGTGGGCACATCCAAGGTGACAGTCCGAAGGTCCACCCTTACCATTTTGTCTATTATGGGAACCAGTATAAAGAGACCAGGTCCCTTGGCACCTATGACCCTTCCCAAACGGAATATAACCGCCCTCTGATACTCGGGCACGATCTTTAGGGAAGTAGCCAAAAAGATAACCACCAGTATGGCTATTACTATAAGTGGTGAAAAACCCATGACTAAACCTCCCAAAGCTTTTAAAACCTCTCCCCCAAAGATGGAAAGGAGAACAATGCCTAAAAAGATTATAAAGGGTATAAGGTCAAGGATGCCCTTCATTTCAAACCTCCGTCCCACCCAAGGCTAAGGACTTGACCCTTATGGTGGGTTGGGCATCTGAGACGGGCACCCCCTGTCCATCTTTACCGCAGGTGCCAATGCTCCAGCCCAGGTCCCATCCCACTCCGTCCACATCCTGAAGAACCTTTGGACCGTTGCCGATCAAGGTGGCAGACCTTATGGGATAGGTGATCTCTCCGTTCTCTATCATATACCCTTCCATGATCTCAAAGACAAAGTCTCCGGTCACCGTATTCACCTCCCCTCCACCCATTTTAACCACAAAAACACCCCTTTTTGTATCCCTTATTATATCCTCCGGGTTATCCTTACCGGCGTCTATGTAGGTGTTGGTCATACGCACCATGGGGATGTGGGCGTAGCTTTGTCTTCTGCCGTTTCCTGTGGAGCTTTTACCCTCCCTCATAGCGCTTAGCCGATCATACATATATCCCACCAAGTAGCCCTTATCTATAAGAACTGTCCTTTGGGAAGGCACTCCTTCGTCATCCACCACAAAGTGTCCGTTTTTTCCCACAATAGAGCCATCGTCTATAACGGTGATCAGCTCGCTGGCAACCTTCTGCCCCAGCTTTCCCTTATACACAGAGAGCCCCTTTTGCACCAGGTCCGCCTCCAAGCCATGTCCAACCGCCTCGTGGATCATGGTTCCACCCGCCTCTCCCGAAAGCACCACGGTAAATTGCCCCGCAGGGGCAGGTTTTGCAGAGAGCATCAAAATCGCCCTCTTGGCAGACTTTTCCGCCACCAGCTCTGGAGGTGTTTCCTCAAAAATTTCAAAGCCCTTTGTGCCACCCACAGACTCATAACCCCTCTGTAGAGTGCTTCCGTCGCTTGCCACTACCTCCACAAAGAAAACCACCCTCTTTTGTAGGTCATCCGCCCATTCACCAAGGGAGTTTATGACCATCATGTCCCGGGTTTTGTCCATAAGGACTGCAAGCACCTGCTTGATCTTATCTCCGTAGCTTCTTGCCTTCTGGTTAGCCCTGTGCAAGAGCTCCGCCCTGTAGCTCAGGCTCATCTCATCCGGGTCTATCAGAGTTGAAGTCCAGCCCTTTATGTGCCTCTTGCCTATGGCTACCGGTCCATGCCCTTGCCCCCTTGCCAGAGTCCTTGCGATCTCCAAAAGGTTTTCGTAGGTGATCTCCGTGGTGTAGCCGTAATAAGTTTTCCCTTCCTTTATTAGCCTTATGCCAACGCCCTCCTCTTCTCCCCACTGAACCTTGTCAATCTTGTTGTCTTCTAAGTGCATCCGACAAGTGCGGGATCGCTCATAGAAGACCTCCCCATACTCTCCACCTTGGGAAAGTAGGTTAGAAAGTATATAGCCCGCCTTTTCCTTTATAAGTTCCTTTGCGTTCACGACCAGGACCTCCCAAAGGTTTCTAAGGGTATGTTGGGCTCTGGGTTTATGTCCTCTGGGGCGGTAATGCCCCTTTTGAACCTCTCAGTGCCCGCGTAGGCGATCATCACCGCGTTATCGGTGGATAGCCTCGGATGGGGTATGTATGCGGAGATCATGCCCTTTTCTGTAAGCTTTTGAAATCTTTCTCTGAGCTCGCTGTTAGCAGAGACACCTCCTACCACAGCAACCCTCTTTACGCCCGTGAGTTCTACTGCCCTTAAGAGCTTTGCCTCCAAAACGTCCAACACCGCCCGTTGAAAGGATGCGGAAAGGTCCTCCTTGGAATAGTTCCCACCTTCCACGATCTTTCGGACTGCAGTCTTTAGCCCACTAAAGGACATGTTCAGACTAAGATCATCAATCATTGGTCTTGGCAGAGGATAATGGGGCTCTCCCTGCTTTGCCAGACGGTCAATTATGGGTCCTCCCGGGTATCCAAGTCCCATAAGCCTTGCAACCTTGTCATAGCTTTCGCCCACTGCGTCGTCCAAAGTGCCACCCAAAAACTTGTATTTGCCAAAGCCCTCCACCAAGTAAAGGTCCGTGTGCCCTCCAGAGACCACCAAAGCCAAAAAGGGTTCCTTGATGGGTCTTTCCACAAAGACAGAGTATATGTGTCCTTCTAAGTGATGGACGGGGACTAAGGGCTTTTTTAAGGTATATGCCAAAGACTTGGCAAAGGACACACCCACCACTAAAGACAGGATCAGCCCAGGGGTAAGGGTAAAGGATATGAAATCTACCCTCTTTAGGTCAAAGCCCGTCCTGTCTAAAAGAACCTTAAGCAAAGGTAAAAGGTTCTTGGTATGCTCTCTTGCGGAGAGCTCTGGAACCACTCCACCGAACTGCTCGTGCACCTTTGCCTGAGAGAGCAGGACCTCCCCTATAACACCCTCCTTATCCGAGTAGATGGCAAGTGCTGTCTCGTCGCAGGAGGTTTCCACCGCCAAAGTAATCATAGGTTGGCTACCTTTTTGAGAGCCTGCCCGGACCTTATAAGTTCTATTGCCTTACTCAGTTGGGGATCCTTCTCGGGAAGGAGTATCAAACCATTCTTGCCCTCCAATTTTTTCTGCCTTATGGCTTCTTGGAGTGCCTCTTCCTGCTTTTCGTCCATTGCTACCTGAACGTCTGGAACTATGCCCTTGTTGTGAATGAGCCTACCCAAAGGCGTGTAGTAGTAAGCCACCGTTAGCTTCAGGGCGGAGCCGTCCTCTAAGGGTATTATGTTTTGAACAGACGCCTTGCCAAAGGACTTTTCACCCAGTATGATCGCCCTTTTGTAATCTTGCAGGGCACCCGCCACGATCTCGGAGGCACTGGCAGAACCCTTGTTTATGAGAACTATTACTGGAAGCTCATCGGGCACTGCAGGCTTTCTTCTGGCAAAATATTTTTGAGTTTCTCCATTCCTGCTTCTTGTATAAACCACCAACTTACCCTCGGGAAGGAAAAGGTCTGCCACATTGACCGCCTCGCTGAGGAGCCCCCCTGGGTCGTTCCTCAGGTCAAGGATAATACCTTTAACCCTTTGGGAGGTCAGTTCTTTTAGGGCTCTTTCCACCTGAGCGCTAACATTCTCGTTAAACTGGGAGAGCTTTATGTACCCCACATCTCCCAAGGTGGTCCATCTCACGCTCTCAATCTTTATCAGAGCCCTCTCAAGCTCTATCTTCATAGGCTTTTCCATTCCCTTCCTGTATATGGTTAGCTGAACCTTTGTGCCCACCTTTCCCCTGATCCTTTGCACCACATCTATAAGACTCATGTTGGAGGTGTCCTCGCCATTGATCTCAAGGATCACATCCCCAGGCTTTATGCCTGCCCTGAAGGCGGGCGTTCCCTCAATGGGCGATATTACAACAGGTCTTCCCTTTTCCATACCGATCTCAATGCCCACACCACCGAACTCACCCTCCGTTTCCTGTCTAAAGCTCTCATACTGCTTGGGAGTGAAAAAGCTGGAGAAGGGGTCCAAGGATTTGGTCATTCCGTTTAAGGCACCGTATATGAGGTCCTTCGTACTGACCTGTTCCACATAGTTTTCCTTTATGATTCGGAGGACATCGGTGAATATTCTCAGGTATTTGTATTCGTCCTCCGACTGCTTACCCTGGGAGGCAAAGCCCACTATAAAGCCAAGGGCAAAGGTAAATAAGGCTACACCAAAGACCTTAAATCTGTTCAAAGCACCCATGCTTTATAAATATAACACCTACATCACTCCTTGCAGAATATTAAGCTTTATGTGGTTCTTAATTTTATAATTTATTGTCTTGCCTAAGTAAAGAAAATTTGCAAGGAGGTTTTGAATGGAAAGGGTTTTTGTGTGGTCCGGCAAGGCGGTAATTCCGCAGGAGGGACAGTTCATAAAGCTTAGAGAAGACAAGAGCCTACAGGTGTCAAACAACCCTATAATTCCCTACATAGAAGGGGACGGAATAGGTCCAGAAATTGCCCCCGCCATGATTATGGTGGTAAATAAGGCAGTGGAGAAGGCTTACGGTGGTTCAAGGGCTATATACTGGGTGGAGCTTTTGGCGGGAGACAAGGCGGAGGAAAAAACCGGCGAGAGGATGCCAAAGGAAACCTTGGAGGTTTTAAAAGAAGCCATGGTAGCCATAAAGGGTCCCCTTGGCACCCCGGTGGGTAAGGGGGGGAAATCTTTAAACGCAGTCCTCAGGCAGTCTATGGATTTCTACTCTGCCATAAGACCCGTCTATTGGCTGGGGCAACCCTCTCCTATACCAAACCCCGAGAGGGTAAATGTGGCAGTCTTTAGGGAAAACTCTGACGATGTGTATATGGCAATAGAGTTTATGCCAAGGGACGAAAAAACTCAAAGGGTAAGAAAATTCTTGATGGAGGAGATGGGCGTCTCCGAGTATGCCCTTCCTGAAGACTGTGGGATCACCGTCAAGCCCATGAGCGAATGGAAGACCAAAAGACATGTGAGAAAAGCCCTCAGGTATGCCTTAGAAAACAACAAAAGGGTGGTTGCAGTTGTGGGAAAGGGAAACATAATGAAAGCAACAGAGGGAGCTTTTATGAACTGGGCTTTTGAAGTGGCAAAGGAGCCGGAGTTTGAAGGAAAAGTTATCACAGAGGGAGAACCAAAGGAAGGGCAGGCGCTTATGGTAAAGGTCATCACAGACCAGATGCTTATGCAGTTAGTCCTAAAACCCGAAGCCTACGATGTGATCATCACCCAAAACCTAAACGGTGATTACATATCGGACTTGGCTTCCGCACTGGTGGGAGGTCCGGGCTTTGTGCCAAGTGGAAACATAGGCGACGGCTATGCCCTCTTTGAAAGCACCCACGGAACCGCATACGATATTGCAGGCAAGGGCATAGCAAACCCTCTTTCCTTGACACTCTCCGGTGCCATGATGTTGGAGTACTTGGGTTGGAAGGAGGCATCCCAGCTCATATACAATGCGGTAAAGAGGGCAATAGAAGACAGGCTCGGAACTCCAGACATAGCCAACGGCTTTGAAAAGATGGGTATAGAGGCAAAGACACTATCTACTATGGACTTTGCCAAAGCTATTGCGGAGAGGATATGAAGGTTGGATATGTAGCCATAGTTGGAAAGCCCAACGTGGGCAAATCCACCCTTTTGAACAACCTAATTGGCACCAAGCTGTCTATAGTTTCCCCAAAGCCCGGCACCACTCGGATAAGGGTCTTGGGTGTTAAAAATATCCCAAACGAAGCCCAGATCATATTCCTAGATACTCCCGGTATATACAAGCCAAGGGATGCCTTGGGAGAGGCTATGGTTGGCGTTGCTGGAGCGTCCTTGCAGGATGCAGACGTTATCCTCTTCATGATGGACGCGGAGGATGGCTGGAGGGATGATGACGAAATGGTCTTTGAGACCTATGTAAAGCCCTATGCGGAAGAAAAGCCTGTGATCTTGGTAATAAACAAGGTGGATAGAATAGGTCCCTTGGAGAACCTCCTGCCCTTTGTGGAGGAGTTCTCAAAAAAGCATCCCGAGTTTAAGGAGATCGTCCCCATAAGTGCCCAGAAGGGGTTTAACATAGACAGGCTTTTAACGGTGATCCTTAACTACCTGCCGGAGGGTGAGCCCCTCTTTCCGGAGGAGATGATAACAGACCTTCCCTTTAGGCTCTTGGTGGCGGAGGCGATCAGGGAAAAGGTTCTGCTAAAAGTCCATCAAGAGATTCCCCAAGGTGTGGCGGTAGTGGTCAATGAGATCACCGACGGAAGGCACGACCCAAGGGTTCTGGTCATAAGGGCAGAAATAATAGTGGATAGAGAAAACTACAAACCCATAATCATAGGCAAAGATGGACAAAGGCTAAAGTCCATCGGAAAGATGGCAAGGGAAGAGTTGGAACTGATAACGGGCAGAAAGGTATATTTGGAGCTCTTTGTTAGGGTAAAGCCCGATTGGAGGAAAAGACCAGAGCTTGTAAAGAGTTTTGGGTATAGGATTGAGTAGTAATGAGAACTCTACTCTTTCTACTCCTGCTTCTTTCCTTTGCCCTACCGAGGGAACTTTTGATAGCAACTACCTATCCCATATACTATCCTTTGCTTCATTTGGCGGGAGAGCTTTACGATGTAAAGGTCCTTATCTCCACAAGGACCGATGTGCATCACTACGAGCCAAAGCCCCAAGACCTTAGGAACTTAAGAGAGGCAAAGCACATCTTTGCCTTGGGCTTGGAAAGCTGGGAGAGAAAACTGCCCGTGCCAAAGGAGAAGTTTTATCTTCTCAATCAAAACCTGCCTTTAATAGACAATGATCCGCACCTTTGGATGTCTCCCAAGTCCTACCAAGCGGTGGTAGATAATCTCTACAAGGCACTTTTGAAAATGGACCCGAAAAATCAAAATCTCTACGAGAGAAAATACAGAGAGTTCTCCAAAAGGTTAAAAGATTTGGATGAAAAATACCGCCAAAGCCTTAGCCAGTGCAAAAACAGATGGCTTGTATCTACCCATCTATCCCTGAGATATTTGGCAAGGGATTATGGGTTGAGGGCAGAAGGTCTGAGAGGTGTGCATGGTGAAGAGGAGCCAAAACCCTCGGAACTTTTCAGGCTTATAAACCTGATGAAAAAAGAGTCCGTAAAGTCCCTCTTTGTGGAGGAGGGCTATCAAGGAAAGGCAGCCCTCAAGGTGCAAAGGGAAACGGGTGCCAAAATATACACCATAAACACATCCCTTTATCCCACCAAGGAAGGGGATGATTACTTTTCCATAATGGAGAGAAACCTTTCAGCCTTTGTGGAGGGACTGGATTGCAAGAAGTAATAAAGGTAGAATCTCTGACCTTTAGATACAGCCCCGAGGAGCCTCTTATAGAAAACCTGAGCTTTTCTGTCTATGAGGGAGAGTTTTTCTGCGTGGTAGGTCCCAACGGCGCGGGAAAAAGCACCCTTTTAAAGCTTTTGCTGGGTTTTTTACGCCCAAAGGCAGGAAAGGTCTTCCTCTTTGGAAGGGAGCTAAGGCAGTTCAATGAATGGGAAAAGATAGGCTATGTGCCACAGAGGTTCAGCGTGGAGAGGTTCTGGACGGGCACTGTGGAGGAGCTCTTGAGAAAGGTAGCCAAAAAGGAAAAGGTGGGATGGATCATAGCCTTTTTGCACCTGGAAAACCTCCTAAAAAGGCAGTTTGTGAAGCTCTCCGGCGGAGAACAGCAAAAGGTCCTCTTGGCTTTTGCGCTTACAAAAAACCCATCCTTGCTTATACTGGATGAACCCATGACAGGCTTGGATATACACGCCCAAGAACACATAGAGCATGTGCTAAAGGAAATTTCCAAAGACAGGACGGTGGTGGTAGTCTCCCACGACCTTGGCTTTGTTATGAGAAACGCAAGCCGGATGCTGTGCCTTGGCATGCCCGAGTGCAGGTTGGTTTATCCAAAGGATTTTGGACAGATCATAAGGGAACTCTATGGACTTCATTAACACCATTGGCTTTGTTTATGAAGGTATCTTGGCGGGGCTCCTGATAGCCCTCTCCTGTTCCATGGTGGGTGTTTATCTGCTGATGAGAAGGCTTTCCATGCTTGGTGCGGGCATATCCCACTCTGCCTTTGGTGGTATTGCCATAGCCTTTTTGCTGGGGCTTGAGCCCACTTTATTCACACTTTTTTATGTAGCCCTGATCTCCGTGCTCCTTCAGTTTTTGATGGACAGCAAAAGGCTCCCCTCGGATACCATTCTGTCTTTGTTTTTTTCCTTTGGCACCGCCCTTGCGGTCATCGTGTCTGCTATGAAGGAAAACCTGAGTGCAAATATATATTCTTACCTTTTTGGTAGCCTTTTGGCGGTCTCAAAGGAAGAACTCTACGTAAGCCTTTTTGTCTTTTTTATAACAGCCCTTGCCTTTTGGCTAAAATACGACCAGCTCTTTTTGGTCCTCTTCAACGAGGAGATCGCCAAGCTAAAGGGTATAAACACTACCCTTATAAACTACCTCTTTGTGCTTTTGGCGGGTATGAACATAGTCCTTTCTATAAAAGTGGCGGGTCTGTTGCTATCTGCGTCCTTTGTAGCTTTGCCTTCCATGACCGCCCTGTTGGTGGCAGGCTCTTTTTTTCAAACCTTTTCGCTTTCCGCTATCCTCAGCCTGCTCTCCGTTTTCCTTGGGGTGGTTCTTTCCCTAACCTTTAACATTCCTCCCAGTGGAGCCATAGTTATGCTAATGGTTCTTTTCTTTATCCTTTGCTTTTTGCTCTATGCCTACAAGGCACGCAAAAGGTTTTAGGGATACATCCAAAAACTTTAAATATTCCGAGAGTGGTCTCTTGTAAAGGGGATGCTCAAGCTGGGGCTCCAGTTCCAACAGGGGCACCAAAACAAAATCCCTTTTAGTAAGGTAAGGATGGGGAACCACCAAAAAGCTGAGCATAAGTATGTCCTTTTCATAAAGTAGTATGTCTATGTCTATTTCCCTTGGTCCCCACCTTTCCCTCTCTTTCCTACCCACCAGTTTTTCTATTTCTTTTAACTTTTTCAGAAGTTCAACGGGCTCCAACTCTGTCCTGAACTTGATCACACAGTTTAAAAAGTCCCCCTGATTTACCACTCCCCAAGCTTTACTTTCGTAGATGGTGGAGACGCGGAGCACCTCTCCCAAACTCTTTAAAAGCTCAAGTGCCTTCAGCATATAGCTTAGCCGATCGCCCACATTACTACCCATTCCCAAATAACAAACCGCCACGGTAGGAATATATTAATTGTTATGAGGTGGATACTTTACCTTTTGGTGGGCTTTTTGATCATAGACCACCTGTGGGTCCATTATGGGGGACCCTTTGTGGAGAGATTGAGGGGCGGATACACGCAGGAGTTAAAGAAGAATCCAGAGTGGCAAAAGGTGGAGCTTGAACAGGCTTACAAACAGAGCATATTAGATAAGCTTTGGGAGAAGATCAAGCAATTAACCAAAAAGGAGGAGAAAAATGAGTGATGGCGTCTTCAGTTACATAGAATCCGCCTTGGAGGATATAAGGGAAGGTAAGATGGTCATAGTGGTGGATGATCCGGACAGGGAGAACGAGGGGGACCTGGTGATGGCGGCGGAGAAGGTGACCCCAGAGGCTATAAACTTTATGGCAAAATACGGAAGGGGTCTCATATGCCTCAGCCTAACGCCGGAGAGATGCGAGGAGCTGGACCTTCACCCAATGACAACAAAAAACACAGACCCAAAGGGTACTTACTTTTGCGTCTCCATAGATGCCCATCCCAAGTATGGCACCACCACGGGCATATCCGCCTTTGACAGGGCTATTACCATAAAGTTGGCAGTTAGCCCAGATGCCAAACCCTCGGACTTTATAAGACCGGGGCATGTGTTCCCACTGAAGGCTAAGCCCGGCGGTGTTTTGGAAAGGGCTGGACATACAGAAGCGTCTGTGGACCTGGCAAGGCTTGCGGGGCTCTATCCGGCGGGTGTGATATGCGAGATCATGAAAGAAGATGGCACCATGGCAAGATTGCCCGACCTGGTGGAGTTTGCCAAGCGGTTCAACCTAAAGATCATCACCATAGCAGACCTAATACGCTACAGGCTAAAAAAGGAAAGGCTCGTGGTCCGGGAGGCAACCGCCAACCTGCCCACAAAGTATGGCTTTTTCAAAATTCACGCATACAGGCACATACTTACGGGAGAAGAGCAGGTTGCCCTGACTATGGGTGAATGGAAGGAGGACGAGCCTGTGCTGGTTAGGGTCCATTCGGAGTGTTTGACGGGGGATGTGTTTAAGTCCCTTCGTTGCGATTGTAGGGATCAGTTGGAGGCGGCGCTTATGCAGATTGCGGAGGAAGGCAAGGGTGTTTTGGTCTATATAATGGGACATGAGGGAAGGGGCATAGGCATAGTCAATAAGATAAAGGCTTACGACCTGCAGGATAAGGGCTACGACACAGTGGAAGCCAACGAAAAGCTCGGTTATTCTGCGGACCTAAGGGACTACGGCGTGGGCGTGCAAATACTCTTGGACCTGGGCGTCCGGAAGATGAAGTTGCTAACCAACAACCCAAGGAAGATCGTAGCCCTGGAGGGCTATGGCTTGGAGGTGGTGGAGAGGGTTCCCCTCAAGGTGCCCGCCTGCGAGCACAACGAGAGGTATTTGCAAGCAAAGAAAAATAAGCTGGGACACATGCTTTAAGTATGTTCATAGACTTAGCCAAAGTATATGTAAAGGCGGGTGATGGGGGAAATGGGGCGGTTGCCTTTCTGAGGGAAAAATACAGACCCTTTGGCGGTCCTGCGGGTGGGGATGGTGGAAAGGGTGGAGATGTTGTCCTGGTTGCCACCTCCAGAAAGCACACCCTTTTGGACTTTGAATACAGAACCAAGTTTAGGGCACAGAACGGACAGCACGGGAAGGGTAAAAACCAAGCGGGCAAGGACGGAGAGGACCTCATCATAGAGGTGCCCGTGGGAACGGTGGTGAAGGACGCCCTCACGGGTGAGGTGCTGTGCGACCTGGTGGAAGAGGGTCAATCCTGCGTGGTAGCCAAGGGTGGAAGGGGTGGAAGGGGAAACGCCCGCTTTGCAAGCCCAACAAACCAAGCACCCAAGTATGCGGAGAAGGGACAAAAGGGAGAAGAAAGATGGCTAATATTAGAGCTAAAGCTAATTGCGGACGTGGGGCTCATTGGACTTCCCAACGCGGGCAAATCCACACTAATATCCAAGCTAACAAAGGCTAAGCCAAAGATCGCCGATTATCCCTTTACCACCCTGTCGCCAGTCCTGGGTGTTTTGGAGTTGGACGAAGAACACAGGTTGGTGCTTGCAGACATCCCGGGGCTAATAGAGGGTGCCAGCCAAGGTAAAGGTCTGGGTCTTGAGTTTCTCAGACACATAGAACGCACAAAGCTTCTACTACACCTTTTGGACGTATCCGACGGAAGGGAAAAGGACCCAATAGAAGCCTTTAATACTGTAAATGCAGAGCTTGGGGAGTATAGCCCACAGCTTTTGGAAAAACAGCAGGTGGTGGTTGCCAACAAGATAGATGCCCTCTCAAACAGGGAATATCTAAAGGAGTTGGAAAAATACTTTACAGAGAGAGGCTATCAGTTTTTAGCAATATCCGCCCTTACGGGCGAGGGCTTGGACCAGTTAAAGAAAACTCTCTTTGCTAAGATGTTTGAGAGAGTCTGACCTTGTGTAAATATTTATCTACTCTCCCATGCAAAGCGGACAGGATTTTTCTTGGGTCAAATATTTCATTATCTTTTTTCCCTATAACTTTTTCCCTTTCTCCCTTCCTTTCAAAGCTTAGCTTAAAGCTTAGGGTAATGTGAAAGGGCACATAGGGACTATAACATTCACGGGTTATAATTGGAGGGCATTAGGCTTGGATAATGTATGGGAACCTACACTTATTTATAATTATAGCTGAAGGTGAAGGGTTATATAGAAAAATTAGTCATTGAGGGGTTTAAGTCCTACGGAAGGCAGAGGATAGAAATTCCCTTAGGGGAGGGCTTTATTGCTGTGGTAGGTCCCAACGGTGCGGGTAAATCCAACATAGGAGACGCCATATCCTTTGCCTTGGGGATAGCCACCTCCAAAGCCCTTAGGGCAAAGAACCTTTCCTATCTTATCTTCAGCAAGGATGGAGAGAAGGCAGATTATGCCTACGTGGAGGTGCATTTTAAAAATTTTGGTGCCTTTCCTGTGCCAGAGGAGGATGTGATAGTCTCACGCAAAGTCTATAGAGACGGTAGGAGTGTTTTTAGGATCAATGGGCAAGTGGTCAAAGAAAAAGAACTTTCTGACTTTCTGTCAAAGGCGGGCATATATGAAAACGGCTACAACGTGGTCCTTCAGGGGGACATTATAAGGTTTCTGAAGATGACGCCCGTAGAGAGAAGAAAGCTCATTGAAGAGGTGGCGGGCATAGGAGAATACGAAGAGAGAAAGCAAAAGGCTCTGGTTCAACTCGGAGAGGTGGAGCTGAAACACAGGGAGCTAAAGCTTCTTATAGACGAAATGGAAGTGCAGATGGAAAAGCTCGCCAAAGAGGTGGAAAGGATAAGGCTATACAGAGAACTCTCCCAAAGAAAAAGGGACTTAGAAGTAAAGCTGTTTTCAAAGGAGCTTTTAAAGGTCCTTGAGGAGAAAACTTCCACAGAACAAAGGCTTATGGGTTTGGAGGAAGAAATAAGGCAACTAAAGGCACAAGCCCAAAAACTCCAAGAGGAAGCCTCCACCATAGAGAACGAACTTTCCTCCCTGAGGACTACCATACTTCCCTTCAAAGAAAAAACGGGAAGGTTGAGCGAAAGGTTAGACCTTATCCAAAAGGAAACGGAGGATAAATACAAAGAGATTGAAAGATTGCAGGAGGAGGTAGAAAACGCAAGAAGGAGGCTAACACACTTAGAAAGAGACCTGGAAGTTTTATCCCAAGAGGAAGAAGAACTCAGGGGTGCCCTCCATCAAAAGGAAGAGGAGGTTCAAAGGCTTCAGGGGGAGTTTGACGCAATAAATCAGGAACTAAAGGAAAAGGAAAGGGAGATGCAAAGTGCCTTTGAGGAGATGCATCAAACGGAAGAAAAGGTGCGTGCCCTTTCAAAGACTATTGAGGAAAAGACAAAAGAAGCATCCACCTTGGGGCTAAAGATAAAAGAGTTAGAGTTAAAGGAGGATAGGGTAAGGGAAGGGTTGAAAAATTTAGAAGAGGAGTTAGAAAGAGTTAAGGGCAGTCTTGGGGAGGATGTTCTGAGTAAAGAGAATTATCAAAAAATGCTGAGAGAAGAGGAGTTTGCCCAAAAAAGGCTAAGGGCTAAGCTGGAGGAGGTTGAAAACCAACTGAGAAAGCTTAGGGCAGAGAGGGAGGATGTTCTGCAGGAGCTGGCGGTCCTTAGGGAAAGGCTTAGGTCTGCAGAGCAGGACTATCTTCCCTTTGAAGACATAGAGGGTGTTTATGGAAGGGTAGCAGACCTAATAAAGGTTAAAGACTATGAATATCTTAGGGCGGTGGAGGTAGCTGGTGGGCAAAGGCTCTCCTTTGTGGTGGTCGAAGATGAAGAGACCGCAAAAAAATGCATCCAAAGATTAAAGGAAACCAAGGGCGGTAGAATGAGCTTTATCCCACTTAATAGAATAAGGGAACAAACCTTGCCACCCTTTCCAAGAACCCGTGGTGCGGTGGTTATTGACTATGTGGTAAATCTGGTGGAATACGACAAAAAGTTTGAAAAGGCAATAAGGTTTGTTTTTGGAGATACGCTTGTGGTGGAGAACTTTGACAGTGCAAAGGCTCTGGGCATAGGAAATTACCGGATGGTTAGCCTG
Organism: Thermocrinis sp.; assembly: GCA_028276475.1. Taxonomy (GTDB): domain Bacteria; phylum Aquificota; class Aquificia; order Aquificales; family Aquificaceae; genus Thermocrinis. The sequence goes on from JAPYWH010000002.1 coordinate 85,982, forward strand.
GAGGGGGAGCTCTTTGAAAAGACGGGTGTAATAAGCGGAGGACACTGGGAATCAAGGGCAAGCTTGGGCAAAAGTTTTTACGAGGAAAAGACCAAGCAGTTGGAGGAGGTTTTAGAGAGGTTAAAGGAGAGTATTTCAGAAAAGGAAGCCTTAGCCAAAAGCCTGAGGGATGAACTGGTAGAAAAGGAAGGAGTGGTAAAGATCCTTGAAAGAAGGCTAAAGGAGTTAGAACAAAAGCATAAGGAATGTTTTGAAAGGATAAAGGGCTTGGAAGAGAGACTGCAAAAGGGTAAGGAGTATTTAAAGACTCTGGCGGAGGAAAAGGAAAAGGCCCAAAAAAGAAAAAGGGAATTGGAAGAGGAGCTCTCTTACCAAGAGGAAAAGTTGGAAAACCTAAGGTTCAGATACTCTTCCCTTTTGAAAATAGCCAAAGAATCCGGCTTGGAAGCCCTAAGAGAAAGGGCAGAAAGACACAGAAAACTCTTGGAAAGGAAAAAGGAAGAGCTATTTTCCCTAAAGCTAAAGGAACAAGAAATCGCCCAACAAAGGCAAAACCTTCTCCAAGAGATAAACCAAAGGAAAGCAAGGGTTGAAGACCTAACACAAAACATAGAAAATGCCCAAAAGAGGATAATAGAGCTAAGTCAAGAGAAGGAAAAGATAGAAGAGGAGCTAAAGGATATAAACCTTCAGGCTTATGAGCTTTACAAAAGGGTAGATCAATTGGAAAACCAGCTCAGGGAAATAACCTCCCTCCTTGGGCAAAAAAGGATCTCTATAGACCTAAAGACTGAAGAGAGGATAGAGATAGAAAGGGAACTTTCTAAGCTAACAGACAGGCAAGACCAACTCCTTGAAAGATTAAAAGAACTTGGACAAGAAGAACCGCTAAGTTTGGTGCCAGAGGGCTACAGCAAGCTAAAGGATGAACTTTCAAAGGTGGAAAGGGAGATTAGCCTTCTGGGCAACATAAACTTCAAGGCGGAGGAGGACTACCAAGAGCTCAAAAACAGACATGCAGAGTATGTGGAAAGGGACAAAAAGCTCTTGGAGGAGAGAAGGGCAATAAAAGAACTCCTAGAAGAGATTGAAAGTAAAAAGCTAAAGGCTTTCCTCAAGGCTTATGAGCAGATAAACAAGAGCTTTTCTAAGATCTTTGCCAGATTGTCTCCCGGAGGAAAGGCATTTATGCAGTTGGAGAGGGAAGATGAGCCCTTTGAAGGAGGCATAAACTTGGTGGTAAAACCAAGGGGCAAAGAGGTGCAGTATTTGGAGGCGATCTCAGGCGGTGAAAAGACCTTGGGTGCCCTGTCTTTGATCTTTGCCCTGCAGGATTATAAGCCTTCCATCTTTTATTACTTTGATGAGGTGGATGCCCACTTGGACGAGGCAAACGCAAGGACAGTGGGAGAACTTATAAAGGAAAGGTCCCAGACTGCCCAGTTTATAGTGGTTACGCTAAGGGAAGTTCTGGCAAGCTTTGCAGACAAGTTAATAGGAGTGAGCAGTAGAGGGGGAATTTCAAAGGTTTTCCCCCTCAAAAACCTCACTCACTCTCCTTACTAAAAACCGCCTCCAATTTTTCCTTCTTCTTGATGGGCTTTATGTAAGGCTTGTCGTCCTTTACCCTTATTTCCACCACATGCACATCCTGAAGGCTACCTTTTAGAAGTTCCTCCGCAAGCAAGTCTTCCACATGCTTTTGAAGGGCTCTCTTTATACTCCTTGCACCATACTCTGGCTTGTACTCTTTATCAATGAGCCACTCAGAAAAGCTTTTGTGCAACTTTACCCTCACGTTCCAATCTACCAGGCTCTTGTTTATTCCTTCAATTTGAAGGTCCAAAATCTTCATAATATCATCCTTCTCAAGGGCTCTATAGACTATGACCTCATCCAAGCGATTGAGAAACTCGGGGCTGAATGACCTTTTGACTTGCTCCATAACGTTCTTCTTCATCTGTTCAAAGTCTATAACACCGAACTTTTGCTCAAAGCCCATCTTTCCACCGTGAACTATGAGCCTTGCACCCAGGTTGGAGGTCATTATTATGATGGTGTTGGAGAAATCTACCGTCCTTCCCATTGCATCAGTAAGCCTTC
>JAPYWH010000003.1 GCA_028276475.1 Thermocrinis sp.
GTGAGCAAATACATAAAGAACGAAGACGAATACTTTGCTAAAAAGGAGGAAATTTTAAGAAAGACCAAAAACTACATACAGGAGCTCTTGGGAAGGGAAGTGGAACTCTTCATAAACACCGCAGACAAAAAGGGTAGCGTTTATATAACCGTCACGGGCACCTCAGCGGAGCAGGGGGACGATGGACAGGTAGGCAGGGGCAACAGGGTTAATGGTCTCATCACTCCCTACAGACCCATGAGCTTGGAAGCGGCGGCGGGTAAAAACCCAATATCCCACATAGGTAAGATCTACAACACAGTAGCCAATGAGATCAGCAAAAGGGTAGTAAAAGAGATCGAAGAGGTTGAGGAAGCGTACTGCTACATTGTTTCCCAGATAGGTAAGCCTATCAACGAACCACAGGTCTTGGATGTGAAAATAAGGACGAAGAGGAACCTAAGCGCCATCCAAGAGCTTGCAAGGAAAATAGCGGAGGAAGAGCTGGAGCGTATGCCAGATGTCTGGAAGGGCTTTTTGGAGCGTAGATACTCTGTAGCCTAAGACTTTAGCTTCCTTTGACATTTTTCGCAGAAAAACCTGCCCTTTTGGTCTACCTCAAGGACGGAGTTTGAAAAGTTCATAACACAGCGGGGGCTATTGCAATGCAAAAGTCCAAAGGTGTGCCCAAGCTCGTGGTTGAGCTCTTTAAAAGTCCTTTCAAAAAACAATTTTTCGTCGGGAGTTTTTAGTCTGTGGATGCTAACAAGGGCACACCTGCCGTTTAATTCTCCCACTCCAAAGACAAAGTTCAAGCCTTCTTCGTAAAGGTCTACATCAGTTATACCCACCACCTTTAGCATGTTGGGTAAATGCACTGCCTTTATGCGTTCTAAAAGTTTGCTGGCGGAGAACTGTCCTCTATGTGGGTTGTAGGCGCTCTTGTAATAGACGGGGACATCCGAAATCCGGACCTCAAAGCCAAAGACATCCTTTACGTTTTTCGCACACGCAAGCAAAAGTCTCTTTTCCACAGAGCCCACCGCAATGAGGTAGATGAACATTGGGTTTCTAGTTTAAAATAAATAGCCCTGTGGAGGTCAAGGTAGGTATCGTTGGGTGCGGGGTAGTAGGAACTGGCACCGTTGCCCTGCTTTTGGAAAACGCAAAGGTCATTGAGGAAAAAACTGGCATCAAGCTTTCCATAAGCAAGGTGGCGGACAAGGACTGGAGCAGACCTCGGGAGTACGAGGTGCCCTCCACCCTAAGGACCACTGATTATAGAGAAGTTATAGAAAGCTCGGACATAGTGGTGGAGCTCGTTGGGGGCAAAGACTTTGCCAAAAGGCTCCTCTTGGAAGCCCTTGAGAAGGGAAAGCATGTAGTCACTGCCAACAAGCATCTGCTGGCAGAGGATGGAGAAGAAATATTCAAAAAAGCCAAGGAAAAAGGGCTTATGGTGGGCTTTGAGGCGTCGGTGGGTGGTGGGATACCCATAATAAAAGCACTGAGAGAAGGGCTTGTGGGAAACAGGGTACAGAATATCTACGGCATCCTTAACGGCACCACCAACTACATACTTACCCAAATGTTAGAGCAGGATGTTAGCTTTAACACTGCCCTTAAGAGGGCTCAGGAGCTGGGATACGCAGAGGCGGACCCTTCTTTGGACATAGACGGCTGGGATTCTGCCCATAAGATAACCCTTTTAGCCTTCGTTGGCTTTGGAAAACTCTTTCCCTTTGAAGAAGTCTATGTGGAAGGCATAAGGAACATAGACCTTTTGGATGTGGAGCTGGGCAAAGATCTGGGCTATACTTTGAAGCTCTTAGCCATAGCCAAAAGGACGGATTCAGAGGTTGAACTGAGGGTGCATCCCACCTTTATTCCCTCCGATAATCCTTTGGCTAAGGTCTCGGATGTTTATAATGCAGTTTTGGTGGAGGGAGATTTTGTGGGGAAAACCATGTTCTATGGAAGGGGTGCAGGCTCAAGACCTACCGCCTCTGCGGTGGTGTCGGACATAGTGGATATTGCCAAAAGTATAGGCTCCTGCAAGAGTCAAAGCTTGTTTTGGGAGAGCAAAGAAGAGCTTAGAATAAACAAAAACTTTTACAGCAGGTATTATCTGAGGTTTGATGTGCCCGATAGGCCGGGGGTGCTGGCAAAGATCGCAAGCGTTTTGGCAGAATATCAGATCAGCATAGCATCCGTTTTGCAAAAGGAAAAGGTCTGCAAGGTGGCGGGCAGAGAGGGGCAACCCATAGTGCCACTTGTGATCCTCACCCACAAAGCCTATGAGATGGACATGCAAAGGGCTATTGGGGAAATCCAACAGCTACCCGTTGTTGAGGGAAAGCCTGTTATCATAAGAGTTGAGGAGGAAGCCTATTGAAGCTTTTGGCACCCTCAATACTGTCTGCGGACTTTTACAGGCTTGGCGAGCAGATAGAGGCGGTTATCAAGGGCGGTGCAGACCTTTTGCACTTTGATGTAATGGACGGACACTTTGTGCCTAACATAACCTTTGGACCCGTAGTTCTTGAGAGCATAAAAAAACATTGCAATGTTCCCTTAGATGCCCATCTGATGATAGAGAACGTGGATAAGTACATTCCTGAATTTATAAAGGCTGGGGCAGACATGGTTAGCATACACATAGAGAATAGCTATCATATCCACCGTTCCATAGAGCTTATAAAGAGTCTTGGCGCAAAGGCGGGAGTGGTGATAAACCCTGGAACTCCTCTTTCCCTTTTAGAGGAGGTGCTCCACTATGTGGATTTTGTGCTTTTGATGTCGGTAAATCCGGGCTTTGGAGGACAAAAATTCATCCCAAGGTCTTTGGAGAGATTAAGAAGATTAAGGGAGATGGTAAACGCCATCAATCCCAAGGTGCTTATTGAAATAGACGGAGGCATAAAAGAAGAAAACCTTTTAGAGGTGGCAAGGGCTGGTGCGGACATTTTGGTGGTGGGCTCGGGCATCTTTGCCTATCAGGATGTTCAAGCCCAAACGAGAAAATTGAAAAATCTTCTTATCTCTTCAGAGGCGCTGTGAGCCTTTGCAGGTCAAAGAGGTTAAAGGTTAAATACAGCTCCTTTATGTATCTACCTTTTGTACCGTCGTAGTTGTCCCTTGCCAACAGTCCCAAGCTCCAACAGGCACCTCTATAATCAACGCTTGCCTGTCTTACAAGGTCTTTGCCTATTCTGTTATCCCTTGTTAAAAGAAGACCAAAGACCGCTGGACCGTAGGAGGTACTAAAGCTCAAATTTGTTTGGTCGGAGGTTCTCTGTTTTAGCAGGTTTCTTGCAGTTTGGTAGCCTAAGGTCAAGCTAGCTTGTTTGTATCCCAGGCTAAGGCTGTTGCTTGTTCTCAGAGGGAAACCTCCCTCTATGTCGTATAGGCTATCGGTGGTCAGGCTCACGCCCTCAAAAGGCTTCAAAGAGACGATGACCCTTATAGGTAGCAGTTTTCTGTCTGCGGTTATGCCTTCGTAGGTATACTTTCCAAGGTAATTGTAAGCGGAGCTGACATATAGGTTTAAAAACTCCCTGTCTTTGTAGCCCATACCGCTTGTCCATAGGGCATCAAGCTGGCTCGTTTTGTTAAGTTGGTCTATGTTGTCAAACCTCGGATTGTTAAAGTCCTTTTCTCTAAAGCTATAACCTACCTTTAGAAAGTTCTTAAACTTAAAGTTCCCCGCTTGCAGGTCAAAAACAAAGGGCACGCTCTCTGAAAAATAGAGGCTAGATACGGTTTCTTTGTAGCCCTGTTGGTTCAAGCCAAAATAGTAAAGGTTTTCAAAGACAAGGTTAGAGTAAAAAACTCTCCCAAAAAGTTTTTTTGGGATTGAAAGCTCCGGAAATAGTGCGAGCCTTTGACCCCTTAATCCCTCCTCTCTGTAAAAGTTGGTGTAAGAGGAAAAAAGGCTAAAAAATATGGGTCCCCAAAGCTGTTGGGACTTCCAATAGAGGGCAATTTCCGGCAGTTTTTGTAGTGTGCCTTTGTTGTTGGGTGAAGTGGTGTCATAAAAGTGTTTGGCTTCAAAGGTTATCAGGAATCTCTCAAAATCCTTTTTGTAGTCTACATAGGAGGTAAGGTATGGAACCGTTCTTTCCCTTGCCCTGAGGTAAGTGTCTTCTAAAAAGTAAGGGTCGGAGATGGTGTCCAAGCCTGCCTTGAAATTCCCAAGGTCTAAACTCATCTGAATTCTGTATCTGTTTTCTCTGAAGGTAGTAAGGTCCCTACCTTCCCACCACTTATCAGGGGGTGTAGGTTCTTTGTAGTAAGAAACTTTAAACTGCAGGTCATCCTCCTTGAAAAATGCCTGCCTGTATTCTACGGAAAAGCCTTTGGCTTGTTTGTCCCTTAGGTCTATGGTTAAGGTGGCGTCTTTGTCCTTGGATATAGCCCAATATATAGGCTGTTGGTAGATAAAGCTGTTGAAGGTGTTCGATCCCACAGTTGGGAGCAAAAGTCCAGACCTCCTCTCACCCACCGGATAGGCAAAGATGGGAAGGTAGGCAAAGGGAACTCTAAAGAGCCTTAGAGAGTTGTTTTCGGAGATTACATATTTTTGGTCTATGCGTGCCTTGGAAAAACAAAGAACCATTTCTTTTCTATCTGGAGGACATGTGGTTATCTCTCCATCTTTAACCGTGTATGTGTCTCCTTCCATTTCTGCTTTCTCAGCTTTAAAGTAGAACTTTTGGAACCTACCCTCTGCGTTCAAAAAGTAGCCCACCTTTTTATCAAGGTCTATGTATGCGTAAGAGCCTTTTTTTACTTCAAGCTTTCCATCGGTAGACTTAACATACACATTTCCCTCTGCGATGATCTCTTTAGTTTGGGGATTGTATCTTACCTTGTCTGCCTTTATGTAGTAGTTCTCGTAATAGACCTCCACCTCTTCCCTTGCGACGAGCGTGCCATCGGGTTCACGCTCCAGGTATCTGGAAAGAACTTCTACACCAAAGGTCAAACTAAAGCACAGCAAAAACAGAACAAAAAGCACTCTAAAATTATACATATCAGGGTTTTGAGGCTTTTTACGAAAAAGCACGGAGGTATAGAAATTTATAGGAGGTTTCCTCCTTCCCTTTTTATTAAGCCCTTCAAAAGCCTTTTTATCCTTTTAAAGAGGAGGTTAAACTTAGAAGTCCAGTCCTAAGGATAAATAAGTCAAAGGAGGTTCTCCATGAAGGTAGTCAAACGGGCGGGTGTGTTGGAAGATCTTGATATTGGAAAGATAAGGATTGTTATAGACTTTGCTTGCAAGGGCTTGAGGGTGGACCCACTTGAACTGGAGATGGATGCACAGATACAGTTCAGAGATGGCATAACCACCAAGGAGATTCAGCAATTGCTTATCAGAACAGCTGCGGAGAAGGTCTCTGCAGAAAACCCTGATTGGACTTACGTTGCCGCAAGGCTTTTGCTTTACGACCTTTACAAGGATGTGGGGCATCTCAGGGGCTATAAAGTCAAGGACAAAATCAACGGCAAATACAAACCCTACAATCCTGAAAGCTTTTATGAGCTTATAAAAACCTATACAGAGAGAGGTATATACGGAGAGTATTTGCTTGAAAACTACACAAAGGAGGAGATTGACCAGCTTGCCCGCTATATTGACCCAGACAGGGACCTTCTCTGGACCTACACGGGCATAAAGGTGCTTTTTGACAGATATTTGGTTAGGGACGAAGAGGGGAGGGTGATTGAACTTCCGCAGGAGATGTATATGCTGATTGCCATGACCTTGGCGATCCCAGAAAGGAAAGAAGAGAGGCTAAACTGGGCAAAGACCTTTTATGACTTGCAGTCTCTCCATCTCATCTCTTTGGCTACGCCCACGTTGATGAACGCAAGGCGTCCTTACACTCAGCTATCTTCCTGCTTTGTTTTGACGGTGGATGACGACCTTTATGACATTTTTGACAACGTGAAGAAGGCTGGGATGATCTCTAAGTTTGCGGGTGGGCTTGGCATATACCTTGGAAAGATAAGGGCAACGGGTGCCCCCATAAGAAAATTCAAGGGTGCAAGCAGTGGAGTTTTGCCTGTGGTGAAGATTATCAACGATGTGATGGTGTATGTGGATCAGCTTGGGATGAGGAAGGGAAGTGCGTCAATCACGCTGGATATATGGCACAAGGATGTTTTGGACTTTTTGGAGGTCAAAACCAACGTGGGCGATGAGAGAAAGAAAGCCCACGATATACACCCTGCCATCTCCATCCCAGACCTTTTCATGAAAAGGCTAAAAGAAAACCGCAAATGGACGCTTTTTGACCCTTACTGGTGCAAGAACGTCCGAGATGGCAAAAACTTGGAAGACTTTTACGGAGAGGAGTTTGAAGAGATTTACCTAAAGCTGGAAAGAGAACTCCCAGACTACGCAAAGAGGGAAATTTCCGCCTTTGAACTGTGGAAGAGATTACTAACAGTTGTCTTTGAAACGGGAGAACCTTACATATTCTTCAGGGATACTGCAAATAGGTTAAACCCTAACAAGCACTGCGGTATGGTCTATTCCTCAAATCTTTGCCACGAGATAGTGCAAAATCAAAGCGTATCAACTCATATTTCAGAAACCCTCTCAGAAGATGGCACTATAACCCATGCGAAGAAGTCTGGGGATGTGGTGGTGTGTAATCTGGGTTCTATAAACCTTGGCAAAGTTTGGAAAAAAGAGGACTTGGAAAGGGTTGTTCCTATCCTCGTGCGAATGCTGGACAATGTGATAGAAATGAACTTTTATGCCATAAAGGAAGCGGAATATACCAACAAACGCTACAGGGCAATAGGCATAGGTGTTAGCAACTACCACTACTGCCTTGTGAAAAACGGAATTCCTTGGGAGTCAGACCAGCACCTCAGGTTTGCAAACAGTCTTTTTGAGAGGATAGCTTACTATGCCATAAAGGGTTCAATGGAACTTGCAAAAGAAAGGGGCAAATATCCGCTTTTTGATGGGTCAGACTGGAGTAAGGGCATATTCTTTGGAAGGACGCCAGAAGAAAACCAAAGGCTTTCTCAGGAAAACGGAAACAACTTTGATTGGACAAAATTGGCAGAGGAGGTTAAAAGGAATGGGATGAGAAATGCCTATTTACTGGCGCCCATGCCCACTGGTTCTACTTCTTTGATAGTGGGCGCTACTCCTTCCATAGACCCGATCTTTGCCAAATTCTACAAAGAGGAAAACATGTCTGGCATTTTGCCTCAAGTTCCGCCCGAGGTGGATAAATACTTTTGGCACTATAAATCTGCCTATAACATAGACCAAGAGTGGATCGTCCGTGCGGCGGCGGAGCGTCAGAAGTGGATAGACCAATCCCAAAGCTTGAACTTGTTTATTGACCCTGAAAAGATAGACGGTCCTACCCTCTCTAAGCTTTACACCTTGGCTTGGGAACTTGGGCTAAAGACCATATACTACTGCAGGAGTAAATCTATGACGGATATAGAGGAATGCGAAAGCTGTACAACATAGAGTTGGTGATCTTTGACCTTGATGGCACCCTCATTGACTCTGCGGAGGACATAGCCCTCCATGTGGGTCGTGTTTATAGAGAGCTCAAGGGCAGGGATGTGCCCGCCGATGAGGTTAAAAGGAACATAGGAGACGGTGCCCGAAGCCTTTTGGCAAACTTCTTTCAGGGGCAGGAGTTAGAAAAAGCCCTGGAGAGGTTTTTACAATACTACATTTCAGAACCCGTAATACACACCAAACCCTACGAAGGATTAGTGGAGACCTTGGAGGGCTTGAAGGAAAGGGGAATACTTTTAGCTGTTGCTACCAACAAGCCACACGACATAACTCTGGAGGTGCTAAAAAGGCTGAAAATGCTCCACTACTTTGACGAGGTGCTGGGCGCGGACCTATTACCGGAGAAAAAGCCTTCTCCTTTGCCTCTGTTGGAAATAGCCAAACGTTTGGGAGTTTCCCCTGAGCTTAGCCTAATGGTGGGAGACTCAGAAAACGATATTCTGGCGGGAAGGAGGGCTGGCATGCTAACTGCCCATGTCCGTTGGGGATACAAAACTCCCCAGAGCCCACCGGACTATCATTTAAACCATCCCAAAGACCTTTTGCACGTAATTGACTGACTGGTCGGTATGTTATAATTTTGCCCAACATGTGGGCACTTCTTTTAAGTTTGGTTTTTTTGTTTGCCTGCGGAAAGAAGGAACAAAAACCCCAAGGGCAAAGAACACAAAAACCTGTGGTAATAACCACCTACGCAGTCTCAAGCCAGGAGGTGGAGGAATATTACACCACAAAGGGCTACTTTGAGTCTCCTCAGGATATAGTTCTTAAGCCAGAAGTAAGCGGGAGGGTTGCCCAGCTTTATGTGGAAGAGGGTGCCTTTGTAAGGGCAGGACAGCCCCTTTTAAAGATAGACCCCTCTGAATATGAAAACACCCTCAGACAGCTTCAGGCACAGCTCTCTCAGGCAAAGGTCAACTACGAAAACCAGAGGGCTATAGTTGAGAGAAGAAAGATGCTTTTTGAGAAGGAGCTGATCGCAAAGGAAGAGTATGACAACGCCTTGGCACAGCTCAGGTCCCAGGAGGAGCTTTTGAGAGCCATAAATTCTCAGATAGCCAACGCCCAGCTTATGGTTTCAAAGACTGTCCTTAGGGCACCATTTTCTGGCTACATTGCCCAGCGTTTTGTAAGTGTGGGGGACTATCTGACTCCCCAGTCTCAAACCTTTAGGCTTGTATCCTTGAACCCCCTTAGGGTGGTCTTTCAGGTTCCTCAAGAGCTGGTAGCCTTTGGCAAGGTGGGTAGGATGGTGGATTTGGAGGTGGAGGGTGTGGGAACGGTAAAGGGACGGGTGGTCTTTGTGTCTCCCACCGCAGACCAAAACAGGCTCTTGACCCTAAAGGCGCTGGTGGATAACAGAGAGAACCTGATAAAGCCGGGCATGTATGCCTTGGTTAAACTGCCCACTCAGAAGGTTTCTGCCTTTGTGGTTCCCGAGAGGGCTGTTGTTCTGAGGGGCACCAAAAAGATCGTGTGGAAAGTGGAGGGGCAAAAAGTTATGCCAGTGGAGGTGCAGGTCCTAAGGCAAAAAGATGGAAAGGCATACATCAAGGCAGACCTCAATAATGGCGATCAAATAGCCTTAGATAACGCCTTTTTACTCAGGGAAGGTGTTGCGGTGGAGATAAAGCGGTGAGGGTGATAATACTTTTGCTTTTGGTTTTGGGTTTTGCGGGGGCTATTACCTTAGAGCAAGCCCTTGAGCTTGCCAAAGAGAAGGCAAACCAGATAAGGCTCTCAGAACTGGACATAAAAAAGGCGGAAGAAGAGATCAAGAGGGCAAGGGCTAGCATTCTACCACAGGTAAGCGTCTCCTACAACTACACCCACTTTGGGCAGGACTTAGCCTTGGGGTTCACGCCCCACAACAGACAAAGCGCAGTCCTCCAGCTGAACCAGACCATCTTTAACAAACAGGTCTTTGAACTTATAAAGCTGGCAAACATCCAGAGGGAACTTCAGAGCCTTATCAAAGAGGATGTGCAAAGAACATTGGAAAGTCAAGTGAAGGACCTATTCTATGGACTCTTATACAGAAAGGCAATTATAAAGCTTCAAGAGGAGAACGTTAATTACTGGGAGGAAAACTACAGAGTGGTCTCTGTCAAGTTTTCTGCGGGGGTGGTGCCTAAGGTGGAGCTGTTGAGGGCACAGTCCCAGCTTGAGCAGGCAAGGTCCCAGCTTGAGCAGGCAAAGGCGGATTATCTGAAAGCTTTGGAGAACTTCAAAGCCCTTTTAAAGCTTAATGGAAATGTGGAGCTGGAGGGCACACTGGAGCTAAAAGAGTTTAGTCTCAAGGAGGAGGAGCTCTTGCAGGCTTTAAAGGAGAAAAACTCAACCCTCAGGGTATCCAAGAAGGCGGTGGAGTTGGCACAGGGCACGGTGGAATTAAAAAGGGCACAAAACTTTCCCACAGTAAACGGCTTTGCCAACTATCAGGTATTCACGGGCAAAAGGTCTCCCGTTGGAGATACCGAATGGCTAAAGGGCTACTCCTTTGGAGTGAGCATCAACTACCTGATCTTTGACGGCTTTTCAAGGAAAGCGGAAATATCGGAGGCGGAGTTGGACCTTCTCAAACAGAGGGAGAACCTGTTGCAGTTAGAGTATGACCTTAGGGCAAGGTTAAGGGGCACACTACTTTCCATAAATTCCCTTCAGACTCAAATAAGGGCAGTGCAAAGTTCTTTGGAGTTTGCCAAGGAAGGCTTAAGGCTATCCACTGAAAGATACAAGCTGGGGGTGGGCAGTCAGTTGGAGCTCTTGGAGGCAAGGGCGAACTACAACAATCTCTTGGCAAACTACTATCTTCTTCTTTATCAGTATAACTCCTCCTTGGCAAGCTTGGAAAGGCTGACCCAATGAGTGTTGCCAGGGAAAGGCTCCTTGAATCCGCAAAGAGGCTCTTTTCTCAAAAGGGTTATTACGCCACCAGCGTGGAGGACATTGTGGCGAGCGCAGGGCTCTCCAAAGGCGCCTTTTACTTTTACTTCAAAAGCAAAGAAGAGCTCTTTAAAAGTTTGGTAGAGGAGATGCATTTAAACATTGTGAAAAGGTTGGAGAATTTTTTGGAGAGGGAATTACCCTTAGAGGATGCCCTGATTGAACACGCCAAGGTCTTTTTGGAGGACATATACCAAAACAGGCATATAGCCCAGATTTTTCTTTTCCAACTGGTGGGAACCAATGAGGAATTTAGGGAGCTTTATTACACCAAAATAGCCCACTTGAGGGAACTGTTAACTAAAATGGTGGATAGAGCTATTCAAAGGGGAGAGATAACCTACAAAAACGCAGAGAATATAGTTAATTTGTATGCGGGCTTTTTGAGAATGTTGGTGCTCGAGTATGTTTTTAGGGAAAGGGAGCCAGATTTAGAGAGGGTGAAAAGCTTAGCCCAAGAAGGTGTGAAAGTGCTCTTTAGGGGGCTAAAAAATGCTTAGAATTTTTGTTTTTTTGATGGTTCTGATCCACCAATCCTGGGCAATTGGTCTTTCTGAGGCTATTCAAAGGGCTTTGGAGAAAAACCCGGAGCTCTCAGCCCTAAGGCAAGAGCTAAGGTCTGCAAATCTATCCCTCTCCGCAGAGAAACAGCTCTTTCTGCCCGAGTTCTTTTTTACATACCGCTACACCTACAACTTTGAGAAGCAGACCTTCAGCATACCCATCTTTAGTGGGTTGCAGGTGGAAAGTGCTAAAAGGTCTTATCAGACTTTTCAGGCGGGGCTAAGATATACGGTCTTTGATGGGTTTGCCAGAAACTTCTCCGCTGCCTTGGCAAGTTCAAACCTAAAAAGCAAGGAATTTTTACTGAAAGAAAAGGTGGAAAGCCTGAAGTTTGATGTGATCTCCGCATACATGGATGTGCTCTCCGCAAAGGGGGTGGTCTCCGCCATAGAGAGCCAGAGGTCTGCGGTTTTGCTTCAGGTTCAAACTGCGGAAGCTTTCTATCAGAAGGGTCTCGTTGCCATAACGGATGTTTTGCAGGCAAAGGTGCGTCTGGCGGAGGTGGAAAGAGACCTAAGAAAGGCGCAGGGGGATTACAAGATTGCCCTGGCAAACCTCTCCAGACTTTCTGGCATACCCGAGGAAGAACTTTTAAACTTGGAAGAGCCAAGGGTAGAGGTGGATGTTAGACCTTTGGAGTTTTACTTGCAAAGGGCAAAGGAGAGAAACATTCTCAAGGCCCAAAGGCAAGCTATAGAAGCCTTTAGGGCACAAAGGGGCATTGCCAAGAGCCAGTTTTTCCCAAAGCTCTTTGTGGAGGGAGTTTATACCTACTCCGACCAAAATCCCAACATTAAACCAAAGGGTGTGTTTGGTATTGTGGGTGGCGTTGCCCTGAGCTTTCAGGGTATAAGACCTTACTATCAAGAACTCTCCTTTGGTGCTTTGGAGCTGAAGGCACAGAAAGAGTATGAAGACCTCTTGGATAAGGTCCAGCTTGAGGTAAAGAGGGCTTACGAGGAGCTGTTGGTTGCCCAAGACAACCTAAAGGTTGCCCAATCTGCCCTGGCTTTTGCGGAGAAGTTCTTTGAGCTTTCTAAAGAGCAGTATGCCAACCAGATAATAAGCCAGAGGGAGCTTTTGGAAGCGGAAGCCAGCTTAACCAGGGCGAGGGTGGATAGGGTAATTGCCTACTATCAGTTCCTTAAGCAGTACTACAGGCTTTTAATAGCCTCCGGGCTTGGGTTAGAGCCATGAAAAAGACTTTAGGCGTAGCCCTTTTGGTGCTTATAAGTCTTCTTTTTGTTGTCTATGCGGTGCGGTGGGTCAAGCACAGGATGGAATATGCAGTTAGCGACGCGGTCTTTGTAAAGGCAGACCAGATGGCAACCTTATCCTTTCAGGTCTCTGGCAGGGTGATAAAAATAAGCAAAGATCTGGGAGATTTTGTGAAGGCGGGCGAAGTGCTGGCGGAAATTGAACCGGAGGATTACAAGCTTCAGGTGGAAGCCTTGGAGGAAAAGATAAGGTCTCTCAGAGCCCAAAGGTCTGCCTTGCAACTTGAGATAAACAGGGTATCAAAGGAACTGGGTTTGGGTGTGGAAAGCTCCTCTTTAGCTTTTGAAGAGCTTGCAAAAAGGGAAGAGACCCTTTTAAGTCAAAAAAGGGAGGTTGAAGCCCAGTTGGAGCTTTTGAAAAGGGACAGGGAGAGGTTCAAGGAGCTTTTGGATAAGGGTCTAATTCCTCAAAGAAGGTACGAAGAGATAGACACCAACTATAGGGTGATGCTTGAGAGGAAAACAGCCTTAGAAAAGTCCATAGAGGAGGTTCAAACTGCCAAAAGGAGGGCTATGGTGGGTGTGAGCACCGCAAGGACCTCTCTGGGAAGGGTTCAAGAGCTTCAAAAACAGTTGGAGGTTTTGGATGGGGAGCTTTCCGCCTTAGAAAGGCAGAGAGAGTTAGCCCAGAGAAACCTTGAATATACAAAACTTACTGCACCCTTTGATGGGGTCGTAGCCAAGAGGTTCATAGGCGTGGGGGATTTAGTAAGACCCGGTCAGCCCGCCTTTAGCGTTATGAACTTAGACAGCCTTTATGTGGAGGTGCTCTTAGAAGAGACAAAACTAAAGGGTGTGCAAAAGGGAAGCAAGGCTTATGTTAGGCTTGATGCCTACCCGAGCTTGGTTCTTGAGGGAGAGGTGGAGGAAATAAGCCCGGCTTCTGCTGCCACCTTTGCCTTGGCTCCAAGGGATGTTTCTGCGGGGGAATTTACCAAGGTGGTTCAGAGGATTCCCGTTAAGGTCAAGCTAAAAAACGAGGACAAAAAACTCCTCCGGGTGGGCATGGGCGGAAGGGTGGAGATCAGAAGGCAATGACGGAAGAAAAGCCACTTCATGAGAGCCTAAGCACCGCCCAGCGGGTTTTTTTGACCTTTTCTTTGATGGTGGGGGTGTTTATGGCTATTTTGGACACCACCATCGTGGACATTATAGTGCCAAAGATGATGGCACCCTTATCCACAGACCTCTATGGGGTGCAGTGGGTGATCACCGCATACATGACCGCTGCAGCCACTGCCATAATGCTGGTAGAGTGGTTGGAAACTAAGGTGGGGTTAAAGAGGGTATTTACCGCCGGACTCTTTTTGTTTACCACCTCTTCCTTTTTTGCGGGCAACGCCCAGAATTTGGAGTGGATGATCACCGCCAGGGTAGTTCAGGGTTTTGGAGAGTCCCTAATAGTTGTCAGTGCGGAAGCTATGCTCTTTTCTGCCTACGCACCAGAAAAGAGGGGGCTGGCGATGGGGATTTATGGCTTGGGTGTTAGCTTTGCACCCGCCCTGGGTCCTACTCTTGGTGGATGGATCGCAGAACACATAGACTGGCGGTGGGTCTTTTACATAAACATTCCCATAGGCATTCTCAACTTTCTGGGTGCCATGTTTTTCCTGCCCGACTACAAGCCCAAGCATACCTTTAGGTTGAACTTTGTTTCTTTTTTCTTCCTCTCGGTGGCTACCGTTTCACTGCTTATAGTTCTCTCAAAGGGTCAGCAGTTGGGATGGTTCTCTTCCGAGCTTATTGGCTACATTACATTTCTTTCCGTGGGCTCTTTTTTTCTCTTTGCCCTTTCTGAACTTTTATCAAAAAACAGGCTGATAGATTACTCCATCTTTCGTATAAAAGAGTTTGTGGTAGCCTTTTGGGTTTATTGCTTTGTGCTTGGCTTTTCCATGTATCAGGTTTTTTATCTTCTGCCCTTATACTTTGAAAGGCTTAAGGGTCTTACCACCTTTCAGGCGGGACTGCACATACTTCCCTTAGCCTTAGCCATAGGTTTGTTTTCTCCCGTAGCAGGGTTCATAAGCGACAAAAAGTCCAGCCTTTTACCCTTGGTTATTGCCTCTGCTTTATACCTATACTCGGTCTTCTTTATACTTTCGGACTTTAACTATTACACACCTGCCCTTAAGGCCGCTTTTCTTTTAGTGCCTTTGGGCATAGGCATGGGCTTTTTCTTTGCACCTGTTACCAACCTGGCACTTAAGAATTTGGGTGCTAAAACCACTCTGGGTGTTAGCCTTATGCACTATATAAGGTTTGTGGGTGGTTCCTTTGGCACCGCCTTGGCTACCAACGACCTTCAAAAGTTTATGGCGGAAAGCTACGACAGAATGGTGGAGCTTCAAAACTACCAAAGGGCTTGGTCCTTTTTGGAAACCTTAACCGAGTGGGGAGGCTTAACAGAGGAAAAGGCAAAGTATTACCTTCAGTCTATACAAAGCCTCTATGCCCTCTCAGACAGCTTTGAAAGGACTTTTTTTAATGCGGGCTACTGGGCTCTATTGGGAGTTATTCCCATACTCTACCTTCTTTATCAATCCAAAAAGAGCCTAAAGCCTTCCATGAATGAGAGGGCTTGATGGTATTCCTTTTGGGTTATCCTCCTGCTAAGTTCTGGATACTTCCAAGCCATGTAAGATGGGTAATACTGGTCCATCACGTTCACAGCCATGTTTTTAGACAGAGAACCCAAAAACTCCGCTACCTTTTCGGTTCCCGCGAGCCCATTGGGAAGCACCAGGTGCCTTACAAGAAGCCCTCTGATGGCTATTCCTCTCTCGTCAAGGATCAGGTCTCCCACCTGCCTGTGCATTTCTCTTATGGCAGTCATGGCAACCTCCGGGTAGTTTTTAACCTTTGAATACCTTCTGGCGATCTCTCTGTCTGCATACTTCAGATCCGCCAGATATATATCCACTATACCCTCTAAGAGCCTCAAAGATTCTAAGCTGTCAAAGGAGGAGGTGTTATAGACTATGGGTAATCTAAAACCCTTCTTGACCGCAAGGTAGAGGGCAGAGAGTATCTGAGGCACCACATGGGAGGGAGTCACCAAGTTCAAATTGTGGCATCCCATTGCCTGAAGCTCCAAAAATATTTCTGAAAGTTCCTCAGGGTTCACCTCCCTCCCTTCTCCCAACTGACTTATCTGATAGTTCTGACAATAGACGCATCTCATGTTGCAGTAGGAGAAAAATACCGTTCCAGAACCTCTGTAGCCCCTTATGGGCTTCTCTTCTCCCCTGTGAGGAAAGTAGCTGTCCACTATGGCGTTCTCTCCCGTTTTGCAAAAACCAAGCTCCCCCTTAAGTCTATTCACTCCGCACCTATGAGGACATACCTCACAGCTTTCCAAAAGAGACAGAGCCATTTCTATTCTTTCTTTCCATTGCCCTTCTGTTAAGTTGAGGTACGAAGGATAAACCATAGATTAAAAGTTATTCCAAGAGCGGGCGACGGGAATCGAACCCGCGACCTTCTGCTTGGGAAGCAGACGCTCTACCACTGAGCCACGCCCGCTCACCCTCTCAGAGCTTGATACAACTTGCATTTTCTTGCAAGATATTGTATATTATAATCCACTCAAAACTTTGAAAGGAGGGACAAACATGACCAAAGCAGAGCTTGTTACTGCCATAGCCAAAGGAGCGGGCATAACCAAAAAGCAAGCAGATGCGGCCCTCAAGGCTGCAGTGGAAGCGGTTTCAAATGCCCTCAAAAAGGGAGAAAGGGTAGCCATTCCGGGTTTTGGAATATTCAGCGTGCGTGAAAGGGCTGCCAGAAAGGGTAGGAACCCCAGGACCGGCGATGTGATTGACATTCCAGCAAGGAAGGTGGTTGTTTTCAAGCCTGCAAAGGACATGAGGGAAGGGGTAAAGTAAAACTTCTTTTGGGGAGATGGTCCTCCCCCTATCTTTTTCTTGATTGGACAGATTTATAGCCACTAAGAGGATTAGCAATACGCTGATCATAGAGGGGGAGGAGCTAAAGCATATATTTGCAAAGAGGATAAAGATAGGTCAGGAGCTTGAACTCTTTTTTGAGGATAAGCTTTACCTTTGTTCTCTTGAAAAACTTACCCAAAAAAGCGCCCTCTGCATTGTAATAAAAGAGCTTGAACTTGCTACACCCTTACCCTTTATAACCCTTTACCAGTGCGTGCCTGTAGAGCTAAAGACAATGGACTTTATAGTGGAAAAGGTCAGTGAAGTGGGTGCATACCGCTTGGTGCCGACCCTATCAAAAAGAAGCTTTCAGGACATCCCGACCATAAACAAAAGAATGGAAAGGTGGAAGAGGGTAGCCCTTTCTGCCTTCAAACAGTGCAAAAGACCAAAGCCCTTGGAAATTGGACATCCCACAAAGCTTGAGGAATTAAGGGCGAACCATGATTTGAACCTTCTGTTGGATAACTTTGGGGGAGAAAAAAGCCCGAAGGACCTGAATTTAAAGGGAGTAAAAACAGTATCCTTGGTGGTGGGTCCGGAGGGAGGGTTCACCAGGCAAGAATCGGAGCTTTTGCGCAAAAGAGGGTTCATACCCATAAAACTTTATCCTCACATCCTACGTTCAGAAACCGCCGCACTGTTGGGCGTGGGGCTTATTATGAACCTTAGCACTCCATCTTAGCCCGTATGTTTGAGGTTAAAGTATCTCTGACCAACTCTGCGATGGCTAAGGCTTTGCTTTTTGATTCTCTAAATGCAAGCGTCCTATAACTCAGTCCAAGCATAGGAATAACCAGCAGAAAGTCAAGCCCAGCAACAACCAGACCCTAATGGTTAGCCTTCTTTCCATTATCTCCTCAGGTTAGCGGTTTGTCCAAGCATCTCGTCGGCGGCGGTGATCCCTTTTGTGTTAAACTCAAAGGCCCTTTGGGCGATTATAAGGCTTACCATCTCCTCCACTATGTTTACATTGGAGGATTCCAAGTATCCCTGAAGGAGGGTTCCCAAACCCTGATTGCCCGGGTTGTCTATGACTGGTTCTCCAGAGGCATCCGTTTGGATAAACAGGTTGTTCCCGATCCTTCTCAGTCCTGCGGGATTAACAAACTTGGCAAGCTCGATCCTTCCCACCTCCTCCACTGCGGTGGCACCTTGCCTGAGCACAGAAACTGTCCCATCGGCGCTTATACCCACGCTGATGGCGTCTGCGGGAATAGTAATCTCCGGATCAAGGGGATATCCGTCCGGGTTTACGATCCGCCCTTCCGCATCAAGGCGAAACTGACCGTTGCGGGTGTATGCAATGGTTCCGTCGGGAAGGACCACCTTGAAGAAGCCATCACCTTGAATGGCTATATCCAACTGGTTTCCCGTTTGAAATATGTTTCCCTGCGTGAATATACCATAAGTATCAGACACATAGGCACCCAAGCCTATTTGGAAGCCAGAGGGATTTCTGGTGGTTGGCGAGGTGGGTGCTCCCGGCTCCCTTATGGTTTGATAGACCAAGTCTTGAAAGGTAGCCCTCATCTTTTTAAAGCCCACCGTATTAACGTTTGCCATATTATGGGATATTACATCAAGGCTTGTTTGTTGGGCGGTCATCCCAGAGGCTGAAGTCCAAAGGGCTCTAAACATAGCACATCCCTCCTTTTATGGTTTTAATTCTATTTTATTCCATCTTAAACAATTTGCACACATGGGCGTGTATTCTTTGTAGCGTGTTCCACAAATACATTCCCAGGTTTTTAAAGCTTCCTCCAAAACCCTTGCACACATCCTGTCCTCTTCCCTATGGGAGGATGAAGATACAGCCAAAGTCCTGTAATAGTCTGGCAGGCTCTCTAAAAGAGGTTTAACCTTAGAAAAAAGACCCAACCGTAGATAAACCAAAGCTAAAACTATCGTGTTTATCTGATCCCTTCGCCTTTCTATTATGTCCATAAGCTTTGTAAGTAAAGCTTCTTTTCCTATCAAGAGCATCAAAATGTGGTTGTGAAACCCATCCTCAAAGCTCCTTTCAAAGAGTTTTATCGCGTCTCTTTCCTTTCCTGAATCAGCAAAGGCGAGTATGCGTGCGGAGTAGGTTATGGGAGTTCTGTAAAAGTCAAAGGCTCTTTCCGCATGATCTTCGTCCTTAGAAGTTATGTAAAGGCTTGCCAGCAATTCAGCCATAATCTTTTTTTGGTTTTCTCTTTCCCACTTTTCACAGTTCTTTAATACCCTCTCCTGAAGCTCCACCGCGTCTTTTAGGTTGCCCTTCAAAAAGTTGATGTCCCTTAGCCCTTTCAATGCCAAGAGGTTTTCAGGCTCTTGCTCTATAATCCTTTCAAACTTCTCCTGAGCCTCTTCTATATGGTGAAGTTTTAAAAGCATTAAAGCACAGACGGGACTGGAAAAATTCAGAAGTTTGTTGATATCTTCCCTTTCGTAGGCACTATAGCACGCGAAGGCTTCCGTAAAAGGGTTTCCTTGAAAGCTCTGCTCCGCTTTTAAAAAGAGCCCTCTGTTTAGCCTCTCAACGCCCTCTTTGAGGTTTTCCACAATTCTCCTTAGGGACCATTCCCTCGGCATAAAGTATAAAAAGGCAAAAAGAAAGCCAAGAAAAATACTCAAAAGCACCAGCACGAAGAGAGGGGCGTAGCCTTTGTAATTAAAAAAAGAAATTTCCACTATCAATGCATTCTGAAACACAAAAACCAAAAATAGGGCTATCAGAAGAATTAAGAAAATAAGCTTAATAAATCTCAAACCTCAACCCTCCTGGCAGTTGAATATAGCCATTCAAGGTCATAGTAATCTCTCCATTCCCTTTGGAAGATATGAACTATTATATCCGTAAAGTCTATGAGCACCCAGTAGGCATTTTCCAAACCCTCCACGTGGTTTGGGTGTATTCCCTCTTTACCTAAGCTTTCAATCAGATAATCTGTAAGGGCTCTGGCATGAACGGTGGAGTTGGCAGTAGCTATAACAAAGTAGTCTGCTATGTTTGTATGCTTAGAAACATCCAATACCACTATATCCTCTCCCTTTTTCTCTTCAAGAAGCGAGACGATCTTTTTTAAAAGCTCCATTATCTCTTAGCCAACCTTTCCAGTTCCCTGTAGTAGCTGTTTTCTCCAAAGGTCTCTTTGTACTTTTCCATAAGCCTGAGACCTTCCTCTTTACTACTTTTTGCCATATCATCCCATCTCTTGATTTGCTCTTCCAAAAAGGCTATTCTCTTTTGAATTGCTTTTTTCTCTTCCTCGTCCTTTGCAGAGTTCAAGCTTTTCTTTGCCTCTTCAATCCATTCTTTATATACCTTTTTCCTTCTTTCTGCTTGCCTTTCTACCAACAGAAGGGACTTTATGTATCTGTAGAAAGCCTCCGCCTGAGGGACCTGTTCTGGATAGTTTATCAGCAGGTCTCTGTACCTTAAGCTGGCTGAATAATAATAGCCATAGTCTTCGTAAAATTTGCCCACGAGATATTCATGGTCCGCAAGCTTTTTCTCAGCCCTTTCTAACACTTCCAACACCTTGTCCGCATATGCACTGTTTGGGTATCTGTTTAAAAACTCTTTAGCTTTGTCTATTGCCCTGTATGTGTAGGTTTGATCCCTGTAAGCATCGGGTGCCACTTTCATATAGCTGTCTATGAGTAGGTATTGAACCCTTTCTGATTCGGGCGCCTCTTGATAATTGAATAGGAAGTCTTCAAAATAAACCACCGCGTTCACGTAGTCTTTATCCAAATAGTAGCTTTCTCCTATCGCTAACTTTGTCTCCTTTATCTGTGCGGGGGTTAGGTTTTCAAGATACTTCAGGGCTTCCTTGAGTTTCTCCACAGCCTTTTTGTAATCCCTGTTGCCATAGGCAGACATTCCCTCCGAGTATAGCTCCACCGCAAGCTTTGCCCTCTTTTCTTCTGTTACCTTAGCACAGGAGAACAGAAGGGATAGGATGAACGCAAGAAAAAACCACCTACCTAACATGTCTGATTTCATACTTATTGTAATCCAAGTTTTCATCCTCTATGATAACTACATGCTCCATTTTCTTTGTCTTTATGTAGCTTTCAACTGCTCCTTTTCTACCCTTGGGCACATAAACTTCCACAAAACCAGCGCCATGGTTTTCTATATCCAGGTCAAGCTCAAGGACATAAAGATTGTCTCCCTTTACCCTGCCAGAACCATTGCAGTGGGGACAATCCTCCGTCAGCATTTGGGTTAAGCTTTTTCCACTTTTCCTTCTTGCCATCTCCAACACACCCAACTTGGTAAAGCCGCATATCTGAACATTGTAAAGGTCCTCTCCGAGGGCTTCCTTGAGGGCGTTTATCACCTTATCTTTATTGCCCTGTTCCTTCATGTCTATAAAGTCTATCATTATTATTCCGCCCAGGTCCCTTAGGATGATCTGCTTGGCGATCTCCTTTACCGCCTCCAAGTTGGTCCTTAGGGCGTTTTCCTCCTGGGTATAACCGCAGGCGTCTCCGCTGTTTACATCTATAACAGTCATGGCTTCAGTTTCTTCTATTACAATGTAGCCTCCTCCCTTCAGCCAGAGGCGTTTTTGAAGGGCTCTTTTCAGGGCTTCCCTTAGACCAAAAGATACTGCTAATGTACTTGCATCTTTCACATAGTAAAGCTTGTTCAAGAGGGATGGCTCAAAGCCTTCCAAGAAGCTTGATATTTGATGCCAAAGCAAAACATCGTTGCAAAAGATCGCCTCAATGTCTGACCAGTGGGACCTTATCAGTCCCAAATGCTGGGGAAGTTCTTCCAAAAGAAGCTGAGGCTTTTTATTGTCCTTTAGCTTTGCCTTTAGCTTCTGATAAAGCCCTCTCAGTTCCTGTAGCTCCCTCAGTATGTCCTCTTTACTTGCCCTAGCTGAAGCAGTCCTAAGTATTACTCCCTCATTCTGAAGGTCTTCTTTTATAAGATCCAGAAGCCTGCACTTATCCTCAGTGGATAGCTTTGACGAACACTTTATCTCCTGAGTTTCTGGCATATACACAATGTATTTACCGGGTATTTTTATGCGATTAGTTAGCTTTATGCCCTTTTCTCCCAGTTCATCCCTAACTCCTTGAACCAAAATCCAATCTCCAACCTTTAACATTTCCCCCTTTAAGGGTAAGTATGCCTCTTTGTCTAGACCTATATCTACAAAGACACCTCCCATGCCCCTTGCCAATCTTTTTACCTTTCCCAAGAAGACGCTTCCCACAACCCTTTTTCTATCCTTGCTATCAAGCCGTATCTTTACAACCTCATCTCCTTCCAAAAGAAAGGAAAATACATCGTTTTTTAAGCCTAAGACCACTAACTTTTTTGCCATGAGCTTATAACTTCCTTAAGGGTAAGCAGTATTACCAAAGAGACCAAAGCTACATACAGGGTACCAAGGAAGGCGTTGGTGTAGTCGTTCATTATGACCCTCTGGGCTATCTCAAAGGATTTTATGCCTGCCGGCAGTTCTCCCATGGCAACCTTTTGGGATATAGAATCTGCGTGGGCTAAAAAGCCTATGCGTGGGTCCGGGTGGAATACCTTGAGGATACCTGCACTTATGGTGTTTATTGTCATCAGAAGGGCTGGCAAGCCTGCCACCCATAGGTACTTAAACCTGCCAGTTTTTGCAAGATAAAGGACCGCAAGGGTTAAGGCGGTGGTAGCCAAAAGCTGGTTGGATATGCCAAAGAGGGGCCAAAGGCTCCTTATGCCACCATATGGGTCAATCACACCCGCGTACAGAAAATAGCCCCAGAGGGCTACGGTTATGAAGCTGGCGGTCATGTTTGCCCAAGGGTTGGAGTAATCCCTAAAGCTTTTGATAACTCCACCCAAAAGGTCCTGGAGAATGTATCTTCCTACCCTTGTGCCACTGTCTATGGTGGTAAGGATAAAGACCACTTCAAAGAGTATGGCAAAGTGATACCAGAAGGCCAGCAGAGCTTCTCCTGTTATGCGGGCAAAGATGAGGGCGATGCCTATGGCAAAGGCGGGAGCGCCACCAACCTTTGAGAGGATGGTTTGTTCTTCTATTAGCTGTGCTATCCTCTTTAGCTCCTCTGCGGATACGCTAAAGCCCCAGGAGGAGATAATCTGGGCAGCGGTCTCTTCTGTCTTTCCTATAACGCTTGCAGGGCTGTTTATGGCAAAGTATAGCCCCGGCTCCATAGAAACCGCGGAGATCAGTGCCATTATTGCCACAAAGGATTCGCCCAGCATTGAACCATAACCTACCAGCCTAACGTGGCTCTCTTTGTCCAAAAGCTTTGGTGAGGTTCCGGAGGATATCAAGGCATGAAAGCCCGAGACCGCACCGCAGGCTATGGTTATCATCAAAAAGGGAAAAAGAGAACCCTGCCAAACAGGACCTATGCCTGTGTATGCATACTGAGTTAGGGCGGGCATCTTGACCTCTGGATTGGCTATAAAAACGCCCAGCCCTATGATGATTATGGTGCCCAGTTTCATAAAGGTGCTGAGGTAATCCCTCGGTGCCAGCAAGAGCCACACGGGCAAAGCGGAGGCAAAAAAACCATAGACCATCAAACCGAAGGCTATTTGAACCTCCGAGAAGGTAAATAGTTTGCTTAGAGTCGGATGGTTTGCCACAAAATTACCAAGCACCAGAGAGAGCATCAAGAGGGAAACACCCATAGCAGTTGCCTGTAGGACCGCACCCGGTCTAATCTTCCACATATAAAGTCCCATGAGCATGGCTATGGGAATGGTGGCAAAGGAGGTAAAAGCAGACCATGGGCTCATGGCGGTAGCCTTGACTACCACCAAAGCAAGAACCGCCAGCAAGATGATAAGGATGGAGTAAATAACCAAAAGGACCACGAACCCACCGAACCTGCCCAAATACTCCCTTGCGATGGCACCCAAGCTTTTACCGCCCATCCGCATGGATATGGTAAGGATGAGCATATCTTGGACCGCACCCGCCACCACCGCACCTATGGGGATCCAGATAACTCCCGGTAGATAGCCCATCTGCGCTGCAAGGACAGGACCCACGAGAGGACCAGCACCGGAGATGGACGCAAAGTGATGTCCAAAGAGCACCCACTTGTTGGTGGGCACATAGTCCAAGCCGTTGTAAAACCTGTGGGCAGGGGTTGGATTTTGGTCCGAGACTTCAAAAACTTTGTAGGCTATGTAGTAGCTGTAATACCTGTAGCCCAAAATGTAAAGGGAGAGGGCACAGAGTAAAATCCAGCCCGCACTTACGGGCTCCTTTCTGTAGATAGCTAAGACATAAAAGGCAAAGGCAAAGGTTATGGAGAGGGCAACAAGGATCAGCCTATCCTTTAAGTTCATAACAGGTGGGTTCTAAAGAACTCTATGGTCTTTAGCCACACGTCCTTGGCATACTCTTCGTGATAGACCTCCGGTCTTGTGTCGTTAAAGAAGGCGTGATCCACGCCCGCATAGATCAAAAACTGGGCATTTACCTTGTTTTCGTTGCACCTTTGAATGGCTTCCATCACCTCTGAGAGGGGTATGAGCGCGTCCATGCCCGCATGCACCGCAAGGACTGGCACCTTTATCTTTGAAAAGTCAATCTCCGCAAGCCTGTATAGACCGTAGTATGGCACAAGGGCTTTAAAGTCCTCTATTCTTGAGCCAAAATACCAAGTGCATGTCCCACCACAGCAGTATCCGGTTGCACCAAACATAAACTCGCCCACCCTTGGCACATAGCCTATGTCTTCCTTTTTAAAGTATTCAATGGATGCCCTAACCATGTTCTCCGCTTCCTGCAGACGGTTTTGCATAAGGTCCATCATCAGCTTTCCTGCGTCCTCTGGGTTGTCCGCAGTCTTTCCTTTGTAGAGGTCTATGGCGAAGGCGTAAAAGCCCTCCCTGCCAAAGCGGTCGCATACATCCTCTATGTGTTTGACGAGCCCCCACCACTCATGAAAGACCATAATAAGGGGTGCTTGTTCTTGCAGATTTTCAGGCTCTGCCAAATAACCAGAAACTTCTACTCCATTCACATTAAAACTTATCCTTTGACCCATGGCAATAACCTCCTGCCTTTGAATTATAACATCTCAAGGGCAGATTTTAGAACTTCCTTTGCTTGCTCTTGGGTGGGCATTTCCACATAGACCCTGATCAAAGGCTCAGTGCCGGAGGCCCTCAAGAGGAGCCATCCATCCCCCTCAAAGACGAGCTTTAGCCCATCCTTTGTTATGACCTCCTTGACTTTGAATCCACCAATCTGGGAGGGAGGATTTTTTATAAGCTCCTTTAGCTTGTTCTTTTTCTCTTCTTCCGCATGAAGGTCATGCCGTAGGTAGTAGGCACTGCCATAGGTTTCAAAGACCTCCTCCACTATTTGGGAAAGGCTCTTTCCCTTGGTGTATAGGAGCTCCAAAAGGTTGAGTCCAGAAAAGAGCCCATCCCTTTCGGGCAAAAAGTGTATTATTCCATAACCTCCGCTCTCTTCGCCACCAAAGATGACCTTTTCCCTAAAAAGGACATCGTTTATGTGCTTGAAGCCCACTGGCACCTCCAAGAGCTTAACACCCTCCGCCCTGCATATCCGATCCACCAAATAGCTGGTGGAGACAGTTTTTACCACCACGCCATCCTTTAAGCCTTTGTTCTTTAAAAGGTGTAGCAAAAGAAGGACGTATATGAGTTGGGTATTAACAAAGTTTCCATTTTCATCGCAGAGGGCTATGCGGTCTCCGTCGCCGTCGTTGGCTATGCCCACCTTTGCCCCCAAGGCACGCACCTTATCAAAGAGCGGTCCAAGGTATTTCTCTATGGGCTCAGGTGGATGCCCACCAAAGAGAGGATCCCTCTTTGTCCTTATGCCAACCACGCTTAAGGGTGTGTTAAGGAGTGCTTCCGAGAAGAGCCCCGCCGAACTGCCATGCATGGCATCGTGCACCAAAAGGTCCTCCTCTTCAAAGAGCCATAAGTTTATGAGTTCTTGGACCTTTTTAATGTAAGGACCTTTCAGGTCTATAAGCTCGGGCTTTTTGTTGTCTACCTTTACCTCCTGCGTGCGGTTGGCGAGCTCCTCTACCCTTTTTACAAACTCCTCCCTAGCAGAGCCCCCAAAGGATTCCTTTATCTTGTAGCCGTTGTATTTGCCCGGGTTATGAGAGGCGGTGATCATCACACCACCGTCAAAGCCCATGTACTTTACTCCAAAGGATACCATGGGCGTCGTGCATTCTTCCTCCGAAAGATAAGCTTCGAGCCCAAGGGTCAAAAAGACCTTGCATACCTCCTGTGCAAACTCTTTGCTTAAAAATCTTCTGTCGTAGCCCACCACCACCCTATTTTTACCCTCCTCTTGGAGCACCAGCCCATGGGCGTAGGCTACCTTTCTTACGTTTTCAAAGGTGAATTGTTCTCCTATCACCGCCCTCCAGCCATCGGTGCCAAATCTTATTGACATAGGCAAAATTTTAACGGAAAATTATTTTTATAGTGCCCGTAGCTCAGTTGGATAGAGCGTGGGTCTCCGGAACCCAAGGTCGGGGGTTCAAGTCCCCCCGGGCACGCTTATAATTTAAATAGACGGCCCGTAGCTCAACTGGACAGAGCGTGGGACTACGGATCCCAAGGTTGCGGGTTCGACTCCCGCCGGGCTGGCTTTTACTATGAAGCAAAGGGAACCTATCGTAGCCATAGCTACC
This sequence comes from Thermocrinis sp., assembly GCA_028276475.1. Classification (GTDB taxonomy): domain Bacteria; phylum Aquificota; class Aquificia; order Aquificales; family Aquificaceae; genus Thermocrinis. The sequence continues at coordinate 25,947 of JAPYWH010000003.1, forward strand.
CCCTATGGAGAAAGTGCCATTGGCGTCGTAAGGCTCAGTGGTCTGGGTGTTTTGGAAAAGGTCTTGCCCTTTGTGGAGCTAAAAGGTAAGCCAAAGCCCAGGTATGCCCATCTGGTAAAGGTCCTTGACACGGAGGGAAATCCCATAGACGAGGGCATAATGATCTATTACCAATCTCCCAAAAGCTACACCGGTGAGGATATGGTAGAGTTGTTTTTGCACGGAAACCCTTTGATATTAAAAAGGGTGGTGGAGCTTTTCCTTCAGAACGGTGTAAGGATGGCGGAGCGGGGTGAATTTACCAAAAGGGCCTTTTTGAACGGAAAGATGGACCTCCTTCAGGCGGAGGCGGTGGGAGACCTAATATCCGCCAAGTCCGAGCTTGCCCTAAAAAGTGCCCTAAGGCAACTAAGAGGAGACCTCTCCCAGCTTATTGTTCCCCTCAGGGAAAAACTCCTTAACCTCTGCGCCTTTGTGGAGGCAAGCATAGAGTTTGAGGAACAGGACATACCAACCCTGGGCGAGGAGGAGATAAAAAGCCAGCTTGAGGAAATAAAAACCAAAATAGAGGAATTGCTTGCCACAGTCCGAACGGGAGAGTTTTTGAGAAAGGGCGTCAATTTGGCAATAGTGGGCAAGCCCAATGTAGGGAAATCCTCTCTCTTTAACAAATTGCTGGGCACTCAGAGGGCAATCGTCACGGACATTCCGGGCACCACCCGGGACTTTTTGCAGGAGCCTTTGAACCTGGAAGGCATACCAATAAACCTCATAGACACCGCGGGCATCAGGCATTCCGAGGACCCAGTGGAAAAAATTGGCATAGAACGGAGCATACAAAAGCTAAACACCGCCCATCTTATACTCTTTGTGGTTCAAGCCCACGAGCCCCTTGAAGAGGAAGACCTATACATCTACTCCCTCGTGAAAGATAAAAACCATATAGTGGTTTTAAACAAGGCAGACCTTGGCTTTTGGGAGGCACACAAAAAATTATTCCCAAGCTTTGTGCTGGTCAGTGCCAAAGATGGAAGCGGTATAGAAGAGCTAAAGACCACCGTCCTTTCCAACTTGGGTGCGAGCGTGGGCGAAGGGCTTTATATTTCCCTGAGGCACGCAGACCTCTTGCAAAAATCCTTGGGTGTTATAAAATTAATATTGGAAAAAAACCTAAAAGAGTTGTCGCCCGAGATCCTAATGCTATATCTCAGAGAGGTTCAGCTTTATTTGGAAGAGCTTTTGGGTGGTATTACGACGGAGGAGCTTTTGGGAGAGATATTTTCTAACTTTTGCATAGGCAAATGATAAGGAGGTCAAAGGATGGAAGAAAGCCAAGTTCAGGAGAGGAAAACTTACTCCTACGAAGAGTTAAAGAGGATGTCCTTTGCAGAGCTACAAAGGATCGGCAGGGAGCTTGAGCTGAGGCGCGTCACCGGTCTCAGAAAGGAGGAGCTCATAGAGGACATACTCCAAGCCCAAGCCCAGTTGGAGGGTTTGAACTTCGTAAAGGGTGTTTTGGAGATTTTGCCCGAAGGTTATGGCTTTATCAGAAAACAGGAGAACAATTACATGCCAAACCCTGGGGATGTTTATGTGGCACCCTCCCAGATCAAAAAGTTTGGACTGAGGACTGGAGACCAGATCGTAGGCTTTGCAAGACCACCCCAAGATAGGGAAAAGTACCAGGCATTAATAAGGATAGAGTCCGTGTGTGGGCTTAGCCCAGACCCAGAGGTGCTCCGGGCAAGACCTCAATTTGAAAAGCTAACACCCTTCCATCCCACCGAAAGGTTCAAGCTTGAGACCACACCAGAGGAGCTATCCACAAGGGTGGTTAGCCTTATAGCACCCATAGGGAAGGGTCAAAGGGGTCTAATAGTGGCACCACCAAAGGCAGGAAAAACGGTCCTTCTCCAAAAGATCGCCAAGGCTATAATACAGAACCATCCTGAGGTCTATCTCATAATCCTGCTCATAGACGAAAGACCGGAGGAGGTTACTGAGATGAGGAGGATTGTGGGAGAGGGGGCGGAGGTTATAGCTTCTACCTTTGACGAGCCACCAGAAAGGCACATGCAGGTGGCGGAGCTTGTCATAGAGAAGGCAAAGAGAATGGTGGAGCTAAAGCAGGATGTGGTGATCCTCTTGGACTCTATGACACGCTTTGGCAGGGCTTCCAACGCAGTAACTCCCTCCACGGGTAGGGTTCTCTCCGGTGGTATAGAGGCAACCGCTTTGCAAAGACCTAAAAAGTTCTTTGGCGCTGCAAGAAACATTGAAGAGGGAGGTTCTTTAACCATCATAGCCACTGCCCTCATAGAAACGGGTTCAAGGATGGACGATGTAATTTACGAAGAATTCAAAGGCACTGGAAACATGGAGATCCATCTTGACAGAAAACTCATGGAAAGAAGAATATTCCCAGCCATCAACATAGAAAAGTCTGGCACCCGTAAGGAGGAGCTACTCTTGGAAGAGTGGGAATTGCAGAGGATTTGGGTGCTCAGAAAGTTCTTGGCGACCATGGACCCGGTGGAGGCGATGGAGTTCCTTTTGGACAAGCTCAAAAAGTTCAAAACCAACAGAGATTTCCTAAAGGCGATGCACTCTTGACAATACCATACTAAAGTTTATTATAAAAACCTATGCAATCTTCCAAAAGGGATTACTACGAGGTGCTTGGTGTTCCAAGAAACGCAACCCAGGAGGAAATAAAGAAGGCATACCGGCGTCTTGCCAGAAAGTATCATCCCGATTTTAACAAGGACCCGGACGCACAGGAGAAATTCAAGGAGATCAACGAAGCCTATCAGGTCCTTTCGGACCCAGAAAAGAGGAAGCTCTACGACCAGTATGGACATTCTGCCTTTCAAACTGCTTCCGGTGGTGAATACAGCCAGCAGGCTTGGGGAGACCTTTTTGAAACCATAGAGGACCTCTTTAGGGGCTTTGGCTTTGAGGAGGTATTTGAGAGAAGGGGAAGAAGGCGTTCTCAGAGAAGACCCATAAAGGGCGAGGATATATACTACACGGTGGAGCTTACCTTGGAGGAAGCTTACTCGGGCAAGGTGGTGAGCCTTTCCGTAGTTAGGGATGTTCCATGCCCTGCCTGTGAAGGCTTGGGCTACGACAAGGATAAGGGAGAAAGAACCTGTCCCACTTGCGGTGGCAGGGGCAGTATATACCAAAGGCAGTTTTTTATAAGCATCTCTCAGACCTGTCCTACCTGTGGTGGAGAGGGAGTGATCAGGGAGCCCTGTGGTAGATGCGGTGGCAAAGGCACCGTTCCAGAAAGAGAGGAGGTGAAGGTGCGGATGCCTCCGGGCGTGGATAACGGTAGCAGGGTTCTTGTGGAAGGGAAAGGTCATGCAGGGCTATACGGCGGTCCACCCGGCGACCTTTATTTGCTTGTGAAGGTCTTGCCCCACAGGCTCTTTGAAAGGAGAGGAGATAACCTTTACTTGGATATAAACCTAAAGCTAACAGAAGCGGTTATGGGAACAGAACTTGAGGTGCCTACCCTAAGCGGTGAGAAGATTAAAGTAAAGGTCCCCGCCGGCGTGAAAGAGGGAGACACAGTCCGAGTGGAAGGCAAGGGTATGCCAAGGCTCAGGGGTGGTGGCTTTGGAGACCTATTCCTTAGGGTCCATATAGACATACCCAAGTTGGGCTTTTGGGAAAAGCACTTTGGAGATGGCAAAAAGGTAAAACAGCTTCTTGAAGAGTTAGACAAACTACTGCCTGAGCCCACCAGATTGAGGGCAAGACAGCCATGAAGAGGGAAGTTAAAAAGAAATACACCATAAGCGTAGTGGCGGAGATGTATAACATACACCCGCAGACCCTCCGCCTTTACGAAAAGGAGGGGCTCATAAAACCCTACAGAAGCAAAGGAAGAACCAGATATTACACAGAGGAAGACCTCAAAAGGTTGGAGTTTGTGCTTACCCTATCCCGAGAGCTTGGGGTGAATTTGGCGGGCATTGAAATCATCCTAAGAATGAAAGAACAGATGGAGGAGATGGAAAGACAGATCCAAAAACTCTTGGAGGTCATCCAGAGAAGCTTACAGGAAGAAGAAAGTGAAGATGTGAGGGCAATAGTGCTCTCCAGCAAGAATGTGGTGGCACGCCTTCGGGATATAATTAACAGGCATGAGAATAAGGGAGACTGACCTACCGGGTATAGGCAAAAAATATGGCGTGTTATTAAAAAGCGGTAAAGAGCTTGTGATAATCATTCACAATACGGGCAGGAGGGAGGTATATCTTATGGAGGACGAAGAGCCCAGCTGTGTTATAGAGCTAACCGATGAGGAGGCAAAGGAGCTTGGCTTTTTGGTGGCGGGTGCCACATACCAGCCTGTTCCCACAGAAAAGATGGAAATGATCCTCCAACAGGTGGTGATGGAATGGGTGAAGGTTCAACAAAACTCAAACTTTGTTAATAAGACCATAGCAGAACTTGAGATAAGGAGAAAGACTGGCGTTTCCATAATCGCCATAGAGAGGGGAGGGAAGGTGATCCCAAGCCCAGACCCTTACAAGGAACAGATAAAGGCAGGAGACACCCTGATTGCGGTGGGCACCAGACAGCAAATGAAAGCCTTTTTAGACCTATGCGGAGGATGTAGCACTTAGGATGCACTCTTACGAAATCCTCCTGTGGATAGGACTTCTCTTTAGCCTGCTCTTTGTTTTTGGCTTTTCTCTTAGGTTTTTAAAGGTTCCCTACATACTCTCCTTTATGCTGGCTGGGCTTGTGGGAAAAGAACTCTTCCACGAAAAAGTAATAGAGTGGGTTACCTTTTTAGAGCATTCCGCGGTGATCTTCCTCTTTTTTTTCATAGGGCTTGAGTATTCCTTTGAGCGCCTTGGGGCTATGAAGAACATTCTAAAGCCCGGCTTGGCGGACCTTTTTATAAATTTCCCTCCGGTGTTTCTTGTAGCCTATCTGGCTACCAAGGATTTTATCTTTTCCGCGGTGGTTGCCTCTGCCCTTTACCCTTCCAGCACTGCCATAACCGCCAAGTTACTGTCCGACTACAAAAGGCTCGTTTTCCCAGAAGCGGAATTGCTCATAGGCATTCTCATCTTTGAAGACCTCATTTCAATAATACTGCTTTCCCTGCTCTCCGGTGGAATTAATAGTGGGCAGGAGGAGCCTACCTTTCTTTTGCTAAGAAGCGTTCTCTCCCTTTTGGTGTTCTTTTTTGCCTTTTACCTTCTTAGAAACTTAGCCTACAGGACGGTTGGGGAGATAGATAAGATCTCAGAGGAGACCATATTTCCCTTTTTGATCGTAGGTGCTTTACTCCTGCTGTGTGGTCTTGGAGAATGGATGGGAGTATCTTCCGCCCTGATTGCCTTCATGCTGGGTGTTGTAGTTCCCGAAGACAGCCTAACTTACAAAACGGTAGAAGAAAGGTTAGCTGACCTAAAAGAGCTCTCTTTGGGTGTCTTTTTCTTTTCCTTTACCTACTCTGCAAACATAAGCTTTGACCAGAACCTTTATCTTTTGATCGCCTTGGTTTTGCTTTCCTTGATCACAAAGCTCCTATCCACCTATTGGGGTGCCAGGCTTTATGGGCTTAGCAAGAGGGTTTCCATAAGGGCTAGCCTTTCCTTCTTAGCAAGGGGTGAATTTTCTCTTATCTTTGCCAGCTTACTTCCCTCCACCCAAGCTTTGGTCTTTTTGGTGGTTTTGACCACATCCATTCTTGGAAGTATAGGTTTTGTCTATGCACCCAAGGTGGCATCCGCCTTAGCCAAGTCCAAGGGATAGGTATTCCCTTACCAAAACTCCCTCCTTTATGCCCCAATCACTTACCACAATTTCCCTTTTACCAAACAAAAACATAGCCCTGTAGAAGACCATAAGTCCCGGGATTATCACCTTTGCCCGTTTAGGCTCTATGTGTGGAAAGGTCTTTACTCTCTCTTCTGCCTTTATATTGCTGAGGGTCTCCAGCCAAAACATAACATCCTCCAAGGTTAGCTTGGAGCCGTGCACCAAAGAACCTTGATAGGGAAATACATTGTTCTTTATTGCACTTATAGTGGTAATTGTTCCACCCAACCCCACCAAAACATCGCAGGGACGGACCACATCCTTTATTAGCTCGTCCAAAAAATTCCTCAAAGACTCCAGCTCGTAAAGCTTGGGAGGGTCGCTTTCTATAAACTCCTCCGTAAGATTAACTACGCCCACCGGAAGGGACCTTAGGTATTCAACCTCTGTGCCCTTGCCACATACAAACTCTGTGGAGCCTCCTCCTTGGTCTATTATGCAAAATTTTCCCTCCGGCTTTAGGGAAAAGGCAACCGCTAAGAAGGCAAGGCTACCTTCCTCCTCTGGGGTTATTACCTTTAACTCCAAGCCCGTTTCTTCCTTTACTCTCTTTAAGAACTCTTGAGAGTTTTTTGCCCTACGTAGTGCTTCTGTGCCAATTAGGACTATTCTTTCTGCCCCATACTGTTTTGCCACTTGTATGTATTTTTTGATGGTTCGCAATGTCTCTTCCATAGGCTCCTCTTGGAGGTAACCGTTCTCCTTCAACCCTGTAGCCAAAGAGGTAATGTTGCCCTCTTCGTATATGATCCTGAAAGAGTTGGAAAAGTCTGCTATGCTCAACCTGCAGGAGTAGGAACCTACATCTATGGACGCAATTTTCACTGAAGTAATTATACATCAATAGTCCCTTTACTACTTGACCCATCCTCTTCTGGGCGTAATATTTCAACCTATGGAAAGGGCTTACTGCAAACATCAGCATGTGTTCCATGTGCCCAAGAAGGAGACGGGGAGCGCGTGCTTTTGGTGTTTCTGCTGACACTGGCTTTTATGTTTGTTGAGATCGCCTCCGGCTTTATTTTTGGTTCCGTTGCCCTTCTGGCGGACGGCATACATATGGGGACCCACGCCTTAGTCTTTGAAATATCCTTCACTGCCTATATGCTGGCAAGAAGGTGGTCAAGGGATGTTAGCTTTTCCTTTGGCACTTGGAAGGTGGAGGTGCTTGGAGCATACACCAGCGCGGTGCTTTTAAGTATGATGGCTTTCCTTGTTCTTATAGAAGCCCTCTCGAAGCTCATAAACAGGGTAGCGGTTAAATATGAAGAAGCCCTTTTGGTTGCCTTTGGAGGATTGTTGATAAACTTGATCAGTGCCTTTGTTTTGTCCCACGAGGAGGATCACAAGCATGACTTTAATCTGAAGTCCGCTTACCTTCATGTGCTTACAGACGCATTGACCTCAATATTGGCAATAGGTGCCCTTTTGGGCGGCAAATACCTTGGCATGTGGTATTTGGACCCCCTCTCGGGGATCGTGGGCTTTTTTGTGATCATCAACTGGGCGTATGGACTTCTCAAAGAAACTGCCTGGATACTCCTTGATAGGGAGATGCGCTCCCCCATAGTGCAAAGGATAATTAACAGCATAGAAAGGGATGGCACCAGCAAAGTCCAAGATATACACCTCCTCCGGGTCCATCACGACGAGTATGCGTGCATACTTACCATAACCACCACTCAGGACCTTCCTGCGGACGACTACGTAAAACGCCTTGAAGAGATAGAAAACCTGGTTCATACTACGGTGGAGGTGGTGTATTGCGTAGATTCTGTTGATAAAAACATATAACAATGTTAATATATATTGAAGGATGGAGCATTTGAGTGAAGATATTCTTGAAGAATGGGCAGAGCTTTTGAAGGCTTTAGCCCATCCCATAAGGCTGAGGATTCTGGCAACCTTGATAGAAGGCAGGCAGTGTGTCAAAAACCTTAGCGAGCTCCTCAAAATCTCCCAACCCAACGTATCCCAGCACCTTGGAGTGCTTAGGAACAAAGGGATCGTAGGTTGTAAAAGGGATGGTTCCGTAGTTTGCTATTATATTAAGGATGAAAGAGCTTTAAAGATCTATGAAATATTAAGCAAGGAGGTGATAAAATGGCAGGAAACGTCATCACATTAACCGAAAGCAACTGGCATGCGGAGGTTGTTAGTTCAGACAAGCCAGTTCTTGTGGATTTCTGGGCTCCCTGGTGCGGTCCCTGTAGGATCATAGCACCCATAATAGAGGAGCTGGCGGGAGAGTTTGCAGACAAAGTGAAGGTTGGCAAGCTAAACACCGACGAAAACCCAAATATAGCTATGCAGTATGGCATAAGGGCAATACCCACTTTGATGCTTTTCAAAAACGGCGAAGTGGTTGATACAAGAATTGGCGTTCAACCTAAGGAAGCCATAAGGCAAATGCTCCTTAGCCACATATGATCTCCGAGGATATACTGTATGATTGTGTTATAGTGGGGGGCGGTCCAGCGGGGTTGACCGCTGGGCTTTACTGTGCAAGGGCAAAGATGAACACCCTCCTTCTGGAGAAGGGGACCATCGGGGGACAGATAGCCATTACAGACTTGGTGGAGAACTATCCGGGCTTTCCGGAAGGGATAAGCGGTAAAGAGTTGTCCCTCAGGTTCAAAGAGCAGGCGGAAAGATTTGGTTTGAAAATCCACAGGAAGGAAGTGGTAAAGATAGAGAAAGTGAATAAAGAGATATTCTTGCATCTTAGGACCGGAGAGCTTTTGAGGAGCAAAACGGTTATTCTCTCTGTAGGAGCAAACCCAAGAAGGTTGGGTGTAAGGGGGGAGGAGGAGTTTTTGAACAGAGGGGTATCTTACTGTGCCACCTGCGATGGTGCCCTCTTTGATGGGGTGCCCATTGCGGTAATAGGTGGAGGAAATTCCGCCTGTCAGGAAAGCTTGTTTTTAACCCGTTTTGGTAGTGTGGTTTATTTAATCCACCGCCGGGATCAGTTGAGAGCCCAAAAACATCTTCAGGAGAAGGTTCTCTCCCATCCCAAGATCAGGTTCTTGCCCAACAAGGTGGTGGAAGAGATAAGGGGCACAGAAGCGGTGGAGGGTTTGCTTCTTAAAGATACCCAAACGGGGGAACTTTCCACCTTGGAAGTGGAAGGGGTGTTTATTTTTATAGGTTTGGAGCCCGCCACCGGCTTTCTTAAAGGTTTTGTCAAAATGGACGATAAAGGATATATCATTACCGATGAGAAAATGAGAACCAATGTGGAGGGTGTGTTTGCATGTGGAGATTGCCGAAGCGGAGCCACCGGTCAAGTGGCTGTGGCGGTGGGGGAAGGGTGCATAGCCGCCATAGAGGCGGAAAAATACCTACAGGAGGAATTCTAATGTGAAATACCAGAGAGGATTTGAGGCCCTCAAAGAAGCCAGCAGATATGTGTTCCAGCCCGATTTGAGAGATGTATTACTTGTTCTTTTTGGCTTCGTAGCCTCCGTGTTGGTTCTTATCGTTCTTCCTTATACCATCTCAAAATACCTTGCCAGTAGGTCTGCAAGGAGGGGGTTTGAGGTAGCTGGAAAGCAGATGGGGCTTAATGAAGAAGAGATAGCTTTGCTATATAGGTGTGCAAGCACTTTAGAGGACCAAAATAAAGTCTTTTACAGCAAATATATATTTGAAAGGTGCGCAGGAAAGCTTGTTAAGGAAAGCTCGGATAACATACCCATCATTGTTAGTGTTAGAAAGAAGCTCAAATTTGAAAATTTACCATGGTTTCTGCCCCTTGCCACCACGAGGGACATAGAGCTCTATCAGACAGGTTTTATTTCATACAAAGGAAAGTCATACGGTGCTGCAGTTTGGGAAAAAACAGAGGAGGATCTAAAGATAGCAATTCTTGATAGAACTCCGGAGTTCCCACAACCTGGTGATAGGGTCAAATTTTCCTTTTTAAGGGAAGACGATGGCAGGTATTACTTTGAAGTGGAAGTTTTGAACACTTACCTTGAAGGTGGAAAAGTGATTTTGGTTATTCCTCATACCGAAAAGCTTAGTAAAGTCCAGCTAGGGGATTCCATAAGGTGGAAAGTATCCATCCCTGCACGAGTATTCTTTTTCAACAGGAAGGTGCAAGCTGAGGAACTATCTCTCATTGAGGAGTTACCTGAGGAATCCTTCTTGGAAGGAACCATAGAAAACATAAGCCCTGGAGGGGTTAGGGTTTGTTTCAAAAGGCTCGTTTCCGCAAAGGAAGGCGATAGTTTGCTTTTAGAATTTGAATGGAAAAGACAGCTTTTTAAGAACATTTTAGCGGAGATATGGCATATAACGGGTTCTACCGATAGAACGTGTTTTGGTTTAAAGTTCTTAGCTTTTAAAAAAGATTACGAGGATACTATAAGAAAGCTTATTATAGAAGAACAGAGAGAAGCATTAAGGGCTTATAAGATGGATAGATAAAATGCTTTTTATAGCATACTTCTTTTCTTCATAGCCTTTACTATTCTCTTTCTTGCCTGACGTTCCCTTCTCTTTTTCTTTTCACTTGGTTTTTCGTAGAATTGACGCCTTTTGACTTCCGTAAGTATCCCTTCCTTCTCTACGAGCCTCTTAAACTTTTTAAAAGCCTTCTCAAAAGGTTCGTTCTCACCTACTACCACAAACACCAACCTTTTTCACCTCCTAATTAAATTATAGCATATTTCCGTGATATTCAGCCTTTGAAGTGGCTGTTTCCCAAAGCACCACCTTTATAACCTTCACCTCTCCCAAAAGTCCCACCGCCTTCAATTTTTCTTCAAGGAAGTCATAAAAGAACTTGGCAAGGGCTTCTGCGGTAGGGCAAAAATCTACCGGGAAGAGCTTGAGGGCGCCGTATTTTTCCGCTACCTCTTTGAGCTCCGGGCACATAGGGTCCATTTTATCTATGATGAAGCTGTGGTCAATGGTGTCTATTAGTTCCTTCAGGGCGTTTTTTACATGGTAGAAGTCTATGACCATGTCCTGCTCGGAGAGGGTGTCAGAGCCCAGGACCACTTCCAGCACATAGCTATGTCCGTGCAGGTTTATGCACTTGTTAACTGGGATCTCCTTCCCGACAGTGAAGTCGGCTCCCCTTCCGTAGGTTAGGTTTTGCTTCCAAACCCTGTGTCCCGCCTCAAACCTAAAGACCTTGGATATTTGCCACTTCACACGAACTCCTCCATCATCTCCCTTCTTGCCTCTCTTATTCGGTTATGCTCATCCACATAAACAAGAACAGGCTTAAAGTCCTTCAACTCTTCCTCGTCAAAAAGACTATAAGACGCTATTATGATAATATCTCCCACCGCACCAAGCCTTGCGGCAGCACCGTTTAGTCTTACCTCACCCGAATACCTTGGGGCGGGAATCACGTAGGTAGAAAACCTACTGCCTGTATTCACATTGTAGACTTCTATCTTCTCGTAGGGGAGTAGCTGGGCAGTTTCCATGAGGCTAACATCCAAAGATAGGCTACCCTCATAGTGCAGTTCTGTGCCTGTTATTCTTGCCCTGTGTATTTTAGACTTTAGCATAAATCTCTTCATGGGAGTATAAAAGTATAAGAAAATTCTTTATTCTTTGCAAGGGTATGCGAGGCTGTTCTAAAAACACAAACCCATTGACACACAAGAGTTTTAAGACTAAAATCTAAACTTGATGTTTGTTAGCCTATAGTTCAAGATTGAACTGAAAAAAATAGGTTAGTTCCCTTAGAGGTTGGGGGACGGTCCTGATGAGGAATTTTTAGAACAGCCTCCAGATAAAGGAAAAGGTTAAAGAAAGGAGCAGAACTATCTGTTAGCTTCCTTTTCTATAATTTCAGCTGTAGGGTTGGGTTTTGCCTCATCTTTAACCTCTACAACCCTTTTTGCAAACAAAAACCTCTGCCTGTAATAGGGCTCATGTATGCTACTGACCATCACCTGCCCGCCCCTTGTGGCAGCGTGGACCATCTTGCCATCCCCTATGTATATACCCACATGGGATACATCCCGCTTATAGGTCTTAAAAAAGAGCAGGTCGCCGGGTTTTAATTCCGAGAGGCTAACCTTGTATCCATACTTAGCCTGTGCCCGTGAGTCTCTTGGAAGCTCTATACCGTTTGCCCTGAAGACCTTTTGAACAAAGCCCGAGCAGTCAAGGGCGTGGGAGCTATTACCTCCAAACCTATAGGGAGTGCCGTAAAAGAGCAAGGAAGACAGCCTTATGGCGTCAGGGTCTCCCTCAAAGGTTGGTCCATCTCCATACCTTGAAGCGATCTCCCTTAGGCTAACTGGTTTGGATTTAACCTTAGACTTTTTGTGGCTTATGCTTTGCCTTTTCTGGGCTTTGGGTTGAGTGGCAAGCACCGTCCCAGTAGCCACAAACAAACACAGGATCGCAAGGATCAGCCTTCCCATCCTTTCACCTCCCTTGGGAGAGTTTCATAAAAGTATAAACCCTCTGGATTAAGGTCAAAAAGGAACCTACTGCCAAAAGGATCAGAGCCAAAAATATCTGCTGTAGAAGAACGCCTGCCAAAAGAACGACCCACCTTTCTGTCCTTTCAAAAAAGCCCACCCTTAACTCAAAGCCCAGTCCCTCCGCCCTTGCCCTTGCGTAGCTAACACCAAAGGAAAAGACCAATACCAAAAGGGAGAGAATAGACAAAACCTTATCTTGGGAGGAGAGGGCTATGGCTATGAATGGTAAGGCGTCAGAAAATCTGTCGGTTAGAGAGTCCAAAAAGGCACCAAAGGGGCTATTCTGTTTGGTTTTTCTGGCTATGGCGCCATCCAAAGCATCACAGAGGGCCCCCAAGAGCAAGAATATAAAGCTAAGAAGATAAGCCTTAAGGTAAAGGAAATAGGAGCCCACCGCCACGAGGAACAAACCCAAGATCGTTAAAAAATTGGGATGCACCTTAGCCTTGCTGATGGCGTCAATCAAGGGCATAAAGCCCCTCTCAAAGTAAGGTTTTAGCTCCCTCGTCAAATAACTCATGGTTAAACCTTTTACGGCGAGGGAGGGATTTGAACCCCCGGTGGGCTTTGAACCCACAGCGATTTTCGAGACCGCCCCGTTCGGCCACTCCGGCACCTCGCCTACAAGGTAAGTATTATAATATCAGCAAGGAGCAAGAACACAAAAAGTCTGCAAAAGCAAGGAACAAAAGGGCATGAGGCATGTGGAGGAGGAGGATTAATGTAAGGGTAAATTCTCAACCGAATTAGTTGCAAATTATTTTTATGTGCTTTATATTATTAACTTGACATGGTGGCGCACCAAAAGGAACGGCTTGAAGAGTTTGTGAAGGTTTGCAAGGAGAAGGGGTTAAAGATCACCCCCCAGAGGTTGGCGGTTTATGAGATCCTTCTGCGTAGAGAGGACCACCCCACCGTTGAGGAAATTTACGAAGAGGTTAAGGAAATATATCCCTTTGTCTCTCTGGCTACCGTGTATAGAACGGTGGAAACTTTGGAAGGGTTGGGCTTTATAAAAAGGGTTGCCTACTGGGGAAGTTCAGTAAGGTATGACGCAAACGTCCAAGAACACGACCATTTGGTATGCGTAATGTGTGGAACCATACTGGACCTGAAGGCAGAGGCTGGATGCCGGGTGCCCGAGGAGTTAAACGGCTTTAAGGTATTGTCCCACTCCCTTTATATTTATGGGGTGTGTCCCTCATGCCAGAAGAAGGATTAAAGCGCTACAGCCCCGAGGAGGTCTTTCAAAAAATACAGGACGAAATTCCCCAATGGAAATACGAGGATGGATACATCTGCAGAGAGATCAACACCAAAAACTGGAAGGAAACGGTCATGCTTTTCAACGCCATAGCCTACCTGGCTGAAAGCCTGTGGCATCACCCGGATGTGGAACTGGGTTTTAAAAGGCTAAAGATCAAACTAATGACCCACGACGCAAATGCCATTACAGACAAGGATTTTAACCTTGCCAAGTTGATTGAAAGGCTCATCAGTTTGTCTTTTTAGCACCTACGCAGAAGAACCCTCCCTCTCTCCAAAAGCCCTCCCTTATTTCTTGATTTTTCACAGGCTCTTGGTCTTGTGGCTCTTCAAAGAGGGTGGTGCATACTTTTTCAATCCTGAAGCTTGCTTGGGCTAAAATGGAGGAAAGTTCTCCAAAGGAGTAAAACCTTGCGTGGGAGTAAATAGGATGTCCCTTCTTTGCCTTTTCTTTGTAAAAGTCCGCCCAAGGGCTGTCAGAAAGGACAAGCCCAAGCACTAAATATCCATCGTTCTTTAAAACCCTGTGGGCTTCCTCAAAGGCACGCAAGGGCTCTTCAAAAAAGCATACAGAGACCACCATAAGGACCAAGTCAAAGCTTGAGCTTTTGAAGGGCAAAGCCTCCGCCCTTCCGAGAACTCCATGGATACCCCTTTGCCTTGCCAACTTTAAAAGCTCCATTGAAGGATCCAATCCGTACGGAATCCCTAAGGCTTGAGCAAACCTACCGCTTCCCACTCCCACCTCAAGGGATAAAGAAAAGGGACTTATAACTCTCTTAAGGCAAGCTACCTCAAGCCTAAAGGCAGAACTTCCAAAGGGTCTTTCGTACCACTGATCGTAGTTTTTGGCGTATTGGTTAAAAATCTCCATGTGTGTTATAATATAACCTTGAGGAGCCGTAGTTCAGCCAGGTCAGAACGCCGGCCTGTCAAGCCGGAGGTCGCGGGTTCAAGTCCCGTCGGCTCCGCCACTCACTTTCTCAAAAACCAAAATATAAGGTTAAGGATAAGGGTCAGCAAAAGGCTTATCAGCAGAGAAGTGGCTAAGGGAAAGTAAAAGGTAAAATTGTCCCTCTTTATGAAGATATCCCCAGGCAGTTTGCCAAAACCAAAGGGAAGTTTTTCAACAAACAGAAGGACCAAACCAAAGACTATAAAAAACGCACCCACAAAGATCAGCCACTTTCCAAGGTCTGTCATACCGCAATCCTCCTCCTGCGAGAGAGAACGAAGGCTATAACCTCTGCCACCGCCCTGTAGAATTTAGGTGGGATCTCCTCCCCAACCTCCACCACTGGATAGAGGGCTCTTGCCAACTCTTCCCTTCTGACTATGGGAACGCCATGAACGATGGCAACCTCTACGATCCTCTCCGCTGTCTCACCTTTGCCCTTTGCCAAGAGGATGGGTGCTTTATCTCCCTTGCTGGGGTCATAACGGAGGGCTATGGCTATGTGAGTGGGGTTTGTGATAACAACGCTCGCCTTGGGAACCTCCTGAAGCATCCTACCCTTTGCCAACTGCCTCATCCTCCGCCTGATGGCACCTTTAACAAGGGGATTACCCTCTTGCTGTTTGTATTCCTCCTTTACCTCCTCCTTACTCATCCTGATCCTTCTTTCGTAATCCCACCGTTTGTATGCATAGTCCAAAAGGGCTATAAACAGGGCAATCACCGAGATAAAGACCACCAACTTAAAGGTGAAGCCCAAAAAACTCCTTATTGCGGTTGAGTTTTCACTGGCAAAAAGGTTAAAGAGTTCCCAAAGCCCAGATTTAACAAAGAAATAGGCAACGATCATAAGGAGGAAGACCTTCAGCAGGTTCTTTGTAAGCTCAAAGAGGGTGGTCAGTGAGAAAATTCTCTTTAGACCCTCAAAGGGGTTTAGCCTTTCAAGCTTGGGCTCAAGGGGTTTTATGGTGAAAATAAAACCAAACTGGGCTATGTGGGTAAGAACAACTACCAGAAGGCTTAGCACAAAGAAGGGCAGTATAAGGGGAAATATGCTTTCCTTTATTTGAATGAAGATCCTATGGAAATCAACGTGTGGGTTTAAGGAAACACTCCAAAATAGCTCCAAAACCTTACTAAAAAGCGTATATCCTGTGAAAAAGATCGCTATACTCCCTAAGAGGACTGTGCTTGCGGTGGCGATCTCTACGCTTTTGGCTACATTACCCTCCTCCCTGAGCTTTCTTCTCCTATAAGGCGTCGCCCTTTCTGTCTTGTTTTCCTGCGCCATATTAGCCTCCCACAGCCCTGCTGAATTTGATTATATACTCCTTTAGGTGGCTTGATAGCAGATAGGATATTAGTGGAAAGAGAAGCACCAAAAGGGCAAAGCCTAAAAACACTTGCATAGGCAGACCAACTATAAAGACGTTTATTTGAGGGATAAACCTATTCAGTAGGGCAAGGGTTAGGTTTAAAAGGAGCATGCTCAGAACTATGGGCAGGGAAATTCTAACCGCAAGGCTAAAGCCCTCATAAAAAAGCTTTAGGAACACATCTGGGTTTATGGAATAGAGGTCAAAGGTTCCCAAGGGCACCTTGCTCAGGCTATTGGCAAGGGAGAGAAAAACTATTTCTGGACCTCCCACCGAAAGGAAAAAGGATGTAAAAAGTAGCATAAAAAACACAGAAAAAACAGAAGCTTGGGGCTGTTGGGGAAGGAAAAGGGTGGCAATGGATAAACCCATGTTTATGCCTATGATCTCCCCCGCCATCATAACCGCATCAAAGATAAACCTAAGAAAAAGACCACTGAAAAAACCAAAGAGAAACTCCTTTAAAACTGCAAGAAAAAAGTGTCCTGTGGTAGCAAATTCTATAGGTTTTTGGTTTGTGTATAAAAAGAGCATAAAAGAAAGGGCGGTAGCAAAGAAGACCTTAAAAGTGTTTGGCAACAGTTCTCTGCCAAAGAAGGGCACCATAAAGAGAAAGGAAATAACCCTAACATGAAGCAAAAAGAGGGTTAAAAGGCTGTTTAGGTCAAGGGAGATCATCGGAGCCAGACGGGAATATTAACTATGAGCTCCTTTGTAAAGTCCAGCAGTTTGTTTAGCATCCACGCACCCAAAAGAAGAACGACCACATAGGCCGCTATGAGCTTTGGGATATAGCCGAGGGTCATTTCCTGTATTTGGGTGGCAGATTGAAGAATGCTAACGATAAGTCCCACAAGGAAGGTAGCCAAAAGGACGGGCGCCGCCAAAATAAAAGCCATCTCAAGCATCTTCTGTCCCATAGAAAGGATCAGGTCTGGGCTCATTGGTAGCTCCTTACAAGGGAAAGTATAACAAGTTCCCAGCCGTTAGCCAACACAAAGAGCATGAGTTTAAAGGGCAAGGAGATGATCTGGGGCGGAATCATGAGGATGCCCATGGCTATAAGTATGGACGCAACCACCAAATCTATGATCAAAAAGGGTAGGTATAGCAGAAAGACTATCTGGAAAGCTACGCTTATTTCGCTTACCATAAAGGCGGGGATCAGCACGCTAAGGGGAATATCTTTTGGTGATCTGATCTTTTCCCTTTCCTCCTTGCTCATACCAGACACATCCAAAAAGACCTTTATGCTCTCCTTTCTTGTATGCTTAGCCATGAACTCCTTTAATATGTCCGAGGTTCTTTCAAAAAACACCTGATCGGTTATTTCCCCCTTGAGCAGAGGCTGAAGTGCGGTTTGGTTTATGTTTTCAAAAACAGGCTTCATGATAAAAAAGGTCAAAAAGAGGGCAAGGGATACGATCACTTGATTGGGTGGAACGGTGGGAACACCCAAAGCCTGCCTTATCAAGGATAACACTATAACGATCCTAACAAAGGATGTTGTCATAATCAGAATGGATGGGGCGAGAGATAGAATGGTCAGGAGGATCAAGAGCCTTATGGAGGTGTCCAGCTGTCCTGTGCCAACCTTTAGCTCTATGTTTGGCAGTATTTGCTCTTGGGCGTAGCCAAAGCCAACTAATAAAAGACTAAGGGCTAAGGTCTTTATAAACAACATCCGCACCCCTTTCGCTTACAAGGATTAACATATACACCCCCTTTACCTCAAGCTCCACCAAAAAGGCACCCCTCATGAGGGGAACAATGCTTAAAACCTTCACATTACCGGACCTTCCTTTAAGGCTCAGCCTTGTTAGAAGAGGATGCAGGTATGGAACCACCAAGAGTATGAGCACCACCACTATGGCTAAAGATAGCAGAACCTTTAAAAGGCTATAAAAGAGATCCATCACGACGTCTGAACTACAAACTCAGTAAAGTATATGTTTCGGACGCCACCTTCCACCAGAATAATATTGAGCCTTTTTATGAGCTCTAACCTTAAGGCTTCCCTTCCCTCGGGCGTCCTCACAAAATCCGAGGTCTTGCTACTTATCACATCTATGATGGCATCCTTGATTATGGGCATTCTTTTATCTACCTCCTGTTTTACCTTTTCGTTGGAAAGCTCCAAGGTTATGGCTACCCTTGCGTAGGCGTCCGTTCCCTTGTCCGCCAAATTGACGGTGAATACTCCCAAATCTACCATGACTCCCACGTGGGAGGGCGCAACCTTTTCCTCACCCTCCTTCTTAGGTTTGTTGAGTAGGAAAAAATAGGCACCTCCGCCCGCAACTGCCAAAAGTAATAAAAGGATAGGTATTAGAAACAGGATCTTTCTTCCTCCCTTTTTCTCTTCTAACTTTTCTTTTTCCTCCGCCATAGCCAAAAACTATTATAAAATCTTTCACGATGGGACAATTAAAGAAGTGGATAGAAGACTCTTTAAAAGGAGAGTATGAATACGAAGCATACATAGAGAGCACGGAAAAACTTTTGGTGGAAACCTCAAGAGAGAGCTTGGAAAACATTTCCAAGTCAAAGGAGGTTGGCTTGGGTATAAGGGTCCTAAAGGATTTTAAACAGGGATTTGCATACACTACAGACCTATCCTGGACGGCGGTCTCAAGCTGTGTAAAGAGGGCAGTGGAATCCTTGGAGCTTACGCCAGAGGATGACGGCTTTGTTCTTAACAAAGGCGAGTTTAAAGGGCAGTTGCAAGCGGATTACGATCACGAGGGACTTTCTCTGAGTGTGGAGGACAAAGCGGAGTTGCTTATAAACCTTGAAAGACTTGCAAAGGACTTTGACAGAAGGGTAGTGGGTACAAGAAAGACAAGCCTGAAGGAGTTTAAAGTGGAGGTTCATTGCTTTAACTCTCAGGGTCTTGAATACAGCTACACAACCACCTACTTTTCCTGCCTTACCTCAGCCCTTGCAGTAGAAAACGGGGAAGAGGCTATATCCTATGAATACAGGAGCGGTAGATATTTAAAGGACATAGACTTTGAAGAGATGGCTAAGGATGTAGTCTTTAAGGCTACTGCCCAGTTGGGGGCGGTCTCTTACGAAACAAAGGTCATTCCCGTTGTCTTCTTCAGAGACAGTGCGGTATCCCTTTTGGAGGCTTTCAGCCCGATGTTCTTGGGGGATGCCCTCGTAAAAAACAAAACCCTGCTAAAGGGCAAAGAAGGACAAGCAATAGGAAGCCCTCTGCTAACAGTGATAGATGACGGGACCCTAAAAGGGGGTGTGGGTTCTCTGGACTTGGACGCGGAGGGCATTCCATCTAAGAAAAACATAGTAATTGAAAAGGGAATTTTTAGAGGGTTCTTGCACAGTGTATATACTGCAGTCAAATGCAATGCCAAACCAACGGGTAATTCGGTAAGATACGGCTATAAAAGCTTGCCCACCTCCGGCATAAGGAACCTTTACATAGAGAGGGGAACCCACACTCTGGAAGACCTGTTGAGGGCTTACGAGGAGGTCTTTTTGATTTTAGACCTTATGGGTTTGCATACCGCAGACCCCATCTCCGGAGACTTTTCCCTGGGCGCTTCTGGTATAATTTATAAAAGTGGCAAGAAGGAGAGAGCAGTGAAGGGACTAGTCATAGGAGGGAACATTCAGGAACTTCTGAAAAATTTAGTGGGAATAGGAGAAGACCTTAGGATGTATGGGCATGTGGGTTCTACATCCTTGCTTATAGAAGCTATAACGGTTGGAGGATAAAGATGAAAATATTTCTGTCTCTTACTTTCATGATATTGGGCTTCTTATTGTTTGGATTGGGAATCTACACATCCTTTGAAATATACGCCATAAAGAAGCAAGAAAAAATAAACGCAAATTTTGCCAGTTTTATGCTATCAGTGTATGAAGGTAAAGAGCTAAAGAATATAGACTATCCAGACCAAGGATTTTTTATATTTAAACCTGCCGAAGGAAAGATATACACATATGGTCAGGTATTTCAGAACCCTACGTATGTCAATATGTATTCGTCCTACCACAAAATATTGCCGTCTAAGGCAGAGGTATATATATACACCAGAAAATACAATTTTGGAGAATATATAGAAGAAATGCTCAAAAACCCAACATCCCTTGGTATATCCTTGGCTGGATTAATACTATTTGCAATAGGCATTGTTTATATGCTAATCCCACAAGCCCAGCAGAAAAACACTGAAGTAAAAATAGTTGAAAAAACCTACCCACCGGATTTAGAAAGGAAGCTAAAGGCTGTTCGGCTGGCTATTGCTACCCACAGGATAATACCAAGGGAAAGTATTGAAGAGGCAAAAAGAATACTTGATAATATATTTAAAGAAATGGAGGTAAGAAAATGAAAGTATTGATGGTTTCCTTTGACAGAAGTTTAGTAGAACAGCTAAAGAATGCCCTCAGTGAATATGAAGTTATGGATGTTAAAAATGGGGAGGAGGCCCTTAGTTTGGCAACTCCATATTTTGACGTGATAATTTATGACGCAATATCGGGAGCCCTCTCCGAAGAAGATATAAACAATCTATATCTACAGAAATTCAAGGATGCGAAGTTTGTGGTGCTTGTGGATGACCTGTTCCCTATAAATGCTCAAAATCTAAAACCACAAAAAAAGATGCTTATACCAAGGGAGAGCACCCTTGATCAAATTCTATCTGCTGTTATGGCGCCTGTTCAAGAAACAGAGGAATACCAATTGCCCACCTTAGAGCTTGAAATAGAAACCCACAAACAGACTGTGGGAGAAGTAGATGGGGTGATAGAGATAACTCCCTCGCAACAGGAAAGCATACAAAAGCTATTCTTTGAAGAAGAGCTTAAACTTGCAGAAGCACACCCAGAATCAAAGGAGGAGGTTTCCCAATACATCCCCGAAAGTGCTCATCCACAGAAGAAGGTTGCAGTAGTGTCCTTTGATAGCACCCTGGCAGATAGTATTACTCCCTTACTATCTGAAAATTTTGAGCCAGTTGTGGTAAGGTCCCTTAGAGACTTGGAAATTCCTTTAAAAGATGTAGATGGAGTTATATTTGATGCGATCTCAGGGCTTGCAGCAAAGAGGAGATTAATGGAATTAGCTAAAGACCATGATATAGCTCAAAAGCCCTTTTTAGTGTTGATAGACGAACTGTTTAACATAAACATAGATGATGTTCCGCTCATAAATAAGCACGCAATTTCAAGGGAAGAGAGCCCCAAGAAAATAGTAGAAAAATTTAAAGAAATCTTCGTTCCTTTGAAGAAAGAAGAAACAACACTTATTCAAATGCTCGGAGAACTACTTGAGAAGCAAGAAGCTGTGCAGGAAAAAGAAAAGGGTGTTGAACCTGAGGAATTCCTTCAAATCATTAAAAAACTTGAAATGCCTAGGTTAGAGGAAAGCCCATTGCCTATGGAAGAGTTCGCCTTTAAGGAACAAAAGGAAGAACCTACCCCAGTCCCACAAATACCTATAGAGGAGGCTATGCCCACGGTAAGCGCTTCGCAACAGAAGACAGAAAGATTGGAAGATGTATTGAAAGGCGTGTCCTTGGAGGATATTAAGAAGGTGATAGAGGAAACCATTAAAGAGGAAATCAAAAGAGCCTTTGAAGGTTTTAATCCGAGCGACCTTGTTAGGGAACTCCTCAGGGAGGAACTCAAAAAGGGTATTGAATCAATACCGTTGGAAGGCATAATCAAAGAGATAACCTACGAGGTTCTTCGGGAAAGGCTCAGAGAGCTTATCACTTGAAAAACATATACTCCTCTTCGTATTGTCCCCAAACGGTGGGAAAGTAATTTTCAAACTTATCTCTGGCTCCCACCATGCTCTTTGGAGTAGCCAAGAATATGAGAGGTTGCTCTTTGGCTATTATTCTGTATGCTTGCCTGTATAGCTCAATTCTTTCTTCTCTGTTTAGCACGGAAGAAGCCATGTCAAAGAGTTCATCCACCTCTTTCTCCCAAACTGTAGCTGGTGTTCTTTGCCTTGGGTTCCACATATGCAGGGTGCCCGAAGAGTGCCACACGTTCCTGCCAAAGTGTGGGTCCAAGGAACCAGTGAGACCTATTATTACAGCCTCCCACTGGTAGGGAGGGGTGGTGAGCCTGCGCACCAGAGCGTTAAAATCTACAGGGTTAAAAATTACCTTTATACCCAACTTCTCCAGATCTTCCTTTATCATGTTTCCTATGGCTTGTCTTTCTTTGTTTTCTGCATTGGTGAGGAGGATGATCTCCACGGTGTTTCCCTCTGGGTCCTCAAGCCAGCCATCCTTATTTCTGTCTGAAAAGCCAAGTTCCTCTAAAAGCTTTCTGGCGGTTTTTAGGTCATAAGGGATTTCTGGGAACAGTCCCTCGTAATAGTAAGGTCTGTTGGCGGGTGTGATGGGTCCATAAAGGGGCTGTGCCAAACCATTATAGACGAGCAGACTAATTCCAGAGCGGTCTATTGCCATAGAGATTGCCCTTCTGAATTGGGAGTTTTGGAACCAACGTAGCTTATACTTGGGAATGTCCGCCTGCGGGTTTTGGTTAAAAACAAGGAAGGTAGTGGATGGAGTAGGTCCCAAGTCAAAAAGGCTGATACCCTTCAAGCGAACTACAGTCATAAGGTCTGTGGGCCTGATGCCATGATAGTCTGCCTTGCCGGTGGAGAACATGAGCAGGGCTGTGTCTGGGTCTTGGACTATGTATGCTATTTTTCTTTTTATGTATGGTAGCCCTTTGCCCTCTTCGTCCTTTCTATAATAGTAGGGGTTTGCCTCATACTCCACCAGCTGTCCTTTTATGTATCTCTTTAGCTTGTAGGGTCCCGTGCCCACGATCTCCTCTGGGTTTGTGCTCACATTCCAAGCCTGCATAAAGGTCCCTTCTTTGACAAACTTTTCCAGCTTATGCTTGGGTAAGATGGGACTTGCCAGGATGCCAAGAAAGGGTGCAAAGGGCTTTGGAAGCCTAAACTCAAGGGTGTATGAGTCTATTGCCCTTACAAAGTTCTCCACATCCCTTTCTTCTCTGAGAACTCCCCTGAGCATGTCTGCAGTAGAGTTAGGAATGTTTTTGTTGAGATAGACATCCCTGTATGTGAAAACCACATCCTCTGCGGTAAAGGGCTTCCCATCGCTCCACTTAACATCTTTCCTTAGCTTTACCACATACCTTTTTCCGTCCTCAGAGGCTAAAATGCTTTCTGCCAAGTCAGGCTCATACTCCATAGTTTTTAGGTTCAGCCTTGTTAGCCCACTGAAAAGGTCCGAGAGCACTGCGGTGGAGCTTGTCTCTTGGGCAAGGGCGGGGTTCAAGGTCTTTGGATCTCCCAAAAGTATGTAATAGAGAGTTCCCCCTTCTTTGCCTACCTTTACCTCAAACTTGGATGGGTCCACGTTTTTCATGCTCACCGAGTAAGCCTTCGGAGAAGATAAAAGATGAAAGGGCAAAAAGGCAAAGAACACAAAGAGAATGGCGTAAAAGACCTCCCTCATAGCACTCTGCCCAACACTTCATCCACCTTTTTGTAGCCCCACTCTACCGCTTGGATGATCTCCTCTACGGTTTCTGGGTCTCTTATGCTAACAGAAGAGAGCACCTCCTCCACCAATGGGACTATTTTATCAAAGCTTATGCGTTCCTCCAAAAAGAGCTCCACCGCCCTCTCGTCCGCACCCAAAAGCACGGGCACATAAACACCTCCCATCCTTGCGACCCATTCACACAGGGACAAAGCCCTGAACTTTTGCCTGTCCACCCTTTCAAAAACTATGGGAGAAAGCTCAAAAAGGCTAACCTCTCTGAAGGGATTGTCTCGCCTTTCGGGATAAAAAATGGCGTTCATTATAGGAATTTTCATGTCGGGCGGAGAAACCTGAAAGAGAAAACTGCCATCTCTTAACTTTATGGCTCCATGCACCAGGCTCTTGGGATGGATCACCACCTCTATAAGGTCTGGGTCCAAACCAAAAAGTGCCTTAGCCTCCAAAAGTTCTATGCCCTTGTTCATCAAAGTGGCAGAATCTACTGTGATCTTCTGTCCCATCTGCCAGGTGGGATGATTTAGGGCTTGGGCGGGTTTTACCTTTGAAAGCTCCTCAATGGGCGTGTCCTTGAAGGGACCACCGGAGGCGGTAAGATAGACCTTTTTTATCTCTTTCCTGTCTGTCATTGAAAGCAGTTGAAAAAGGGCGTTGTGTTCGCTATCCACGGGCACCACATTTTCTGACTTTTCTCTGATTAACCCATCCAAACAGACCACAGATTCCTTGTTGCTGGCAAGTAGCATCTTGTTCTTTGAGAGCACAAGAAAGGTAGGCAAAAGCCCATCTATGCCCGAAATGGCGTTCAAAACCCTTTCAGATTCCTCCACAACAGCCAGCAAACCCTCTTCACCTTTCAAATACACACACTCCCTCGGGAGACTTTCAAGCCAATCCTTTTCGGGCTCCTGATAGGACACCACATACTTAGGCTTAAACTCCCTTGCCTGATTTAGCAGTTTATCCGATGCCCTCCTTGCCACCAAACCCACCAGTTCAATATCCTGCCTGTATGCCCTAACCACATCTAGGGCTTGCGTGCCCACCGAGCCAGTAGAACCTAATATGCTCAGTTTCATCATTGGGATATTAATTATACGAGCTTCCTTTAACTCCACAAGGTTCATCAGGAACCTTTACGTAGACCAAAAGGCTTTTGCTTTGCTTAGGGTTTCCTCCCACTCCCTCTTTTCATCCGAATCATACACAATACCCGAGCCCGCGTAATAAGAAAGCTCTTGCCCAATGCCAAAGGCTGTTCTGATGAGAACGCATAGGGTAAAGTCTTCATTCCAAACAAAGCCTGCGCACCCGCAGTAATAGTCCCTCGGATGGGGCTCCAAAGCGTCTATTAGTTCCACCGCCTTTTTCTTTGGTGCGCCCGTCACCGAGGCAGGGGGAAATGTGTTGAGTAGAATCTCCTCAAGGTCTTTGTCCGTCTGTGCCACCACAGTGGAGTGCATTTGGCACAGGGTTGTGTATTTTTCCACCTTAAAGATCTCCTCTACCTTTACACTGCCCACCTTTGCCACCCTTGAAAGGTCATTTCTCATCATATCAAGGATCATCAAATTCTCTGCCTTATCCTTTTGGCTATTTTGTAAAGCGTCTTCACTCTCGGCGGTTCCCTTTATGGGCTTGCTCTTTATTAGCCCTCCCTTTTTCTCCAAAAAGAGCTCCATTGAACCGCTTAGGATGTAAAAGTCTTTCAGGTCAAGAAAAAAGGCGTAGGGGGTAGGTTGCCTTTCAAAGAATTTCAAGAAGAGGTCCAAGGGATAACCTTCCAGTTTAAAGTCCATCCTCGTCGAAAGGTTAAGCTGATAGACTGTGCCCTTTTCAATCTCCTCTTTTAACCTTCTGACTTTCTCTATGTACTCCTTCTCGTTCAAGGAAAAGCCCTTCAGGCTCAGTTTAAAAGGCTTGGGTCTTAGTTCAAACTCAACAGGTTCTCCCGCCTCCACGAAAACAATGGAAGGGAAAGAGGATGCCTTTACCTTTACACCAAGGGTCTCTTCTGAGAGCTTATAAGAGATGACTACAAAACCCTTTCTTTCCTTTAACTCCAAAAGGGAGTTGAAAAACTTCACTTCCTTGATGGGAAATTTATAAAGTTTGTTAGACTTTCCTAAAAATCCGCCCGATGCTAAGAGCATTCAAAGGTTCTTCTGCCAAGCTTGAACCATCTCTGGGTCTATATCCACCAGAATGACCTTCTTTAGGCTCTTGGGTTTGAAGTTTTTTATTTCCTCAAGCATTGCCTTTGCGGAGAGTTCCTTGGGAAGTCCGCCCACACCCGTGCCCATTCCGGGCATCGCCAAGGTCTCAAAGCCCAAGCGGTCCGCCAACTCTAAGCTTGCCCTCACCGCCTTCCTCACCTTTTCCTCCGAGCTGTCCATGGCGGGCTTTTCCATGGTGGGCGCGTGGATCACTCCTTTGAATTTTAGCTTGCCTGGGGTGGTAAGCACTGCAGAGCCAACCGGAATGGGTGCCTTTTGCACCGCCTCCTTTTCTATCTCCTCTCCTCCAAACCGCTTTATCACACCCGCCACACCACCACCCATAAGTCCCAAGGAGTTGGCGGGATTAACGATCACATCCGCATCCACTTCAAGGATGCTACCTTTGATTACTTCTATTTGCATGAGATTTAAAATTTTAGCATGAACATTACCCAGGGATGGGTGCTTTTGGCTTTTGTGGTGATACTGGGTGCCATAATTTTGCCCATTCCTGCCCTGCTTCTTGATGTGCTTTTGGCATTAAGTATAACTTTTTCTTTGACGGTTTTAACGCTTACCGCCTTTATAAAAGAGCCTTTGGAACTTTCAGCCTTTCCCTCTATACTGCTTTTGGGAACACTCCTTAGGCTATCTTTAAACATTGCCGCAGCAAGAAGGATTCTACTTTACGGTCATGAGGGCACCTCTGCTGCGGGGCACATAATAGAGGGTTTTGGTAAGTTTGTTGTGGGTGGGGATGTAGTGGTGGGCTTGGTGGTATTTTTGATCTTCATAGTCATAAACTTTGTGGTTATTACAAGGGGTGCGGAGAGGATCTCAGAGGTGGCAGCGAGATTTACCTTGGACGCCATGCCCGGAAAGCAGATGAGCATAGACGCGGACCTCAACGCCGGGCTGATCTCTGAGGAAGAAGCCCGTAGGAGAAGGGCACAGTTAGAGCAGGAGGCATCCTTTTACGGTGCCATGGACGGTGCCAGCAAGTTCATAAGGGGAGACGCCATTGCCGCATTGATAATACTCTTTTTGAGCTTGGTGGGCGGTCTTATAGTAGGCATAGTCCTTAAAGGCATGCCTTTTTCCGATGCGGTTTCTACCTATACCTTGCTAACGGTGGGCGAAGGTCTCGCAAGCCAAATACCCGCTTTGATGCTTTCCACTTCTGCAGGTATAGTGGTAACAAAGTCCTCCTCCAAAGATCAGCTGGGAAATGTTCTGCTTCAGGAGTTTTCCAAAGAACCCAGGGTGTTCCTCTTTTCCTCTGCCCTCCTGACGTTTATAGGGCTCATTCCGGGATTTCCTAAGGTTCCCTTTTTCTTCATGGCTGGGCTTTTAGGAGGACTTTACTATCTGCTGAAAAAGAGCCTTCAGGAAAGGGAGCTAAAAGAACTGGAAAAGCTTTTGGTGGAACAGAAAAAACCACCCGAAAAGACGGAAGAGGAGGTCATCACACAACCGGAGACCCTTGCCTTTGAGATAGGCTATGGGCTTGTGCCCTTGGTGGATGAGTCTCAGGGTGGAGACCTTCCAGAGAGGATAAAATCCATGAGAAAGCAAATAGCCCGAGAATTTGGTGTGGTAGTTCCTTTGGTGCATATAAGGGACAACCTAACCCTCAGACCCTATCAATACAGAATACTCATAAGGGGGCTTGAGATCAGTAGCTACGAGGTAATGCCAAACAGATACCTGGCAATAGACTTGGGAAATGTGAGAGGGAGCATTGAGGGTGTGGAAACCTACGAGCCTGCCTTCAACTTAAAAGCCTACTGGATCACAGAGGACATGAGAGAAAAGGCTCAAAGGCTGGGCTATATGGTGGTGGATGTAAGCACCGCCATAATTACACATCTTTCTGAAGTAATAAAGAGAAACCTTCACGAGATCCTTGGTAGGGGTGAGGTTATAGAACTGGTGGAGAACCTCACCAGGAAGTATCCAAAGGCTATGCAGGGGCTCGTGCCGGATGTGATACCCATCTCTATTCTACACAGAACACTGCAGAACCTTTTAAGCGAGGGCATCCCAATAAACGACCTTCTAACCATAGTGGAGACCTTGGCAGACTATGTGGAACAAACAAAGGACCCAGACCTGCTTACTGAATACGTCAGGCAGAGGCTTGCAAAGAGGATCACAAGGCTATATCTAACGGACAATGTCCTTTACGCACTGATAATCTCTCCCAGGTTGGAGGCAAAGCTCAGTGCATTCTTGCAAGAGGGAAAGGAGGAGGAGTTCCTTGACCTGCTTATAAACAAAATATATCCCAAGCTAAACCCAGAAATTTCAAAGTTTGTCCAATACCAAGCCAAACCAGTGTTGATAACCGCCACAAACCTGAGAAGGCACATCAAAAAAGTCCTGTCCGCATACCTCCCCCAACTTGCGGTTTTATCTTATAATGAAATTGACAGGCAGGTAAACCTAAAAGTTCTGGGTGTCGTAGATGAAGATTAAAAAATTGGTGGTGGACTCCCTTCAGGAGGCAGTGGAGGAGGTGAGAAATCTCTACGGACCAGACGCCACCATACTATCCACAAGGATCATAAAGAAAAGGTTGATACCCTTTTTGCCCTTTATCTCCCGTTCCCAATTGGAGGTTACCATAGGCATCCCAGATACAGAAGATTTTTCTAACCATCTTAAAAGCCAAGATAGCGTTTATGAAGAGATCAACAAACTAAAAGAAAGCCTAAGGGAGGTGGTTGAATTAGTCAAAAAGCAAAAGGGAGAGACTCCAGAGGAAACAAAACCTATAGAAAGCGAATACTCTCTGAGGGCGCTAAATCTTATGAACAAACTTATAAACAGAGGTGTTGCAAGGGATGTGGCAAAGGCGATCATTGACGCAGGGAGTGGTTATGACTACGAGTTAAGGCGTTTGGACTTGAAGGGAGAAACATACGAATCCTTAAAGATGGGTTTTGAAAGCACCTTGAATTTGGTTAGGGATTTTGAAAGTTCCCTACAGGATTTTAAGATCATAGCCTTGGTGGGCCCAACGGGTGTGGGGAAAACTACAACGGTGGCAAAGCTTGCCTATTACATAAAGGAGCTTGGAAAAAAGGTGGGTGTTATAACCATAGACAGCTACAGGGTGGGTGCAGTTCAACAGTTAAAAACATTTATTAGCATTATGGAATTGCCCTTCAGAACCGCAGACACTCCCCAAAGATTGAGAGAATGCATAGGAGAGCTTTCTTCCATGGATGTTGTACTTGTGGATACTGGTGGAAGAAGCCATTATGATGACATAAAGGTAAAGGAATTGGTGCCCTTTTTTAACAAACTGCTCACCTTGGAAATATACTTTACGGTAAGCGCCAACATGGACGAAAGGGTCATGGCGGAAGCGTTGGAAAGGTTTAGTGTATTGCCCATAAAAGGGCTAATATTCACAAAGATGGACGAAACCCTCTACCACGGCTATGTTTTGAACCTTGCTTACCGCACCAAACTGCCCATACTCTGCTGGACAACTGGACAGCGGGTTCCGAAGGACCTGGTAATGGCAAACTATGAATACCTTACCAAACTCTTTCTGAAGGTGGAAGAGTAATGGAACTACAGACCATGCCCCTGAAGGTTTTAGAGGGTAAGGAAAAACCTACGGGCTACATATCAGTTGCCAGCGGAAAGGGTGGTGTAGGAAAGACAATAATTACCATAAACATAGGAAGGATCCTTCACTCTAACGGCAAAAAGGTCCTGCTTATAGATGGAGACCTTGGACTGAGCAACATACATCTGATGCTTGGTATAACCCCACCTAAAAATCTCTATCACTTCTTTACAGGAAGTGCGTCCCTTGAAGAAGTGGTTGTTCCCGTGGAGGAAGGTTTTGACTTTATCTCAAGCGGCAGTGGTATAAGGGAGTTAGTAAATATACCCTTTGGCAGGCTAAAGACTTTAATTCAAAGGCTTCAGGACTTTGCAGAAGGGCGCTACGATTGGGTCATCTTTGATACGCCACCTGGCATACACTCAGACACCGTAGCCATAGTTTCCTCCTCCCAAATACCCATACTGATCACAACTCCAGAGCCCACCGCTATAGCTGATGCCTACGGTTTTATAAAGGTGATGAACTCAGAAGAGGGTATGAAGGAGTTTTTCTTGATCGTCAACAAAGTATCCTCAGAGGAAGAGGGTAAAAAGGTATATGAAAACATAAGACTTGTGTGTCAAAAATTCACAACTGCAGAACCAAAATACGCGGGTAGTGTAAAATACCATCCAAAGCTGATAAAGAACATAATAGGACAGAACCCTTTCAACGACGAACTGATAGGAGAACTAACCAGAATATTAAACAGGCTTTCCTTGGTGCAAGCAAAGCCAAAGGAGGGCTTTTGGGAAAGACTTTTAGCAAAGCTAAAAAGAGGCGGTTAAAATAAATTAAATGCTCAATCACAATGTTTTCATTGCACTTCTACATTTTCCTGCCATGGATAGAGATGGAAAAACCATAATAACCTCCTTTACCACCATGGACCTGCACGATATAGCAAGACCAGCCAGAGCCTATGAAATAAACACCTTTTACATAGTCCAGCCGGTAGATGCCCAAAGGGCTGTGATAAAAAAACAGATAGAGTATTGGTCCTCTGAAGAGGGTATAAATACCAACCCAACGAGGGCAGAAACGGTTAGCCTTGTTCAGCTCGCTTACAACTTGGAGGAGGTTATAGAGGATATCCAAAACAGAAGGGGAAGAAAGCCAAAGCTTGTGGGCACAGACGCAAGAACCTATCCAAACACCGTAAGCTATGAGTTTTTAAAAAGGGAGATAGAAAAAAGACAGGAGGACTTTTTAATCCTTTTCGGCACAGGTTATGGCATTCCTCCAGACCTTATGAGGACCTTTGACTACATACTGGAGCCCATCCACGGTGCAGGAGATTGGAACCACCTTTCGGTGAGAAACGCCTGCGCCATAATACTGGATAGACTTTTTAGTAAAAACAGGTGCTGACATGCTATACCATCTATCCTTCTATCTAAAGGACTTCTTCTTTGGTTTTAATGTTTTCAAATACATAACTTTTCGGTCCTTTTTGGCTATAATGCTTGCCTTCTTTCTAACCCTACTGCTAACGCCCATTTTCCTAAAGAAGCTAAAAGCCCTTCAAAGACTCTTTAAGGGTTATGTGCGGGAATACACACCGGAGGGACACATAATCAAAAAACTGGTGCCCAACATGGGCGGATTGGTGATACTTATATCCGTCCTTCTGTCCTCCCTCCTTCTCATGCGGCTGGACCTTGCCTACTTTTGGGTGATCTCCCTTTGCATTCTTGGCTTTGGGCTCATAGGTCTTTGGGACGACTATACCAAGCTAAAGAACAAAAAGGGTATATCCGCAAGGGCTAAGTTCTCCGCCCAGGTGCTTGTGGCATCCTTAACAGCCTTTGCCCTCTATAAATTTACAGAGGTAGGCACAAAGCTTTACTTTCCTCTTTTTAAAAACCTTCAGATAGATTTGGGGCTTTTTTATATACCCTTTGCGGTTTTGGTGATTGTAGCCACATCTAACGCGGTAAATCTTACCGATGGACTTGACGGGCTTGCGGTTGGACCTGTTATGACCACCGCCGCATCCTTGGGCATAATAGCCTACGCAGTAGGGCACGCAAACATTGCCAAGTATTTAAACATTCCCTATGTGCCCTATGCGGGAGACCTTGCAGTTATTTGCTTTGCCATAGTAGGTGCTGGACTTGGCTTTTTGTGGTTCAACGCTTATCCAGCCCAGCTATTTATGGGGGATGTGGGTGCCTTAGCCCTTGGCGCGGGACTTGGGGTAATAGCCCTCGTAGCAAAGGCGGAACTCATTCTGCCTATAGCGGGAGGGATCTTTGTTTTTGAAACCCTGAGCGTGATCCTTCAGGTGGCATACTTCAAACTTACAAAGGGAAAAAGACTCTTCAAAATGGCACCCTTCCACCACCATTTGGAGCTTTCGGGCATTCCAGAACCCAAAATCGTAGTCAGACTCTGGATCGTCTCCATTCTGCTCAGCGTCTTGGCGGTGGCAACCCTAAAGCTGAGATAAAAGCCCTTCTACCAAAGCATCGGGCGGTTTGTCTGCTTTTAGTCTGATATGTGCCAGCCTATAAACCTTTTCCCTCTCCTCCATTAAGACCCTTAGGTAATCCAACCCTCTCTTCAAAAGAGGTCTACCCTCTTGGTGGGCACACCTTTGCAAAAAGGTTTCAAAGTCTAAATCCAGCCATACCACCAAGCCCGCAGACTTCATTTTTTCCATAGCGGTAGGGTTCGCGCCAAGTCCTCCTCCCGTGCTGACCACAATCCTTTCTTTTTCCAAAAACTCCTCCAACACACTCCTCTCAATGCTTCTGAAGTACTCTTCTCCTTTGCTTTTAAATATCTCTTCTATGCTTTTGCCCTCCCTCTCCTCTATAACTTGGTCTATGTCCCAAAAGGTGTAGCCAAGCTTGTCCGCCAATAGCTTTCCCACTGTGCTTTTTCCACTGCACATAAAACCTACTAAAAAAATACGGACAAGTCTCATAGAAAGCTGTCTAAAATGGCTTGCATCTGTGTAGTGAGCAAGCCCAAAGTTTGAAGTTGAAATGCCACCTCTTGCCCTTTTGCTTCTATCAGGTCCTTTAATCCTTCACCAAACTTTTGATAAAAGCCGTCTTTGTCCTTGTAGTCATCGCACATCTGAAAGAGAAGCCCAAAGTTCATACCTACTCTTTCCAAATCATTG
Source organism: Thermocrinis sp. (assembly GCA_028276475.1). Lineage (GTDB taxonomy): Bacteria > Aquificota > Aquificia > Aquificales > Aquificaceae > Thermocrinis. Next base: position 58,364 of record JAPYWH010000003.1, read on the forward strand.
ACAAGCTCATCCCTCTTTGCGACCAGACCTCCCAACATAAAACAGGCGGAAAAAAGCTCTGCGGTCTTTTTAAGGCTTATATGTTCAAGTTCTCCCAATTTTCTAACATCCATCACCTGCCCACCCACCATACCCTCGGCACCCGCCTTTTTGCTAAGAAGCTTTATCATCAAAAGGAGCCTGTCTGCCTCTAAGGTTCTAAAGTTATCTTTATCAGAGAGCACCTCAAAGGCTAAGGTTAGCAGGGCATCCCCCGCAAGAAGCGCCAAATCCTCTCCAAAGACCACATGGCATGTGGGCTTTCCTCTTCTGTATTGGTCGTTGTCCAAAGGGGGCAGGTCGTCGTGTATCAGGGAGTAGTTATGAATAAATTCAACAGAACAGCCAACGGTTATAGCATCCTCAAGGTCTCCGCCAAGGGCTACAGCCACCGCACACACGATCAATGGTCTTAGTCTTTTACCTCCCTGAAGGGGATAATATGCCATAGCGGACTGTAAAATTGGCGGTTCAATGCCCTCAAGAAACTCCTGTAGCCTTCTCTCTAACCTCTGCTTCCAGTTTATCAGCAGATTTTCACCGATCAAGTTCAATTATTTAGCTCCCTGCCCCTGCAAGACCTACAGGAGCTAACATGTTCCTGTCTCCTATCCAACACCCCTTCCACCAGCATGGGCTTCGGAAGAGATAGACCCCTTGATGGAGTTCTGCAAAGGATAGGGAAGGGGACGTCTGCCCTTCCCCTCTCAGGATTCTCTCCATCGGTTCCTTTATCTGTGGGATATTGCCTGTTCTTTCTGGTGGCAGAGTTTATATTCCAAGCGGGTAAGGAGTTAAATTTTTCTTGGGTCAGCTTGTATATTTCGTTATCGGTTTTTCCCTCTTTCAGCCTGTTGTGTATGAAGTGTATGATTGAGGACCGAGGACGCATTAGCTTTATAACTTTTTCCCTCTCTTCCTTTCTTTCAAAGATTAGCTTAAAGCTTAGGGTGATGGGTAATGGCATGATATGATTATACAATAACAATCTCTTACGGGTTATAAGTGCAAAGCGTTAGGCTTGTGGAGGGATAGAAGGCTACTTATTGGAAACAATGTTATAATCTATTGCCATGCGTCTGTTTGTGGATAGGGTGGAGCTGGAGGATGTGCTTACAAAGGCAAAATCTGCTACAGAAAAGAAGTCAGCCCTTCCTGTTCTAAACAACTTTAAGCTGTTAGCAACAGAAGATCGGCTGATCATTTACGCCACAGACCTGGAAAACTTCTTGGTTTTGAACCTGCCCGCAAGGGTGGAGGTGCCCGGAGAGACCTCCGTCAACGCAGACAAGCTAACATCCATAGTTAAGAGCTTGTCCTCCGCCGAGATATATATGGAGCTGGAAGAGGATAAACTGATTATCAAAGGAGGAAAGAGCCAGTTTAAGCTGGTTTGTGGGGACCCTTCCGAATTTCCCGAATTTCCTGAGGTGGTTTGCAAGGATGCTATTCCAAGCGGGTTGCTTTCAAAGGGTATATCCAAGGTAGAGTATGCAATCTCCAAAGAGGACACAAGGTATGCCCTTCAGGGCATGTATGTGGGAAGCAAAGAGGGAAGGCTTCACTTTGTGGGTTCTGATGGACACAGGCTTGCCCTCTATATGCCCGAGGGTGTTTCCTTTGAGGAGGAGCTTTTGCTCTCTCGTAAGAGCCTAAAGGTCTTAGAAAGGCTTTTAAAGGACACTATAGGTTCTGTGGAAGTGGGGAAGGACGAGAACTTTGCCCATGTGAAGGGAGAAAATTGGTCCCTCTCTGTTAGGCTTTTGGAGGGAGAGTATCCTGACTACATGGCAGTTATTCCTACCGACTACAGGTTAAACGTGCTACTTGATAGGGCTGAGTTTGAGAGTGCTCTAAAAAGACTCTCTGCAATAGCATCTGCCAGCGCCTTTCCCGTGAAGCTCTCATTCTCCTCTGAGGTCATCTTGATGGAAATCTCAGAGCCCGAGTTTGGTGAGGGCAGTGATGAGGTTCAAATTGAGAGCCTTTCCGCTGTTGAGCCTATGGACATAGGTTTTAACGGAAAGTATCTTTTAGAAGCCCTTGGAGGGTTTGATTCAGACAGGGTGTATCTAAAGGCAATAGACGCAGACAGCCCTGTGATCCTTGAGAGCGCAAACTTGGAAAAGGATCCCTATCTTTGTGTAATCATGCCAATGAGGCTTTAAGGATCGGCTTTCTGTTGGCTTCTGCTTCCTTTATTCTTCTGACCGGTGTCCTTTTTGGGCTGGTTTTTACCTCCTCCGGGTCCTGCTGGAGTATTTCCTTTATAGCGCTGGCAAAAGCCCTTAAGGTTCTTGGGCTCTCTGTTTCTGTGGGTTCAATCAGGAGTGCATCCTTGACCACGAGGGGGAAGTAGACGGTAGGTGCGTAAAAGCCTTTGTCCAAAAGGGCTTTAGCTAAGTCTGTGGGGCTTATGCCTGTTTTTTGCATAGAGAAGACAACTTCGTGCATTTTGGGTGAGCTTGGGTATGGGTCCCACAAAACATCCTTAAGAAGGCTGTATAAATACCTTGCGTTCAAAACTGCATGCTTTGATACTTTGTCTATATCCTTGCCGTAGGACAGGATGTATGCCAGAGCCCTAAGCATCACACCCACATGTCCGTAAAAGGTAAGCATCTTACCCACGCTTTTGGGAATGTCCCAATTGAGGTAATATCTTTGACCGTCAAACTCCACCTGTGGCACAGGTAGGTAGGGCTTTAACCTTTCTGAAACTCCCACGGGACCAGCACCCGGACCACCCCCTCCGTGGGGTGTGGAGAAGGTTTTATGGAGGTTAAAGTGCATAACATCCACCCCCCAAGTAGCTGGCTTTGCCATACCGACTAAGGCGTTGAAGTTGGCACCGTCCATGTAAAGGAGCGCATCCCTTTGATGTAGGGCATCCGCAAGCCTTTTGACCTTTCTCTCAAATATGCCCAGGGTGTTTGGATTTGTTAGCATAAGCCCTGCGGTTCTGTGGTCAAGCTTTTTTATAAAGTCCTCCCAGTCTAACTCTCCGTTTGAGTCGCTTTTTACACTTGCCACCTCCAAACCGCATATGCTGGCAGAAGCTGGGTTTGTGCCATGGGCAGAGTCTGGCACCAATATTCTGTTTTTGTGGGTATTTCCTCTGTCTCGGTGATAGGCGGTTATGAGCAGTAAGCCAAGGAGCTCCCCCTGTGCACCGGCGGCGGGCTGAAGGCAAACCTCCGCAAAACCGCTAAGTTCTTTTAAAAGCTCCTTGAGTTCATACATAAGCTTGAGGGTGCCTTGGACACAATCCTCTGGAGCAAAGGGATGCACCTGTGTGAAGGCTTCTATCCTAGCCAGTTCTTCGTTGATCTTGGGGTTGTATTTCATGGTGCAGGAGCCAAGGGGCACCATGGTGGTATCTATGGCGTAATTTCTCTGGGAGAGCTTTGTGTAGTGTCGTATCAGGTCAAGCTCCGAGACCTCTGGAAAGTTAAGATTTTCCCTATAGTATTCACCGAGGTATTTGGCTGAATCTACCGTCGGCACATCCAACTTGGGTAGCCTGTACCCTTTCCTTCCTTTCTCAGAAAGTTCAAATATCAACCCCACCTTTCTACCTCTTTTGCGGTTCTTCCAGAGTTCGTGGCGATCTCTCCGTTAAAGGCTTACAGCTCACTGTGTTTATTATGAAGGTCTCTCCAGATGTCGTGTAGCATCCGTAGGCGTTGTATGGCACACATTCATCAGTTTCCGCCACCACAAGCCTATTCCTCTGGGGTTCAAAGGTTATCCTGCACCTTCCACACACCTGAGGTCTAAGGCTCTCCTTCTTTAGCAAGCTCTCGCAGTTTTCTACGTTTTCTATAATCGTAGTGCGCAGGCTGTATTTATAAAGCCCTTCTTCGCCCGTTCTCACCGTTCCACAGGAGGCAGAAAGTATTAACAAAGCTAAGGGTAGCTTCTTCATGGCTATAAAAGTTTAACAGAAAAGCGTTTAAAATTTTACGCATGCTCTCTCCCGAAGAACAGTTGGGCATTATAAAAAGAGGTGTTGTTGAGATCATTGAAGAAGAAGAGCTTTTGAGAAAGCTGAAGGAGGGAAGACCCCTGAGGGTAAAGGCGGGCTTTGACCCAACCGCACCGGACCTGCATCTTGGTCATACGGTTCTGCTTCAAAAACTAAGGCAGTTCCAACAGCTTGGACACGAGGTCTATTTTGTGATCGGAGACTTTACCGCCATGATAGGGGACCCAACGGGCAGGAGCGAAACCAGACCTCCCCTCTCAAGGGAGGAGGTGTTGGAAAACGCCAAAACTTACGAGCATCAGGTTTTCAAAATCCTTGACCCAGAAAAAACTAACATAGTTTTCAACAGCACCTGGCTTTCTGGGCTTGGAACCGAGGGGATAATAAAGCTGGCAGGAAAATACACAGTGGCAAGGATGTTAGAAAGGGATGACTTTTCAAAGCGTTTTAAAGAAGGCGTCCCTATATACATCCATGAGTTTATATATCCCCTACTGCAGGGCTATGACTCAGTTTTTTTAAAGGCTGACGTGGAGCTCGGCGGCACAGACCAAAAGTTTAACCTTCTGGTGGGAAGGGACCTGCAGAGGGCTTTCGGACAGGAACCGCAAGTTTGCATAACCCTGCCACTGCTTGTAGGCTTAGACGGCGTAAGAAAAATGTCCAAATCTTATCAAAACTACGTAGCCATACAGGAAGAGCCAGAAAGTATGTTTGGCAAGATCATGTCCATCTCAGACGACCTTATGTGGGACTACTACACCCTTTTAACCGACTACACAGAGGAGGAGATAGAGAACTTTAAGAAAAACTTGCACCCAATGGATGCCAAAAAGAAGCTTGCCCACTTTATAGTAGAGCGTTTCCATGGCAAAGAGCAGGCGGACAAGGCTTTAGAGTTCTTTGTTAAAACCTTCTCCGAGAGAGAATTCCCTGAGGATGCCCCCATCATAGAGGTTCCTCATGGTCTTAAAAGGAGGGCTTACGAGCTTTTGTTTGAGCTTGGTATAGAGAGCTCCAAAAACTCCGCCCGAAGGGTGGTGGAAGGAGGAGGCTTAAGGATAAATGGCACAAAGGTGGAGGATCCAAACCAAGAGATAGAGATAAAAGGTGAGCTTCGCCTTCAGCTGGGTAAAAAGAGATTTTACAGGGTGGTGCCCAAATGAGGTTTAACTCTAAGGATATTGCAGACTTGGTGGATGGTTTGCTTTTTGGTGAAAACTTAGAACTTGTAGGCGTGTCTTCTCTGGAGGACCCAAAGGAGAGAACTTTGATCTTTTGTCCTTCTGATAAGGATGCAGAGAGGGTAAAGGATGTAAAAGACGCCACCTTGGTGGTTCCAAAGCCAGTGGAACATCCAAGCTACATACTGGTAAAAGACACAAAGCTCGCCTTGGCTACTGTTCTGGAAAAGCTATATCCGGAGGAGCATCCCACGGGCATCTCCGAAAAAGCCCACGTGGAAAGCTCGGCGGTGTTGGGAGAGGATGTTTATGTGGGACCCTTTGCCTACATTGGAAAAAATGTGGTCCTTGAGAGAGGTGTAAAGGTTTATCCTTTCAGCTACATTGGAGACCACTCCTTTGTGGGAGAAAATACGGTTATCTTCAGCGGAGTTCATATTTACCCAAGGACCGTCATAGGAAAGAATGTGCGCATCCACAGCGGGGCGGTCATAGGGGCAGATGGCTTTGGCTATCACATAACCAAGGAGGGCATAATCAAGCTAAACCATATTGGCAATGTGGTCATTGAGGACAATGTGGAAATAGGTGCAAACACTACCATAGATAGGGCTATGCTTGACAGCACCATTGTGGGAAAGGAAACCAAGATAGATAACCTTGTGATGGTTGCCCACAACTGTAGATTGGGAGAGAGAAACCTAATAGTAAGTCAGGTTGGGCTCTCGGGAAGTGTAAAAACTGGCAGAAATGTCATTCTTGCGGGGCAGGTGGGTGTGGCAGACCATGTAAACATAGGCGACAATGTGCAGGTTGCCGCAAAGTCCGGGGTATCAAAGGATTTGGAACCCAACAAGATTTACGGAGCAGGCCTGCCTGCTATGGAGTGGAGCAAGTGGAAAAGGATCTACGTTTATCTTTTAAAGCTTCCGGAGCTCTTTAAGAAATGATCCTAAAGGTGATTCCCGTGGGACCTTTAAGTATGAACTGCTCTGTGATAGTGGATGAGAACACAGGGCAGTCGGTGGTAATAGACCCGGGGGCAGATTTGGGGGCGATTTTAAAGGCATTGGAGGGAACCGCGCCCAAGTATATCCTTGCTACCCACGGACACATAGACCATGTGGGACAGGTAAAGGGTTTAAGGGAAAGGTTGGGTGTTCCCTTTTTGGTGCATAAGGAAGACCTTTTCTTGCTCAACGACCCAATATGGAAGGGCTTTGACCTTTATGTAGGTGCAGACCTGCCCTGTCCTGAGCCGGATGACTTTTTGGAGGAAGGTATGGAACTTAGCTTTGGAAAGATAAGGTTGAAGGTGCTTCACACACCCGGGCATACACCCGGACACTGCTGTTTTTACTCAGAGGAAAACCTGCTCATTGCGGGCGACTTGCTCTTTAGGGGTTCCGTGGGGCGCTGGGACCTACCGGGTGGTAGCTTGGAGGATTTGAAAAAATCCTTGCGTAGGGTAGTTTTGGAGCTTCCGGAGGATGTGCGCGTGATCACCGGACACGGAGAGGAGACCACCATAGGAAGGGAGAAAAAGTTCAACCCACTGCTGAGGGAGCTCTTGAACCATTGATGGGGCTGTCTGTTTTGATCCTAACAAAAAACGAGGAGAAGAACATAAAAAGGGCGATCGAAAGCGTGAAAGACATTGCCGACGAAATTGTAGTTCTTGATTCTGGCTCCACCGACAGAACGGTAGAAATTGCCAAAAGTCTTGGAGCAAAGGTATTTTTCCACCAGTGGGATGGATATGCACAGCAACGCAATAGAGGTATAGAGCTATGTTCAGAGGATTGGGTTTTGGTCTTGGATGCAGACGAGGAAGTCTCGGAGGAGCTGAGGAATTCCATATCAAAAGCCATATCTTCCCGCACTGCGGAGGTTTATATGGTTTGCAGAAAAACCTATTACCTTGGTAAATTTCTTGAGCACACTTGGTATCCCGAATGGAGGGTTCGGCTTTTTAAAAAGGGTCTGGTAAGGTTTGAGGGGGATCTCCACGAGCAAGCCATCTTCAAAGGAGAGGCACACAAACTAAAGGGAGACCTTTATCATTACTCTTATGAGAGCCTTTACCATCAGTATGAAAAGACCTTAAAGTATGCAAAGATAATGGCGGAATCCTACCATAAGAAGGGTAAAAAACTTAGACTTTATAACCTTCTGTTTAACCCACCTTGGAGCTTTTTTAAGGTTTATTTTCTTCAAAAGGGCTTTTTGGATGGTGTTAGAGGCTTTTTGGTAGCCTTTTCCTCATTTTTTTATACCTTTTTGAAATACATGTTTCTCCTTGAGCTTGAGCTAAAAGAGAAACACAAAGAGAACCTTTGGAAGAGATGATTACCTGCTCAGCACACTTCTCAGCCATCTAAAGGCAAAGCCGGAGAGAAAAAGAACAGTTATCAGACCTATGAAAGCTAAGATCAAAAACCACTTCAAAGCTCCACCTCCGCATGCCTTGACGCATGGCATTGAATATTCACCGCTACAGGCAAAGACGCTATATGGCATGGATAAAGCTCCACTTTTACATCAATGGCGGTGGTGGTGCCACCAAAGCCCATGGGTCCCCATCCGATCTTGTTGATCTCCTCAATGAGCTCCTCTTCTATCCTTCTTGCCACAGAGTCTTGGCTTCTCTCTCCCACCGGTCTGAGCAAGGCTTTCTTCGCGAGCAACGCACAATACTCAAAGTTTCCACCTATGCCCACACCCACCGTAAAGGGAGGGCACGCATTGGGACCTGCCAGCTTTACCGTCTCCAAAACGAACCTTTTTACTCCCTCCCATCCATCGGCGGGCTTTAGCATTGCCAAGCGTGAAGTGTTTTCTGAACCCGCACCCTTTGGGGCAAAGATGAGCTTTAACCTATCACCGGGGACAACTTCGTAGTGTATTATGGGTGGTGTGTTGTCCTTTGTGTTTTTTCTTTCAAAAACCGGGTCATAGACCATAGAAGCCCTGAGGTAGCCCTCCGTGTATGCCTGCCTTACGCCCTCCTCTATGGCATCCCTCAGAGAACCTCCCACCACGCAGACATCTTGCCCTATCTCCACAAAAACCACCGCCACACCCGTGTCCTGACAGTAAGCCATCTCCTCCTTTTCTGCGGATTCTGCGTTTAGCAAAATTTGCCTGAGCACTTCCCTTCCCACTTCAGACTCTTCCCTTTCCAAGGCCTGCTGGAAAGCATGGACCACATCTCTGGGTAATTTATAGTTTGCCCTAAGGGCAATTTCTTTCACCGCCTCCACTATCCTTTCATATTCAATTTCCCTCGGCATAGCTTATATATTAACGCATCATAAGAAATTCGCAAGAATGCACCATTTAGTTAAGTCCCACCGACTTTAAAAACTCTTCCCAACTACTGCGTGTGTATTTTTAGCTCATCTATCCTAACCAAGTGCCTTTCTTCTCTTACTACTCCCAAATATTCAAGTATTTCTCCCTCTTTTCTCAGGTTTTCATCCGAAACTTCAAAATACCCACAAACATAACATACAAAGTTTGTCTTTATCTGACCGCATTGCGCACTGCTAAATATTCTATTTCTAATGCTATCCACATAGAAGGCTTCTGAACCTAACCTTTCTTTGGCGAAGTCTAAGAGATTTCTAAAACCACACACCTCAATAAAGAACTGCAGAAGAGGATGTAGTGGAACGGAACATTTAACCATTATTCCGTAATCGTATCCTTTATCCGCCTCAGCCCATATACCTGCCAAACTTGGAGAAGTTTTTATGCTTATAAGTTTATTTGCGTTCTTTATATCGTTTACGTGCCTTTCCCTTTGTGGAGAAATATCCCAGTCCAGCTCCACATTTACATTGAACTGAGCTTCCAAAAATCTTTTGACCGCAACCTCTCCGAGCTTTCCTACAAATTGATCCACCACTATAGCTTCAAAGCTTCTTCTTCTTTCCCTAAATCCTTTTTGCATTAGAGTAGCCCTACTCTCTCCTAAAAACATGCTATAAGTGATCTCAATGGAAAAGAATAGTAGCTTAAGAATATCAGGATCGTCCATCCGTAATACTACTGTGTTGGGTATGAGATTTTCCTCTAACCACGCTTTTACTTTTAATTCATCTATATATCTTCTTTTCCCTTTTTTCTTCAGTATGCCATAACTACCGCTAATATCATCGCATCTAAGAACGGACAGTAAAAGCATTGATAAATCTTCTTCGTCAAAGGGAAGTTTATAGTCCATCTTAAGCTTGGACAAAAAGTTCCTTAAATCTTCTAACTCCTTAAACTTGTTGGGAGAAGCTAAATGTCCCTTCGTTAAGAACATCCAGCTTATCTCCTTTTCAAAACTACTAAATACTCTCTATCCATCCTCTGGTCTTCTATTCCTGTGGCAGGGTTTTTTTCGGTGGAAAACATAACCCTTGATACGATCTTGTCTATGTAAGTTTTTTCATGCACCCAATCCCCCTTGCTTTCCATGTGTTCTATGACGATCCGATGTATTGGAATCCTCTGTCCTCTTATTTTTGCTGGTCCCACAAAGATAAACATATAATCCAACACCTTTTTGGACAGTCTTTCAAATATAGAAAGAATTGCAAAAAAGTAATTGTCATAAAGTTCAAGCAAATGTTTTTCCTCAATAAGTGTTCTGTAGGTATGGTATGTATCAGAAAAAATTTCAACTTTTGGAACATCTCTGTATGGAATTTCTTTCTTTGCTAAGCTACGAATATAGTCCTCCTTAAAGCCCAGCCAAAAAAGTTCTAACTTTGTAGTCCTTATGTACTCCTGAGCTTGCAGGTAGGGTGGAGAAGTTATTAGGATATTCACAGGTTCTTCTAAGTCTTCCTCCAGAACATCAACACCTGCCTTTACCTTGCAATGGACCTTTTTGGGATTCAGGCTTTGATACTCCTTTAGCCTTTGCTCCAGATTTCCGAGTTCCTTTTCAAGTAGGCTATAAAATAGTGCTTTGTAATCTTCCTTTAACAGCCTTTCAACCTTCTCTTTGGCATACTTTGATTTATACAGTTTATGAACCTTCTCATCTGCATAAGAGAAATATTTTGTAAGCTTTAGAAGTGGAACTAGCAAAAGCTTTTTAGTGTATTCATCCGCAGCCTGATGGTAAAAGCCCCAAGCCTTAGAGAGAAGTGAAATAAACTCCACCGGATGCCAGTATTCAAGGTTAGACCAGTCTGGAATAAACTCTTGAGAGTGGGCTTTAATTTTATCAACCAAGCTTTTGTCTAAAGGTTTAGGTTCTATCTCACAAAGGGAGTGAAAATATTCAAGCAGTGGGTTTAAGTCCCAAAGTTCATACTCAAGTCCGTACACCTTTGCGGTATAGCCTACTGTGCCAAACCCTGCAAACGGGTCAAAAACCTTCATGCCCTTTTTAGCATAGTTTTCCATCACAAAGGCGGGCACCTGTGGGATGAACTTTGCGGGATACTTGTAAAGTGAAAACACCCCAAAGTTAGAACTTGGGATTTTTAAAACCGCTTTTCGGAGAAGGATTTCGTGTTCCAAAGTCTTTGACCCAGCCAACAGTTTGCCCAGCATTTAGTAGAAATTTTAAACCTCAGACCAAGCCCGTTTCAAATAGTTTTCTACCACCCTTAAAAAGACTTGCCCAAGCTGAGAGACTTCTGAGACCCTTATGCCAGTGCCCTCAAAGTACTCTTCTATGTAGTTTTTCTCTTTTCCCACACCCACGCCCACTACGGGAAACTTCCCCTTAACTTCCCTCACAAGAGACCTCAAGGCATCCCCCTTTAGTCCCCTCGTAGGCTCTCCGTCCGAGAAGGCTATGAGTACACCCCTAAAATGGTTCTTTTTGCAAAAGAGCTCCAGCTCCTCCGAGCCTTGAAGGATAGCCTTTTCTAAGTTGGTACCACCGCCCAAAAGGTTTGGAAGGTTCAAGAGCTTGGATTTGATCTGCTTGTAGTCCTCGTCAAAGGACTTTAGGCTAAAAACATCCTCGCTAAAGGCGGATATGGAGAAGGGCATGTTTAAGGCGTTCAGTGTTTCACAAAAGAGCAAGAGTGCCTTTAGGGCGTTTATGGCTTTGTTTTCCCTCTTCATAGAGGAAGAAAGGTCTATTAGAAGCTTAAAGGCGAGCTTTTTTTCTTGTGGCACCTCCCTTCTCATAAAAAACTTCCCCCTCTTTATGGGTACCTCCCTTTGAATTCTTTTGTAATCTATCCGCTTGCCGATGGCATAAGAGGATTGCCAACCCTCTTCCTCCTTTGGCAAGAACTTTTCAAACTTCCTTTTAAAGGCATCCACATAGATCCTCACATCCTTCAAAAGCCTACTGTAAGTTTTGAATTCCTCCTCGCTTAAGCCATGCTCTTTTATGTATCTTTTATCTCTATCGGATAGCTCTCCGTAGTTTTTGCTCTTGAACTTTCCCTCCAAAGCGCTGCTTAGATCCCAAGGCTTTATCAAAAACAGCAAAAAGCCCTTGTGCTCTAAATCTGTCTCTAGGGTTTTGGGCAAAAAGTTTGTTATGAACCTTAGGTCCCTCTCCACCATATCTAAGTAAGACATCTGTTTTATGTAATCTCTCATCCACTCAGGGAGGTTTTTAAGATGGGCAAGCACCTTTTCCCTTATATCTTCAGGGATCTCCTCAGCCCTGAGTTCTTTGCTATTTTGAACCACCGTCTGCAAACTTTCAGGGAGCTTTCTCAAAATATCGGTCATAATCCTACCCTTGTGGGCATCCTTTCTTACCCTTCCCCTTGCCTCTTCCAAAAGTAGGTCTATGTAGTTCAATGTTTGGGCTTGCTCAATGTATGCCCTGTATCTGCCAAAGATTTCACCCATAAGCACTTCGTAGGCGTCCTTGCTTTTGCTCTGCAAATACTGTTGAAGGCTCCTGTAAAGTTCCCTTGAAAGCCCAGAGGAGCCAAGCCAAGCTCTCGCGAACTCCACCGCAAAGCCCTGATGTGGATATAGATCCCTCAGGTTCTTTAGGATCTCCTCCCACCTTTGCTTTAAGGCTCCCTCTGAAGAAGGATGGCTCCTTAAAACCTCCTCATCCACCCTCAAAGACTCCAAAAGGGAATATAGCACCAAAAAGACAGTGGGTGGATAGCCAAACTTGAACACCTCCCTTTGTCCCAACCTCCACAGAAAGAGGTCCGTGTGCAAAAGATAGTATATTTCGTGCCTCACTGAGTTTATGGCATAGTCTTCACTCCTCTTTGAAAGCTCCAACGCATTAAAGACTATACCCTTTGGCACCTTTGCAACGGGAGGGATCTCCTCAAGCTCTCCCCTTGCCCACATCTCCAAGAGCGGAACATAAACAGGGTCATATCCAGCCCCCCAGCCCTCATAAGAGGGTTCCACCATTATGCCAGTTTCTTTCTCCAAAAGATTGGCGATAGCTTTCCACTTGTCCTTCATTCAACCCTAAAAATATAAGCAAACCCCAAACTGAGAAAAGTTTTTCTTTCTTTTGGCGTCCAACATAAACTTAAAGAGCCTTGATTCGGAGCCTTTATAAAGTTCAAAGGTTTTCAAAGGTGTGCAACGGTCAAAAGAACCAAGCTCAAAGATCACTATTGAACCCTTCTCGGGCGCTTGGTCCCTTATGATCTTCCTCTTTGCATAAAAAGGTAGATTATGGTTAAAGTGTCCCACCTGATAGGTTTTTAGCTCACCTTTTGGGTCCAGCCCTATTATAAAACTTCCCAGTTCTCTGTAGTGCCTGTGTTCTTCTAAGTAAGGAAGGATGGCTCCCAAAAGGAAAAGGTAAAAAACTACCGCACCAAACAAAGGTGCTAGCTTTCTTTCGAAAAGCAGTGCCAAAAGTGGCACCAAGGAGAGCAAAGCCCAACCCTTGGCAAGGTCAAAGTAAAATACACCCAAAAGGATCACCAACGAAAAGAGAGAACACACAAAGACCGCCCAGAAGCTTTTGAGTCTTTCCCATGGACCTTCCATCAAAAAGTGGGCGGTAATTATTGCCATGGCAGGATAGGCGGGCATCACATAAACGGGAATTTTTTGCTTTATCAGGCTAAAAACCAAGAAAAAAGAAAGGGTCCAAACAACCACAAACCTCAGCTCCCTTCTTAGAAAAGCCCAAAGCATGGCAGGGAAGAACAGCACAGAGTAAGGCAAAAAGCTAATTAGTGTATCCAAAAGATAGAAATAGATCGGGTCTTCTCCTGCATACACCCTTTTAATGTTCTCTGAAAGAAAAACATTAAAAAATTGGCTTCCATTAACCAAAGCTTGGTATATATGCCACCAAAGACCAAAAAGTAAGGCAAAGGGCGTCAAAAGATAATACTTTTTGTTTAGAATTTCCCTCCGGTCCTCTATAAGAAGGAAAACAAAAATAATCAACGCTGGCATTACAAAGGCTACTGGACCCTTTACCAGCATGCCAAGGGAAGAAGAGAGAAAGGCAAAGACCAAAAGGGCTGTGTTTTTTGTTCTGTAATAGCCATACCAGAGGGTCAGAGTAAGGGCAACAAAAAAGGCTAAAGGTATCTCCGGAGATGCATAATGGGCATTGGCAAAAAATTGCAAAGAGAGAACCATAACAAGAAAGGAAAGCAGGGCAGTTTTAAGGTTTTTTGTCAAAAGCCACGCCAAAATCCCAGACAAAAGCCCAGTGCCAAGCCCCAAAAGGGCATGAAAGAACCTCAGGGCAAACTCGTTGATGCCAAAGATATAAAAGCCCAAGCTAACCAACCAATAGTTTAAGGGAGGCTTTTCTAACCTCATCTCCCCGTTGTATATGGGCGTTATAAAGTCCTTTGTTTCTAAAATACGCCTGCTTGCGTCCGCATAAAAGGCTTCGTTGGGTTGCCAAACCTGAAAGGCACCAAGGTTGAAAAAGTAAATCAAAAGAGAGAGAATGATCAAAAGATAAACAGCCATCCTATATATCATAAACCTAAACTTCCCTTAAAATTTACTCTTGCAGATGGGCTTTTTAGATAGGTTTAAGAAAAAGGATCAAGAGAAAGAGACACTATGGACCAAATGTCCCTCTTGCAAGTCCATACTCTACGTGCCAGAGCTAAAGGAGAACCTAAACGTTTGTCCTAAGTGCAACTATCACTTTCCCATAGGTTCAATGGAAAGGGTCAAGTCCTTACTTTCTGACTATTCCGTGCTCTTTGAAAACATTCTTCCTACTGACCCTCTGAACTTTAAAGACAGCAAACCATACAAAGAAAGGCTCAGCCAAGCCCAAAAGGAAACAAACCTTACAGAGGCGATTGTAGTTGCTCGCGGAAAGCTAAAGGATATAGAACTAATCCTCTGTGTGATGGATTTTAACTTTATAGGTGGCAGTATGGGTTCGGTAGTGGGTGAAAGGTTCTACAGGGCATGTATGCTAAGCGCAGAGCAAAATATTCCCCTCTTCGCTGTCATAACCTCTGGCGGTGCAAGGATGCAGGAAGGCATACTTTCCCTTATGCAGATGGCAAAGACCTCCATCGGAGTGGGCTTTTTGAAGGAAAGGAGAGTACCCTACATAACCCTGCTAACAAATCCCACCATGGGTGGAGTATCTGCCAGCTTTGCCTTCCTTGGAGATATAATCATGGCAGAGCCGGGTGCTTTAATAGGCTTTGCGGGACCCCGGGTAATAGAGCAGACCATAAAACAACAGCTTCCAGAGGGTTTTCAGACCGCGGAGTTTTTGCTTGAAAAGGGTATGATAGACATGATCGTGCATAGAAAGGATATAAAAGATACAGTCTATAAACTCCTTAAGATAGCCACCTACAGGAAAGGATGCCATGCTGTATGAAGAAGAGCATCCCTTTGCCATAGCCTACCGGTTGGTGGAGGAGGGAAAGTTGGACCCTTGGAATGTAGATATAGCCCAGCTTGCAAACCTATACATGCAAGAGATAAGAAAAATGGAGCTTCTTGACCTAAGGGTTCCCGCAAGGGCACTTTCTGCGGCAGTCTTTTTGCTAAAAAAACAGGTGGAAGTTCTCTTTCCAGAGCCCAAAAAGAAGAGGGAGAGAAAATACACCCTGGAAGAAATCGTCCAAATGTTTGAAGAGGAATCTGGAGAGTTAGCACAGCAGGAAAACCAAATCAACACCAATGGAATTGTGGAGGAGCAGATAAAAACCATAAAAAGAAAGCTACAGGCTTACAAAAGGGAAGTAAAGAAAAAGGGAAGAACAATACCCATACATGTATCTAAGTTTGAAAACGCCCTGAGAGAGATTGAAGAACTAATAATGAAAGGTATCAGGAGTTTTTCCTTTTTGGGCTTTGTGGCAAGCAGAAATCCGGTTCCCTATCTTATGGGTCTGATGACCTTATACCAAGAGGGTAGAGTGGATGCTTACCAAAGGGAACCATACTCAGACATTAAGGTGGAGGTCTATGAAGCATAAACAAATTACTGCGGATGTTTTTTCTTCTGTTAGCAAGCATTACGACACTTTTTTGAACCTTATAACCTTTAGCAGGATCAAAGATTGGCAGAGGGTAATGTTAAAGGAAATTGAAGGAGCAAAGACCCTTTTGGATGTGGGCACGGGAACGGGAGAGGTGCTTTTGCAAGCAGACCCTCAGGTCCTGAGGGTAGGTATTGACCTTTCCTTAGGTATGTTAAAGGTTGCACACAAAAAGTGTCCCAATTGCGGTTTTGTTCTTGCAGATGCGGAAAACATGCCCTTTAAAACTTCATCCTTTGACGCCATTACCCTGTCTCTGGTATATAGGCATCTTTACAGCAGGGATCAGTTATTGAAAGAAGCCAAAAGGGTTCTAAAGCCCGGAGGAAGATTGGCAATTCTTGATATAAACAAGTTTTGGCTTACTCCTTTCTTGGTCTTTTTCATGAAGTTTCCCATAAAACCTTTGGGTCTCATACTCTTTGGTAGGGAAAAGTGGGAATTTTTTATACACTCATTGGAAAATAGCTTGAGTGAAGAAGAGCTAACAAGGGAACTTGAACCCAACGGATTTAAAGTGATAAAAACACAAAAAAGGCTGTTTGGTATAGTCTATATCGTCTCCGCCCAAAAAATTTAGACTATTGGAATAACACTGACCAACTTTTTATTCTTTCTTGTTTCAAACTTTACCACACCATCCACCAAAGCAAACAGGGTAAAGTCAGAACCCATGCCCACATTCTTGCCCGGATAGACCTTAGTGCCCCTTTGCCTCACCAGTATGTTTCCTGCACGAACTATCTGCCCATCAAACCTCTTCACACCTAACCTTTTCGAATGACTATCTCTACCGTTTTTTGTTGAGCCACCGCTTGCCTTGGATGCCATCTTTCACACCTCCTGTATTTCTTTTATTATAATCTCCGTGTAGGGCTGTCTGTGTCCTCTCCACCTCTTATAATTTTTCTTAGCCCTAAATTTAAAGACAATAACCTTTCTGTGCTTTCCTTGGCGCAGAACTTCCGCTACAACCTTTCCCTTTTGAAGGACAACCTCTCCGTTTTCCTTTCCTATTAAAATAGGCTTAAGTTCTACGAGTTCTCCTTGACTTAGGTTTAGCTTTTCAACCTTTAACCTGTCGCCAGGACTTACCCTATACTGCTTTCCTCCTGCCTCTATAATAGCATACATGTCCATTCCTCCGATTTTAAAAGGGGGCTATGCCCCCGGAGGTGCTAATACTTACTTCTTTTCGCCAGCGGGTTGCTGCTGCTGTTGAGCAGGTTGTTGCTGTTGTTGTTGCTCGCCAGCAGGTTGTTGTTGCTGTTGCTGCTGTTGTTGTTCACCAGCAGGTTGTTGCTGTTGCTGTTGAGCAGGTTGCTGTTGTTGTTGAGCAGGTTGTTGCTGTTCAGCAGGCTTTTGCTCTCCTGCAGGCTTTTCCGCAGGCTTTTGCTGGCAAGAAACTGCCAATAGAGCTATGCTTGCCACTCCAAGTAGCAATAACTTTCTCATTCCATTTACCTCCTAATGAGTTTTGTTCTTAATTATATAGCAATATTCAAAGGGCTGTCAAGTTTTTTATAAACTACATTGCACATGATAGAATACTTGTAACAAAAGCACGGGGATGAAAACATGCTAGTTTATGTTTTTGAAACCAAGGAGTGGGAAAGAAGGTATCTTACGGAAGTAGTAAAGGATATTGAACTGAAATTTTCAGAAGACAGGCTTAACAAGGATACAGTGCATAAATATAAGGATGCTGAAGTGATAATCGTGTTTGTAGATTCACGAGTGGACAGGGAGGTTATAGACCAGCTTCCAAAGCTCAGGCTTATTATTACAAGGAGCACAGGCTATGACCATATAGATGTAAAGTATGCAATGGAGAGGGGCATTGTAGTTTGTAATGTGCCAGATTATGCATCCATCACAGTGGCAGAATACACAATAACCCTTATGCTTGCCCTTTCAAGAAGACTGAAAGAGACGGTGCAGAGAACTTCAAGGGGAACTTTTTCTCGGGAGGGGTTATCTGGCTTTGACCTTTCTGGTAAAACCTTAGGGGTTATTGGGACCGGTAGGATAGGGAAGTATGTTATAAAGCTTGCCCATGCCTTTGGTATGAGAATCTTTGCCTACGACTTTGTGGAGGATGAAAGCTTGGCGAAAAACTATCATGTGGAGTATGTGGAGCTTGAGAGGCTTTTGAGGGAATCAGACATAATAACAATCCATGTGCCGTACACTCCTCAAACCCACCACCTTATAAATGCGAGTAATATAAACCTTCTTAAACCCACCGCTATGCTAATAAACACCGCTAGGGGTCCTGTGGTGGAAACAAAAGCTTTGGTGAAGGCTCTGAAGGAGGGGAAATTGCTTGGGGGCGTTGCCTTGGATGTTTTTGAAGGGGAAGAAGCCCTCATAGAGGATGCTTATCTGGATGGAAGTTTTTCTTCAGAAACTTTGCAAAATTCTCTCTTGGTTTCCTATCTTGCCAAGCAAGAAAGAGTCATAATCACACCCCATAACGCATACAACACTAGGGATGCCCTCTTTAGAATGCTCAGCACCGTGGTAGAAAACCTAAGGGCTTTTTTGGAAGGAAAACCGAAGAATGTGGTCCATGATCATTGAAGGATTTTTCCAGCTTTTCTGAATTTCTCACCTAAGTTTTTTAGGCTATAATTATATTACAATGCCCGCAAGAATTCGCTATGAGGATAGAAACCCTGAGCCTCTGCTGGCGCCCCAGGAGAGGGTAAAGACCTTCAGGGAGTACGCCCTTGGGTATTCGGTCTCCCTTGCCTTGGACGAGGCAAACAGATGTCTGCTATGCAAGGATGCAGACCAAAGGTGCATAAAGGCTTGTCCCGCTGGTATTGATATACCGGGATTTATAAAAAAGCTCTCGGAAGGGGACCTCTTTGGTGCCTACAGGGTTATCGTGCAGTCTAATCCCTTTCCCTCTGTGTGTGGTAGGGTGTGCCCCCAAGAGAGGCAGTGTGAGGGCTCTTGCATACTGCATTACGACACGGTAAGAAACAGAAAAAACAAAGGCTTGTCTGTTAGCATAGGAGCCCTGGAGAAGTTTGTGGGGGACTTTGTGCGTATATCGGGCGTTCAGTTGGAGCAAAGGGCAGAGTCCACCGGAAAGCGGGTTGCCATAGTAGGTGCAGGTCCCAGTGGTTTAGCCTGTGCATACGAACTTTCTATACTTGGGCACAGCGTGGATGTTTATGAAGCCCTTCCAAAGGCTGGGGGTGTGATGACCTATGGCATACCTACCGCCAGGTTGGACAGGAGTATATTAGATTGGGAAGTGGAAAGGCTTAAAAGACTTGGGGTGCGTTTCTTTTTTGGATGGGTTGTGGGCAGGACAGTTAAGTTGGAGGAGCTTTTGGAAACATACGATGCGGTGTTCTTGGGAGTTGGTGCGGGAAGGGGAAGCCTTGGCATAAAGGGAGACCACCTAAAGGGCGTCTATTCTGCCATTGAGGTCTTAACCCGGGTGGGTCTGTTAAAGGCAAACGAGTTTCCTCACTCTGCCACGCCGGTGGAACTTGGTAAACGCACTGCCATAATAGGTGGAGGCTTTACTGCTGTGGATTGTGCCATAACCGCCCTAAGGCTTGGGGTAGAGACTCACGTGCTATACAGAAGAACGCGAGAAACATCCTCCGCAAGGGATGAAGAGTGGGACCACATAGCCCAAGAAGGTGCCATTTTACATTGGCTTACTCAACCGGTGGAAATTTTAGGTGATGAAGAAGGAAAGGTAGTAGGTGTCAAGTGTATAAAGATGCGACTTGGAGAACCAGACGAGAGCGGAAGACCCAAACCAGAACCCATTCCCGGTTCCGAACACATAATAGAATGCGATTCAGTGATCTTTGCCATAGGACAAAAGGCGAACCCAGTAGCCTACGGAGAGATCAAGGGCTTGGAGCTAACTCCTTGGGGCACCGTCAAGGTAGATGAAGAGTTTAGAACCAGCATAGAAGGTCTTTTTGCAGGTGGGGATGTGGTGAATGGGGGAGATACAGTGGTAAGGGCGATAGCCCACGGCAGAAAAGCTGCAAAATCTATACACAGGTATCTTATGGAGGTGAAGAGATGAAAAAGGTAGCCATAATTCTTGCGGTGGTTTTGGCAGGCTTTTTTGTGTTCAGGGCTTGCGGAACAAGCCCAGAGGAAGCCTCAGAGGGCACAGTAAAGGAGTTCATCTCTGCAATAAAGGACGGTGATGGCAAAGAAGCGGTAAAGCTACTCTATCCACCCTTCAGAGATGCCCTCATGCAGGATGTAAAAGTGCCTCTGCAACTTACAGAAATGAAACCCTCCGAGATGCTTGCCTGTGTTTTAAGTTCCATGGGAGAAAACATTAAGAAGATTAAAGTCTTGGATGTCAAAGCCATAGACGATAAGCACGGAGAGGTTATAGTCAAGGTAATAGACAAAAACGGAACGGAAAAGATATTGGCTTTTATCACCATAAAGGACGAGAAAAAGTGGAAGATCGCCAGTATATCCAATGTTAAATGAAAGTCCTTCTGTGGCAAACTGCCTACTTGGGGGATGTGGTCCTTGCCACATCCCTTCTTAGAATTCTAACAAAAAGGTTTCAAAAGGTCGGCTTTGTGGGCAGACCCTTCATAAAGGAGCTGTTAAAGGGATACGATGTGGAGCTTATCCCATTCAACAAAGGATTTTTAGAGTCCTTCAGGATAAAAAAGACTATAAGATCATACGATGCAGTCCTTTCTGCCCACAGGTCTATGCGAACAGCCCTCATTCTTTACTTCTCTGGCATACCCTTAAGGGTAGGTTTTGATAAATCTGAGCTTGCCTTTTTGTACACTCACACAGTTCCCCACCGGTGGGGCATGCATGAGGTAGAAAGAAACGCACAGCTTTTGAAACCTTTGGGTATTGTTCCAGAACCGGAAGAACTCTATCCGAAACTTTTTGTGGAAGAGGAAGAGGTTAAAAGCGTAATAGAAAAATTCCAACTTCCTGAGGAGTACGTAGTATTATCGCCCTTTTCTAATTTTTCACTAAAGGAGTGGCATATAGACAATTGGTTAGAATTAGCTAAGGCTATAGGAAAAAAAGTAGTAGTGGTAGGCACGGGAAAGGATATGGAAAGGGCAAGGGTTTTTGATGCATACGCCATAAACTTGGTGGGTAAAACTTCTTTGAGGGAGCTTATGGCGGTTATTTCAAGGGCAAAGCTTGTGATCTCCTGCGATTCCTCCCCGGTGCATATAGCCAATGCTTTAGATGTGCCAGCTATAACCATTTATACCTCCACTTCCCCCATCTACGGCTTTTATCCCCTAAAGGGTACGTACCTTACTCCAGAGCTTGCCTGTTCTCCTTGTTCGCCCAACCCAAAAAAGTGCAAGACAGGAACCTATGACTGCGTAAGGGCAGTAAGCGTGAAAAAGGTCCTTTCCCTCTGCCAAACCTTTATTACCGACTGAACTAAACCTATCATTATCAAAGATGCAAAAAGGTTTGAAGTTCCGTAGCTAACAAAGGGCAGGGCTATACCCTTAGGTGGCAAAAGGTTGGATGCCATAGCCAAATTCCACAGAAAGGCAAGGGAAAAGTTCATGGCTGTCCCAAAGAGCAGGAGCTTTCCAAAGGGTTCATTCACCTTAACAGAATAGTAAAACAGCCTGCCCACCAGCAAGGCATAGAGCAAAACCACCATCATCACACCCAAAAAGCCCATCTCTTCTCCGATGATGGAAATAACATAGTCTGTGTCTGCCTCAGGAAGTGCACCCATTTTTTGAATGCCTTTACCTATGCCCACCCCAAAGGGACCACCCTTAGCAAGGGCGTAAAGGGACTGTATGATTTGATAGCCAGTATCCTCCGCGTCCGCAAAAGGGTCAATCCACGCAGATAACCTTTCGGATACATAACCCTTCTTTAGCAAAAAGAAGCTAAAAAAGCCTACGAGGGCAATGGCAGGTAAATAAAGCTTGTAGGGTATCCCACCCACATACATAAGGCTGAAAGAAAGAAGGAGTATAAACAAAGCACCACCTTTGTCCGGCTGTGAAACTAAAAGAATGGCGTGTAAAAGGACTATAAAAAAAGCCCAAGAAAAGGTCTTTATGCTTCTCAAAGAGCCCTTGCTAACTATGTAATAGGACAGAAAAATAATTATTGCTATCTTTGCAAACTCCAAAGGTTGCACACTGCCACCAAAAAGCCACCGATCCACTGCCTTGCCGGAGATCAGTTTTTTTACAAGAACAGTGAATAGGGAAACCAAAGAAACGCCCACCAAAAGATATACATACTCTCCTTTAAACAACCTTTTGTAATCAATTTTAGCAATGTAAAAGGAAAACAAAAGTCCCGCAAAAAAGACCATAAACTGTAAGACCGGTCTTTTTAGTGTTTGAACATCAAACTCCGAAGCGGAAAGCACGTTGGCGCTTATTATGGCGGTCTCCCCCATCAAAAAAAGCAAAACAACCGAGTAAAAGATCCATCTATCGGGCATCGCTTAGTATTTTATATAGGTTTGAAAGGTAGCATTCTTTGACCTGCTTTGCAAAATCTTGCAGGTTAAAGTCTGGATAAGCAAGCCTTCCCTCTAAAATCTTCTTTGCTACCACCACCGCTTCCTGAGGACTTGCCACATTAAAACCTAAATTCTTTGAAAGGATAAACTCTTCCAGATCCTTCACCTTGTGGGTGTAAGGACCAAACAGGACAAACTTTCTGTAATAGGCAGGTTCCAAAAGATTGTGCCCTCCCACACCATTGGCAAAGGTGCCACCCACCAAGGCTAAGTCTCCAAGGGCATAAAGATAAAAAAGCTCACCCAAGCTATCTACCACAATAACCTGACAGTCTTCCCTGTTTTCGCTCTTTAAACAAGGTTTGAACTCCTTAAGCCCTTTCATAAATACATCCACCTTTGATAAATGCCTTGGCACCACCACCAGATTGACTTGACCCATCTCCTCTAAAAGCCTTCTGTAAAACTCCTTCAAAAAGGGAAGCTCCTGCGGATGGAAGCTACCCGCCACTACTGTCTTTCCCTCCCGCAGTGTTAGGGAGACCCTTGTCTCTTCCCTTTCTAAGACCACCTTTAAATTACCGCAGGCTATTGCATTAACCCCATAGCCCTCAAAGATTTTTCTGTCTTTTTCCGTCCTGCATAGGATCAGGTCAAACTGCCTTGCAAGTGTCCTTTCCCAAAAACTACCCTTTGCGTAGGCGTTGAGCAAAACCTTCTTTGCCTTTACCCCTTTTAACAAGAAATACCAAAGCTCCCTTTCCATGATCAAAAGGGCGTATGGATTTGCCTGTTTTTCAAAGAGTTTCACAGAAAGGGGATTGTCCAAAGGTAGCGGGTGCAGGGCGTCGTAAAAACCTTCTTGAGTTTTCAGAAATTTCCTTGCCCTGGGAGAAAAGTAGGTGAGAACTATAAAAAAGTCCCTTTTTAGCGGTCTCAAGATGGGTTTGGCGGTGTTGAACTCACCCACGCTGGCACAGTGAAACCAAAGGACGGGTTTTGTGGTGTTGAACTTTAGCCTTGGAAATATTCTTTTAAGCATCGGGGCGAGGGGACTTGAACCCCCGACCTTCGGCTCCCGAAGCCGACGCGCCACCACCTGCGCCACGCCCCGTCATGAAACCCAAAATCTTTTCACGCCATTCTTGTGCCAAAAATTTTACCTTTTCTTGGTCTATGGTCTTTAGCTCTCTTTTTTCCATAAGAATTTTTCCCTTGCATACCACCGTGTCAATATCCTCCGCATTGGCACTGTACACCCACTGGGAGATGGGCTCATAAAGAGGTTGCCAGTGTGGTGCATCCGCATTAACCAGTATAAAGTCTGCGTCGTAGCCTTCTTTTAGCCTTCCCCCTTTTATGCCAACCGCACGAAAGCCGTTTTCAGTGGCGATCATCAGAGCGGTCTGTGCATTCATCGCCTTTGCATTAAGGCTTGCACCCTTTTGCAGTTTAGCCATCAAGGACATTTCCTCGTGCATGTTGAGGTTATCGTTGGAAGCGGCACCGTCGGTGCCAAGGCACACATGAATGCCCCTCTTAACATAATCCCAAATAGGTGCTATACCCGACGCAAGTTTTAGGTTGCTCTCTGGACAGTGTAGCACTTTAACTTCCCTTTCTTTGAGTATTTCCCTCTCCTCTTCTGTGGTCCATACCACATGGGCACAGAGCCATCTTTGGTCCAAAATGCCCAACTTTTCCAAGTGCATAACGGGTGTGTTTCCGTAAGCCTCTTTTATCCTCTCCACCTCCTCTTGAGTTTCCGCCAAGTGGGTGTGAATATAAACATCCTCCTCCCTTGCGGTTTCATAAACTTTCCTCAGTGTGGAAGTTCCGCAGGTGTAGGGTGCGTGAGGGCAAAGAACGGGGAAGACAAGTTCTTCTCCCTTGAAAGCCTTCACAAACTCCTTTGCCCTTTTTATGTATTCCTCTGGCGTTTTTGCCACTTTGGTGGGAAAGTCAAGGATGCCAAAGCCAAGACCAACTCTCACTCCCACCTCTTTTGCCACCTCCCCCACCACCTCTTCAAAAAAATACATGTCCATAAATAGGGTTGTTCCGCTTCTTATGCCCTCCGCCAGGGCTATAAGGGTGCCGTCTTTAACAAACTCCGGAGAGACAAACTCCCCCTCCAACTTCCATATAACCTTCTGTAGCCAATCCATGAGGGGCAGGTCCGCACCGAGCCCCCTCAAAAGGGTCATGGGTAGATGGGTGTGCATGTTTGCAAAGGATGGGAAAAGTAGCTTTCCCCCTGCCCTTAGGACCTCTTTAGCGGGCTTTTCCTCCTCCCCAAGGTAGGCGATCTTACCATCCTTTATGCCCACGTTCAACTTTTTTCCAAGGGAGACTACAAAGGCGTCCTCTACAAGAAGGTCAAACATAACTCTTAGTATATCACCCCCGCACGGAGTATATCGTGCATGTGGACTATGCCAATGGGTCTTTTCTCCTCATCCACCACAATGAGGACGGTTATCTTGCGGTCCTCCATTCTCCTTAGGGCTTCCGCTGCCAACTCTTCCATCCTGGCAGTTTTGGGATTTGTGGTCATGGCATCCTTAGCCAAGCTGTTGTTTAGGTCCCCACCCCGGTTTATGAACCTTCTAAGGTCCCCGTCGGTGATTATACCCACAAGCCTTCCCTCCTCATTTACCACTGCTACAGCCCCAAAGCCCTTGCTGGTGATCTCTACAACCACCTCTTTCATTGAACCTGTTTCTTTAACAATGGGCACCTCTTCCCCCGTATGGCAGAGTTCTTTAACTAGCTTTAGCTTTCTACCCAATGCACCCGCAGGATGTCTGAGGGCAAAGTCCTTCTCTGTAAAACCCCTGAGTTCTAAAAGCACCATAGCCAAAGCGTCCCCCAAAACCAGGGCGGACGTGGTTGAAGTGGTTGGCGCTAAGTTCAGGGGGCAGGCTTCCTTGGAAACCCCCAAAAATATATGCACATCCGAGTGCTTTGCTAAGGTGGAGTTTGGGTTGTTGGTAACGGATATGAGCTTGGTGCCCAAGAGCTTTATGTATGGAAGAAGTGCCAAAACCTCCGCAGATTCTCCACTGTTGGAGAAGGCTAAAACCACATCTTTACTTTCCACCACTCCCAAATCTCCATGAAGGGCTTCTGAGGGATGAAGATAGTGGGAGGGAGTGCCCGTGGAAGATAGGGTTGATGCGACCTTTTGGGCTATGTGTCCCGACTTTCCAACGCCCGTGGTTATAACCTTTCCCTCACAGTTCAGGATAAGCTCAACCGCCCTGACAAAGGAATGGTCTAACCGTTCCGAAAGTTTTGAGAGCTCTTGCGCCTCCTCCTCTATTACCCTTTTAGCCTTACGGATGATCTCCTCAGAGTTCATTCACCCTTTTTGTAGTTCTCTATACCCTCTTTGATCTCCTCTATGGCGAACTGCACACCTTTGAACCCTTCCACCTTTACCCACTTGCCCGGTTCCAGCTCCTTGTAGTGTTCAAAAAAGTGCTTGATCCGGTCCAGCAGTGCCTTGGGTAAATCATCCACGCTCTTTATCTCGTCAAAGGTTGGGTCTATCTTTGAGTGGGGCACCGCTATAAGCTTTGTATCCACACCCTCTTCATCCCTCATCTCCAAGCCACCTATAGGTCTGCACCTTATCACACTGCCGGGTGCCACGGGATACCTTGATACCACCAAAACATCCACCGGGTCCCCATCGTCCGCCAGGGTCTGAGGAATAAAGCCGTAGTTGAAAGGATAATGCATGGCTGTAAATAAAAACCTATCCACAAAGACCGCACCCGTCTCCTTGTCCAGTTCATACTTTATGGGGCTGTCTTGGGGGATCTCCACAACCACATAAATGTCCTCTGGTGGGTTTTTACCGGCGGGTATTTTCTTTATTTCCATCTTTCCTCCTCCGAGAGCAATATTATACCCTAACGCAGAATTGTGATATAATTTTTAATCTGAGCTGGCGTAGCTCAGCAGGCAGAGCGCGGGATTTGTAATCCCGCGGGCGTGGGTTCAAGTCCCACCGCCAGCTTCAGGCTCAGGAGGGGTGGCCGAGCGGCCAAAGGCAGGGGACTGTAAATCCCCCGGGCTCCGCCCTGCGCAGGTTCGAATCCTGCCCCCTCCACTTTAGCGGGCGTAGCTCAGTGGTAGAGCAGCTGCCTTCCAAGCAGCAGGCCGCGGGTTCGAGTCCCGTCGCCCGCTTTTGCAAACAAAGAGCCCAGGTAGCTCAGCAGGCAGAGCACACCCTTGGTAAGGGTGAGGTCGCCGGTTCAAGTCCGGTCCTGGGCTTAAAATCAGGAGGTTATAGCATGGCAAAGGAGAAGTTTGTAAGAGAGAAGGAGCATGTGAACGTGGGAACCATAGGGCACGTAGACCATGGCAAATCTACCTTAACTTCTGCCATAACCTGTGCCCTTGGTGCAGGCGTTCTGCCGGGCGGTAAGGCAAAATGCATGAAATACGAAGAGATAGACAAGGCACCCGAAGAAAAAGAAAGAGGCATCACCATCAACATAACCCACGTGGAGTATGAAAGTGCCAAAAGACACTATGCCCACGTGGATTGCCCAGGGCACGCAGACTACATAAAGAACATGATCACGGGCGCTGCCCAGATGGACGGTGCCATCCTTGTAGTATCCGCCGCCGATGGACCCATGCCCCAAACAAGGGAACACGTCCTGCTTGCAAGACAGGTTAACGTTCCATACATTGTAGTCTTTATGAACAAGTGCGACATGGTGGATGACCCAGAACTATTGGACTTGGTGGAGCTTGAAGTGAGGGAACTATTGAGTAAATACGAATTCCCTGGGGACGATGTGCCAGTGATAAGGGGTTCCGCCTTAGGAACTCTGCAGGAGTTGGAAGCAGGAAAGCCAGACAAGTGGTGCAATGCCATAGTGGAACTTTTGAACGCTATGGATGAATACATACCCACACCCGTGAGGGAATCAGACAAACCCTTCTTGATGCCCATAGAGGACGTATTTACCATTTCAGGTCGTGGAACGGTGGTGACAGGAAGGGTAGAAAGAGGAACCCTAAAGCCCGGTGAGGAAGTGGAGATAGTAGGACTTAGGGAGGAGCCACTAAAGACAGTGGCAACATCCATAGAGATGTTTAGGAAGATCCTTGATGAGGCACTTCCTGGGGACAACATAGGAGTGCTGTTGAGGGGAGTGGGTAAGGATGATGTAGAAAGAGGTCAGGTTTTGGCAAAGCCGGGTAGCGTGAAGCCTCACAAGAAGTTCAGGGCACAGGTGTATATTCTCACCAAGGAAGAGGGAGGAAGGCACAGTCCGTTCTTTGTCAATTACAGACCGCAGTTTTACTTTAGGACTGCGGACGTGACGGGAGTGGTGGTGAAGTTGCCCGAAGGACAGGAGATGGTAATGCCCGGGGACAATGTGGAGCTTGAGGTGGAGTTGATAAAGCCCATAGCTATGGAGGAGGGATTGAGGTTTGCCATAAGGGAAGGTGGTAAGACCGTTGGTGCGGGCGT
Source organism: Thermocrinis sp. (assembly GCA_028276475.1). GTDB lineage: Bacteria > Aquificota > Aquificia > Aquificales > Aquificaceae > Thermocrinis. Next base: position 86,016 of record JAPYWH010000003.1, read on the forward strand.
TGTTATAAAAATACTTGATTGAGGTGTGAAGGATGGCAGCGGTAAGAGAAGTTGTGGTTTTAGCATGCACTGAGTGTAAGAGGAGAAACTATTCCACCACAAAGAATAAGCAAAAGAAACCCCAAAGGTTGGAGCTTAGAAAGTATTGCAAGTGGTGTAAAAAGCATACATTACACAGAGAGGTGAAATAGGGGCACTAGCTCAACTGGCAGAGCGCGGGACTCCAAATCCCGCGGTTGGGGGTTCGAGTCCTCCGTGCCCCGTATGGAGAAAAAATGGAAAGGATAA
>JAPYWH010000040.1 GCA_028276475.1 Thermocrinis sp.
TTGAGAACGCCATAGTGGGTGGGATCATTCCAAAAGAATTCATCCCCTCCGTGGAGAAGGGTGTAAAGGAGGCAACGCAAAGCGGAGTGGTGGCAGGATACCCAGTGGTGGATGTAAAGGTAAAGCTTTTTGACGGTTCTTACCACGAGGTGGACTCCTCAGACATAGCCTTCCAGATAGCGGGCTCTATAGCCTTCAAGGAAGCCATGAAAAAGGCTGACCCCGTGCTCTTAGAGCCCATAATGGAGGTGGAGGTGGAAACGCCCGACGAATACGTAGGAGATGTTATTGGGGACCTTAACTCTCGCAGGGGTAAGATCATGGGAATGGAAAACAAGGGTGTTATCACAGTGGTGAAGGCATATGTGCCACTTGCAGAGATGTTTGGCTATGCCACCACATTGAGGAGCTTGACACAGGGAAGAGGAACCTTTATAATGAAATTTTCTCATTATGAAGAGGTGCCCCAACATGTGGCGGAGCAGATAATTGGAGAAAGGTCCGCCGCAGCAAAATCTTAAAAGGAGGTAGGATATGGCAAAGGAGAAGTTTGTAAGAGAGAAGGAGCATGTAAATGTGGGAACCATAGGACACGTAGACCATGGCAAATCTACGCTAACCTCTGCCATAACCTGTGCCCTTGGCGCAGGCGTTCTGCCGGGCGGTAAGGCAAAATGCCTGAAATACGAAGAGATAGACAAGGCACCCGAAGAAAAAGAAAGAGGTATCACCATCAACATAACCCACGTGGAGTATGAAAGTGCCAAAAGACACTATGCCCACGTGGACTGCCCCGGACACGCAGACTACATAAAGAACATGATCACGGGCGCTGCCCAGATGGACGGTGCCATCCTCGTGGTATCCGCCGCCGACGGACCCATGCCCCAAACAAGGGAACACGTGTTGCTTGCAAGACAGGTTAATGTCCCATACATTGTGGTCTTTATGAACAAGTGCGACATGGTAGATGACCCAGAACTATTGGACCTGGTGGAGCTTGAAGTGAGGGAACTTTTGAGTAAATACGAATTTCCCGGTGACGATGTGCCAGTGATAAGAGGTTCCGCCCTGGGAACTCTGCAGGAGTTGGAAGCAGGAAAGCCAGACAAGTGGTGCAACGCCATAGTGGAACTTTTGAACGCCATGGACGAATACATACCCACACCCGTGAGGGAGTCAGACAAACCCTTCTTGATGCCCATAGAGGATGTATTTACCATCTCTGGTCGTGGAACAGTGGTGACAGGAAGGGTAGAAAGAGGAACATTAAAGCCCGGTGAGGAAGTGGAGATAGTAGGACTTAGGGAGGAGCCACTAAAGACAGTGGCAACATCCATAGAGATGTTTAGGAAGATCCTTGACGAAGCCCTTCCCGGGGACAACATAGGAGTGTTGTTGAGGGGAGTAGGTAAAGATGATGTAGAAAGAGGGCAGGTTTTGGCAAAGCCAGGAAGTGTGAAGCCACACAGAAGGTTCAGGGCGCAGGTGTATATTCTCACCAAGGAAGAGGGAGGAAGGCACAGTCCGTTCTTTGTCAATTACAGACCACAGTTTTACTTTAGGACTGCGGACGTGACTGGAGTGGTGGTGAAGTTGCCCGAGGGACAGGAGATGGTAATGCCTGGGGACAATGTGGAGCTTGAGGTGGAGTTGATAAAGCCCATAGCTATGGAGGAGGGATTGAGGTTTGCCATAAGGGAAGGTGGTAAAACTGTTGGTGCGGGCGTTGTTACAAAAATACTTGATTGAGGTGTGAAGGATGGAGCAGGAAATAATACGAATAAAGCTCAAGTCATACGACCATAGATTGTTAGATCAGTCTGTCAGGCAAATAGTGGATGTGGTGAAGAGGACTGGGGGTATGGTGAAGGGTCCCATCCCCCTGCCCACCAAAAGGAGAAGATGGGTGGTTCTGCGTTCTCCTCACAAGTTTGACCAGTCTCGGGAGCACTTTGAAATAAGAGAGCACAAGAGAATTTTAGACATAGTCAGAGTGACGCCCCAAACGGTAGAGTCCCTTATGAGTTTGAACCTTCCCGCCGGGGTAAGTGTGGAACTAAAGATAAGAGGTTGATGCCATGAGCCTTGGAGCCTTTGGAATAAAGCTTGGAATGACTAGGGTCTTTTTAAAGGACGGCACCGCGGTGCCCGTCACCGCCATAAGGGTGCCAAAGCACACGGTGGTGGCCATCAGAACGGTGGAAAAGAACGGCTACAACGCAGTTCAGGTGGGAGCCTTTGAAAGCAAGGAGAAAAAACTAACAAAGCCAGAGATAGGTCACCTAAAGAAATCGAGAGTTAAGCTTTTGAGAAGGTTAAAAGAGTTCAGGGTGGAAAATCCACAGGATTACCAAGTGGGACAGGAGCTAACGGTGGCTGACCTTTTTAAGCCCGGAGAGCTGGTAGATGTGGTGGGCATCAGCAAAGGTAGAGGTTTTGCGGGCACCATGAAGAGGTGGGATTTTGGAGGATTTCCTAAGTCCCACGGACACAGGTATCACAGGGCTGTGGGTTCTATAGGTCAAAGGACGGACCCAGGAAGGGTTTGGAAGGGCAAAAGGATGGCAGGACATTGGGGTGCGGAAAAGGTAAGGGTTCAATCCCTGCTGGTGGTGGATGTTTTACCAGAGCAGGAAGTAGTCCTCGTAAAAGGTTCTGTACCCGGTCATCCAAAGGGCACTTTGATTATAGAAAAGAGCAGGATAGCTAACAGAAGATCCCAAAGGCTAAAGCTGAACAGAATAAAGCATATTCCTGAAAACCTACTGAGGAGTGTCCAATGAGTGGGCTGAGAGAGGACATATTTGGTGTTGAAGTGAAAAAGCATGTCCTTTGGGAAGTGGTCAAATGGCAACTTGCGTCCCGGAGGCAGGGAACCCACAGCACAAAGACCCGTGGTGAGGTAGCATACAGCGGAAGGAAGCTCTTGCCCCAGAAGGGAACAGGAAACGCAAGGCACGGAGACAGGGGTGCCAACATCTTTGTGGGCGGTGGCGTAGCCCACGGACCAAAGCCAAGGGACTACTACTACCCATTACCTAAGAAGGTGAGGAAGTTAGCCCTGAAGATGGCGCTTTCTTCCAAGGCTCAGCAAAAGGCAATAAGCTTGGTGGATCAGATTTCCATCGGAGATGTGCCAAAAACTAAAAAGGCGGTGGAGTTCCTACGTGCCCAAGGTCTGGAAGGTAAAAAGGTCCTTTTGGTCCTTCCCGAGAAGGAGGAGGTTATATACAAATCCTTTAGAAACCTTCCTTATGTGAAGGTGCTTCCCGTAGAGGGGCTGAACGTTTACGACATCCTTTGGGCAGACCATTTGGTTATTACAAAGCCCTCTTTAGAAAAGATCTACGAGAGGTTGGGCTCATGAAAAGACCGGAGGAGATCATAATAAGACCCATAATAACCGAAAAGAGTAATAGGCTCATGGAGGATGCAAAAAAATACACCTTTGAGGTGGCAATGGATGCTACCAAGCACGAGATAAAGCACGCCATAAAAACCCTCTTTGGCGTAAAGGTGTTAAAGGTTAACACCATGATCGTTAAACCAAGAAAGAGAAGGGTCTTTGGAAAGTTCAGAAGGTATGGCTACACAAAGGCTTACAAAAAAGCCATAGTTACCATAGACCCTTCTCAGGAAATAGACCTTTCCAAGGTGAGGTAAAAACATGGGTGTAAGAAAGTTAAAGCCGGTTACCAACGGACAGAGGCATGCGGTCCTCTATGACTTTGCGGAGATCACCAAGAGGGAACCCGAAAAATCCCTAACTTACTTCTACAAGAGGGCAAAGGGACGTTCTCATGGTAAGATCACCGTAAGGTCAAGGGGCGGAGGGCACAAAAAGAGATACAGGCTTATAGACTTCAAAAGAGACAAGAGCCTTGTGCCCGCCAAGGTGGCAGCTATAGAGTATGACCCCTTCAGGTCTGCCCGTATAGCATTGCTACACTATGCAGACGGCGAAAAGAGGTATATTATCTGGCCCGAGGGTCTCAAGGTGGGAGACACAGTCCTTTCCATATCCTACGAAGACGCAGAGGCAGGGAAGGAGCTTCCAGAAATAAAACCCGGCAACGCGTTGCCTCTAAAGTACATCCCCGTGGGAACCATAATCCACAACATAGAACTTCATCCCGGAAAGGGCGGTCAGCTGGTTAGGTCTGCGGGCACCTCCGCGCAGGTTTTGGGTAAGGTTGGTGATTATGTGCAGGTTAGGATGCCCTCGGGAGAGATAAGGCTTATCCATCAAAGGTGCATGGCTACCGTGGGTGCGGTTGGTTTGGCGGAGCACGAGCTTGTAAAGTATGGAAAGGCGGGCAGATACCGTTGGCTCGGCTGGAGACCCCATACTCGCGGAACAGCTATGAACCCAGTGGACCACCCCCACGGTGGTGGTGAGGGTAAAACCAAAGGGAAGCACCCCGAATCTCCCTGGGGATGGAAAACCAAGGGATACAAGACCAGAAGGGGCAAAAAATACTCAGACAAGTTTATCCTTGTTAGCAGGAAGGGCAAACCTCTAAAGGAGGGCGTTAAGTAATGGGTTTTAAAGGTGCTTGGAACAAGAAGGATAAGCTTATTGAAGACCTTGACACTTTCTTAAAGCTGTACAAGAAAACCCAAAGGGCATACAAAAGGGTAAGAAAGGTCCAGCACACACAAGAGCTCTTCCAAAGGGCTTACCAAAGATACAAGGAGGTTTGGGACCAATACAGAAAGCTGGTGGATAAAAAAGCCTGGGTGGACCCAAAGCTCTGGAGCAGGATAAGGAAGATGAACCAAACAGGAGAGAGAAAGGTTATAAAAACTTACAGCAGGGACACCACCATAATCCCTGAGTTTGTGGGGCACACCATAGCGGTTCATAACGGCAAAACCTTTGTGCCCGTTTATATTACTTCTGATATGGTGGGGCATAAGTTGGGCGAGTTTGCCCCCACCAGAACCTTCAAGGGCCACCCAGATAAGTCTTCAAAGGTGGCTAAGAAGAAGTGAGGTGAAAACATGGAAGCGAGGGCTATTTTGAGGTATGCTAAGGTCTCTCCCATAAAGGCAAGGCAGGTGCTGAGGGTCATTCAGGGCATGAAAGCTGGAGATGCCCTGTATCAGCTCAAGCTCATCCCCAAAAAGTCAGCAAAGATCGTGGAAGGTGTGCTAAAGAGCGCATTGGCTAACGCAGAACAGAAGGGCTTGGACCTTGACAGTCTTTACATAAAAAAGGCGGTGGCAGATGAGGGTCCCATGTATAAGAAGTGGCTCCCCAGAGCCCACGGTAGGGCAACCATGCTGAAGAAGAGAACCTCTCACATAACCATTGTTTTGGAAGAAAGGAAGGAGGAAGGCTGATGGGTCAAAAAACACATCCCATTGGGTTTAGGATCGGGATCACGAAGGATTGGACCTCCAAGTGGTATGCGGACAAAAGGGATTACACAAAGCTCTTGCATCAAGACATAAAGATCAAGGAATACATCAAAAAGCGCTACTACGCAGCGGGTGTTTCCAAGGTAATCATTGAAAGGGCTGCAGAGAGGATAAGGATCAGGATTTATGTGGCAAGACCGGGGATCATAATAGGTCGCAAGGGTGCGGAGGTGGAACAGCTGAGAAAGGACCTCCTGGCTATAGCCCCTGGCTTTAACTACAACATAAACGTGGAAGAGGTTAGAACCCCCGAACTGGACGCCCAGCTTGTAGCGGAGGAAATCGCCCTTCAGATAGAAAGAAGGGTCTCCCACAGGCGGGCAATGAAGAGGGCAATAGACAACGCCCTAAAGGCGGGGGCGAAGGGTGTGAAGGTTCAGGTAAAGGGAAGGATAGGCGGTGCGGAACTGGCAAGGGCGGAGTGGTTCTTGGTGGGAAGGATGCCCCTTCAGACACTGAGGGCGGACATAGACTACGGTTATGCGGTAGCCCAGACCAAGTATGGGGTCTTGGGTGTGAAGGTCTGGATATATAAGGGGGACATCCTAAAGGGTGGCAAAGAGGAGATCGTCAAAAAGATAGAAGAGGACCTTAAAAGGGCAGAAAAGGAGGTAGTCTAAGATGTCTTTCTTGGCACCTAAGAAAACCAAGTTTAGAAAACAGCAGAGAGGAACACTAAAAGGTAAAGCCTTCAGGGGCAACAGGGTTTCCTTTGGAGAGTATGGCATACAAGCCTTAGAGTCTCATTGGCTTACCCAAAGGCAGATAGAAGCGGGCAGGATCGCCTTGGTTAGGGCTCTAAGAAAGGGTGCAAAGATATGGATCCCCATCTTCCCCGATAAGCCCTACACCAAAAAGCCCAACGAGGTTCGTATGGGTGGTGGAAAGGGCGACCCTGAGGGCTTTGTGGCGGTGATAAAGCCCGGCAGGATCCTCTATGAATTCTCGGGCGTGCCGGAGGATGTGGCGGAAGAGGCTTGCAGGCTGGTGGCGGCTAAGTTGCCCATAAAGGTAAGGCTTGTTAAAAAGCACGGAGGCGTTGGAGCATGAAGGCTAAGGAGCTCAGGAAGCTTTCCCTTCGGGATCTTTTGAAAAAGGAAGAAGAGCTCAGAAAGGAGATCATAGACCTACGCTTTAAAAAGAGGATAGAAGGGCTCAAGGATAAAATAGCAATCAGGAAGGCAAGAAGGGACTTGGCAAGGGTTTTGACCCTTATCAGGGAAAAGCAAAGGGAGGAAAAGGCATGAGCTGGCACCAAAAAAGAAAGGAGTTTGTGGGCGTTGTTGTTAGCGACAAAATGGACAAAACGGTGGTGGTGCGAGTGGATAGAAAAGCGCCCCATCCCATATACAAAAAACACATCATAAAGAGTAAAAAATACCACGCCCACGACCCCAACAACGAGTGCAAGGTTGGAGACTTGGTGGTCATAAGGGAAACAAGACCCATCTCAAAGACAAAAAGATGGGTAGTGGTTAAGATCCTACAGAAGGCTCAATCTCAGCAAACTTAATGCGTGTTTTGTTTTTGGTAAAAGGCGACCCGTTCTCTTGGAGATGCCATGAAGCCCTAAGGGTTGCCTTGGCTTTAGGTATAAACCACGAGGTTTTCCTTGTTTTTATAAAAGATGGGGTCTATGCCCTAACCAAGTGGAAGCATGAAGAGCTTCTCATCCATGGCTTTGAAAAGCTCTTGGAGAACATGGGCTATGTAAACGTTAAGCTTTTTGTGGAGGACCTCTCTGCGGAAGAGAGGGGGCTAAAAAGGGAAGACTTTGCAGTGGATGTGGAGTTTGTAAGCACGGAAAGCGTGAAAGATATGTTAGTCTCCTCGGAGGCGGTTCTGGTATGGTAAAGACCCTGTGGTTGGTCAGAAAGCTGGGAGACTTCAGCTCTGACTTGGTGGGAGAGGACGATATTGTGGTGTTGGTTCAGGACGCAGTGCTTAGGTTTCCATACAAGAAAAACTGGTATGCCTGCAAAGAGGATGTGGAAGGTA
>JAPYWH010000041.1 GCA_028276475.1 Thermocrinis sp.
CCCTTACTCCCCCTGCTTGTGAGGAACCTCTAAAACCTTGTAGAGAAGGAGCTTGATTTCTTTAATCTCTTCCCTCAAATCCTTAATGTCCTCTTTCAATTCATTAAACCTTCTATCCATCTCATCTCTTAAGTCATCAATTCTCTTATCCACCGTATCAATTCTTTTGTTTATCTGTTGAACAAGCATCCACATAATCCCTGTAAAGGTAGCCAAAATCCCAACAAGCCCGCTAAGTATTGCAACGTAATCCCTAAACTCCATAAGGATAATTATAGGCAAAAGTTTTAAAAACTATAGCCCTGTCCCGCCATTTTGTGAAGATATGAAAATAAACCCCTACTCCCCCTGCTTGTGAGGAACCTCTAAAACCTTGTAGAGAAGGAGCCTGATTTCTTTGATCTCTTCCCTCAAATACTTAATGTCCTCTCTCAGTTCGTCAATTCTCTTTTCCACTGAATCAATTCTTTTATTTATCTGCTGAACAAGCATCCACATAATCCCTGTAAAGGTAGCCAAAATCCCAACAAGCCCGCTAAGTATTGCAATGTAATCCCTAAACTCCATAAGGATAATTATAGGCGAAAGTTTTAAAAACAATAGCCCTATTTGAATGATGAGATATATTTTTAAAACTATGCCAAGGGTGATAGACCTTGAACTTTTGCAACTCCTTGAGGATAAGCTTGGAAAGGAAACCGCAAGAAAAGTGGCACAGGCAATAGAATTAGGGCTTGAGGTTATGGAAAAAAGGGCAGAAGAGCTTGCACTTCAAAAAAAGCTTGAACTCAAAGATGAGCTTACTAAAGAACTGGCAAGCAAGGCGGATTTGCAAATATTGCGGGCTGAAATCCAAGCTATGGAAGCCAAGATTGAAAGAGAGATCCTAAGGCTTGACCGTAAATTTACCATATTGTTTATCATTCTCTTTTTCACTCTGATACTCGTTAATCAAAACGCCCTTGAGTTTTTGCTAAAAGTTTTGGGAGTGATAAAGTGATATATTTTTAAAGCCATGGCAAGGGCAATAGACCTTGAACTTTTGCAACTCCTTGAGGATAAGCTTGGGAAAGAGGAAGCGAGAAAAGTAGCACAGGCAATAGAGTTAGGGCTTGAGGTTATGGAAAAGAGGGCAGAAGAGCTTGCACTTCAAAAAAAGCTTGAGCTTAAAGATGAACTTACTAAAGAACTGGCAAGCAAGGCGGACATTCAAGTCTTAAAGGCAGAAATACAGGCAGTTAGAGCAGAAGTGCAAGCAATGGAAGCAAGGCTTGAAGCCAAAATTGAAAAAGAGATCCTAAGGCTTGACCGGAAATTTACCATACTGTTTATCATTCTCTTTTTCACCTTAATACTCGTTAATCAAAACGCCCTTGAGTTTTTGCTAAAAGTTTTGGGAGTGATAAAGTAGATTTTGCTATCAGACATAGACTATATCCCCTTTTATCTTTTCCCAAAGTGGAGTTTTTTGCTTAAGGGCAGTTAATGTTAAAACATCCGCTTTAGTTCCCAAAAGATTTTCAATGTAGTCCCAAAATTCATAAAACTCTAAGCCCACTGGTCTTTCAAGCTCCACAAGGATATCCACATCGCTTGTTTCCTTTTGTTCTCCCCTTGCGTAAGAGCCAAACACTCCAAGGATCACTATACCATACTTTTGCCTTATTTGCTCTTTATGTTCTGCGATTATCCTCTTTATTTCCTCAAGCGTCCGCATGCTTTTCTCAAACAATTTTAAATTTAACCTTTTCCCTTGACCTGTGTGGTATATTTTTGGAACTATGCCAAAGGCTATAGACCTTGAACTTTTACAACTCCTTGAGGACAGGCTTGGAAAAGAAAGGGCATAAGATTATGAAAAAAAGGCGGAAGTTCCAACTTTCCCAAGGCTTAAAGGTCAAAGCTTGGCTGGTTATTAATCTCATTTAATATAAGTTCAAGTTCCCTTTTGAGAACCGGAATATCTTGAACAATAATACTCCAAATTATTTCATAATCAAGATCAAAGTAATCGTGTGCTATAACATGCCTTGTTGATATTATCTCAGCCCAGGGGATGTGGCTATACCTTGTTTGGATTTCTTTTGGAATGTTTCTTGCCGCTTCGCCTATGATTTCAATGTTTCTTACAACTGCATCCTTCGTTTTGTCATCCATCAGAAATTGCTCGTAGCTCAACCCTTCCACATAATTTTCTATCCTTTTTATGCATTCCAGCATATCTAAAATATAAAGCCTCCAATCTTTTCTCTTCTTAGACATAGATCAAATCTTCTTCTATACTCTTCCATAACAACGGCTTTTGTTTGACTGCATTAATGGATACCAAATCCACCTTAAGTCCAAGCAAACGTTCTAACTCAAGCTTTGCGGTGATGAACTTTAAACCCAGAGGACGCTCAACCTTTACAAGAATATCCACATCGCTTGTTTCCTTTTGTTCTCCCCTTGCATAAGAGCCAAACACTCCAAGAATTACTATGCCATACTTTTGCCTTATTTCCTCTTTATGTTCTGCGATTATCCTCTTTATTTCCTCAAGCGTCCGCATGCTTTTCCCAAACAATTTTAAATTTAACCCTTTCCCTTAGCATGTGTGATATATTCTTAAAACTACGCAAGAAAAGTGGCACAGGCAATAGAATTAGGGCTTGAGGTTATGGAAAAGAGGGCGGAAGAGCTTGCACTTCAGAAAAGATATTGTCAGAAATTAAAAAAATCTGTGTTATATAAAATAACATGGCGACTCCGGTGGTTGAAGTTTTGGGGGATGTTTTTGAGTTTGCCTTTAAGTTGGGCTTTTTGAAGGGCAGGGTGGAGGATTACGAAAGCTTTAAAGAGGGTGGGTTTGAAAGCATAAGATTTAAGTTTCTTGATAAGGAGTTAGAGGAGCTTGTCTTTGTTTGGGAACAACTGAAAGGGCTTGTGCCCTTTGAATTGGAAAACCCTCCGCAAGGGCTTAAAAATTTGGGATTGGGACAAACTGATAAAAACACCTTGCTGTTTTTGTTTTTGCTTGGCTATTACGAGGGTTCCTTCTACGGAAAGGGCTTTAGAGATGTAAGGCTTATAAAGTATCAACTGGGAGAGGGTAGTCAGATTGCGGGCATATATCCCAACGCAGACTTGCTGTTTGTGGCGGATGGAGTTCTGTATGTGGTGGATTTTAAGCTTGCGGGTGCAGAGGGAGACATAAGGGCTCTGCTGGATAAAGGGGAAGGGTCTATTCCCTACAGGATTTATGGCTTGCCGGTGAATGTGTCCTTGGGAGAGGTGGGCTTTGAGAGGTTTGTCTTTAGCCTTTTGGAAATGGAGGAGGAGCTTTTGTCTTTGGAAACCGCAAACCCAGAGCTAAAGGGCTTTCTTCAGGTGGTCTCCTACGGGGTGGATTACCTGTGCGAAGAAAAGCCCAAAGATGTGCGGGAGGTTAGCCTTTCCCTCTTTTATCCGTTGGCGGAGCCCTTTTCTGCAAGGTTCTATTGGAACGGAGAAGACCTTTCTCCTTACAGAGAAAGGGTAAGACAGCTTTATGAAAAGATCAAAGAAATAGACTGGGAATACTCACAGGCGGTGGCGGAGGGCATGGCAAGAAGGGAAAGGCTCTTGGAGGAGGTGCCAAAGGAGATAGAAAGGCTCAAAGAAGAAATGCAAAAAAGAGAAAACACCGAGGAAATTATAGAGCCAGGAAAGATAGCGGAAACAAGAAAGCATGTAGGAAAAGAGTTGGACGAGTTCTTTTCAAAGGCACAAGACGTAAAAGCCCTTTGCCTTTTGCACTCTGCAGGCTCGGGAAAGACCACCCAAACCAGAAACCGCATCCTGATGCAAGAGGGAAAGCACATAGTCCTTTACATGGCAACCCGTAAAGTATTGGTGGATAGAGAGTATAAAAAGTTAAAAGATTTAAAGGATGCCTTAGAGGGAAATGAAAAAGGTATAGATCCACGGGATGAAGAATACAAAAAGGTATTGGAACATTTAAAGAACTCCAACAAAAGCATAGGTTTGGTCTATGAAAAAAGGCAAGACCGCAAAGGTAGGCATGTAGAAAACATAGGAGACACCTACAGAAATTTAAGTGCTAACAGTGGCATTCTAAAGAGAACGGTAGAGGAGATATTAAAACTAACAGACAAAAAGGACATCATATGGGCTCTTTGCACACAGCAAGCGCTCGTGGAAAGTCAGTATGGAAAAGCTACTTCGGAGCATTTAAATAATCTCGCTTCCAGACGTATAACAGACCAATACACCTTTCACATCATTTTGGATGAGTTTTTGGGAGACCGCAACGGACTTTATGCCATTGAGGAGATGTTTAACTTTTTGGGAAAGGTTAAAGAAAGAGGCGGAAAAGCAAACTTATATCTCTTTGATGCCAACGGCTACTCGCCCGCAATATTAGGAAAGCTACTTGAAGAGTATGGAGAGTATAAAGTCGTGCCCGAGTCTTTGGTTATGGTAGATTTCAAAGAGGAGGAGGACTTTAGGCATAAAGACATAGAGGTCAGCGTCCGTGCAAAGCATGGCTATCCTTCTCCCAGGATCATAGTAAAAAGGAAATTCCTTTTTATGGATGACGCTAAAAATTCTGATGAAGAACTGGTAAGTAGAATAGCCGGGTATATAAAACTCACCTTTGAAGACAGACACAGTCAAACCGCCTTTCTGTTCTTACAAAACAAGGAACTTCTGGCTAAGTTAAAAGACCACCTTGAGGATGAGGGTTATAGCTGTTTGGTTGCCACCGCGGACTCTCGCAAAAGCCAAGACAGGATCAACCAAGGAAACGAGGACATTATCCTTTCCACCTCCGCCCTTTCGAGGGGCATAGACCTTTCAAGACCTCACAAACCCATAAACAAGATATACGCCATCATTATGGACTTTGGCATTGAGTCCAACTTGGTGGAGATGATCCAAGCCATCTCAAGGGCAAGGGGAGACGAAGAAACGGAGAAAAACCCAAAGGAGCTTCACTTTGTATATCCCATCTATCCGCAGAGGGACACTTTATTTGAAAGAATATTGCAGTATGAACCCAATGCGGACGAGCAGATCCTTAGGCTTATGATAAGAAAGCATACGCTAAATCAGAAGCTTCTTTTGGATAAAGTTGTTTTTGGCATAGTGGAACAGTTTGTAAAAAGTGGCAAAGGAAAGGTGCTTGTTCCACTGCCAAGCCAATACGCCACCAAATACATACCCAACGAGGTGGCAAACATAGAGGGCTTTTTGAGCTTTTTGGAAAACATTATTCCCTTTGTGGAAGACGAGGAAAAGAGAGAGAAAGTAAAAAAGCTATCCCACACCCTTCTTTCTGCCATTTTTGTGAACGCGGTGCAGATTGATTTTAGAAAAGAGTTTGAATACTACCATCCATACATTCTTTTTGAAAAACAGGAAGTGCGCTACGCCTTTGAAAACGAAAAGAGGTGGAAGATAAAAAAACTTTTTGAGGAGTTAGAGGAAATCCTAAAAGACCATAACGAGGAAAAAACGAACGAGCTTAAAAGCTTCATAGAAGGCGGGCTACCTTCTACCTCAAAAAGCATGCCCACGATAATTCCTGTTTATGCTTTGGTGCTCACCGAACACTTTTTGAGGGAAAAGGAACAGGTTAACTTTAAGATAATGGGAAGGATAGGCAGGGGTAAGGCAGACACCCTTATGGGAGATGTGGAACCCACTACCTACTGTTTTGTTGGCACTATAAAGGAGTATGCTTGCGTGCCCTTGGGGGAGGATTACCCATACAAGGAGGTCCTAAGCGGTAGGTTTGCAAAGTTTCCCATTGAATTTATATTAAAGCTATTGGGGGAGTAGTATGAAGGGAAAAGACTTTGAAATAAGAGGAAGGGCAGGGTTAGAATGCGTTGAAATGTTTGCCAAAAATTCCTATTTCTCTTCTAACAACTACGTATACGGTGGGCTCTTTTGGAGTGGAGAGGAGGATTACGCCAAAAATTGGTCTGTTTTGATCCATCGGCTACTTGACAAAAAGAAAAAGAACCTAAAAGACCTGAGGGAGGAAATGGCAAACTTTTTGCGAAATCCAAAGGATCAACTAAAGGGTGTTGCCCGGTATAAAAAGGAGCAGGTAGTTTGGATGCAACGCTTTAGGGCAATAAAGGGTTCAAAAAGGTTTGAGTTTGATAGGTATAAAGAGGGCGAAAAGTTCAACCTGGTGGTGGGAAGGGTGGCGGGTCAAGAGATAGACAAAAGAAGCGGGCTTGTTTTTTTGAAGCTGGTGGGGGAAGATGGCACACAGCTTAGCAGGGAAAAAATTTGGGAGGGTAGAAAAAAGGTTCTCCGAGCTTGGGAGAGCCTAACGGACAATCCAAGAATTAAAGAAGAACTCTCAAGAGTAAGGGAATTTATCCAAATTTTGGAAGATTATATGCCACCAAACATAAAGTTAAATCCTCTTTATCTTAAGCTGGTGGGCTATGTGGCACCCTTTGACTTTAAGGGCTTTTCGGGCTCTTTGCTTGTGGGTAGGGCAAGGCTCTTTTGGAAAAGAAAAACCGCAGAGGAACTGATTGAGGAGCTAAAGTCCGATGAGCCTCTTTGGAATGACCTTTTGTATGCCCTAGGGGAAAAGCTTTATAACACAGAAGACGAAAAAGTTGCGGAGCAAAAGTTTCTGGAGTTTTTAAAAAAATGGGAAAATGAAGAATTTCTTAAAGAACTCAGAAAGGACTGGAAGGAAACCCTAAAAAAGCTTTTAAAAGGAGAGAGGGATGACCTTTTGTCCGCCTTTGTTAGAAAGGACCAACAAGAGGGAAAACTTACCTA
>JAPYWH010000042.1 GCA_028276475.1 Thermocrinis sp.
CCCAAGCGTGGGGGTGTTGGGCGTTTAGCCTTCCAAAGGAGCTTCTGAACTTTCCAACCTTGAACTGAAAGCCAAAGGGAAGCCCTCTGGTAACTGCGTAGGCTTCCTCCACTTCTGCGCCATCTTCAGAGAAGGGAATGGTTGCATACAGGTCAAAGTAGGGGTCCACGGGGGCGTACAGAGAAAGCTCCGCATAGTTAAGGTTAAAGCCTCTCTTTTCGTTTAGGGTTCCGTGTCCGTGTGCGTTGTATAGCCCGGGGATCTCTAAGCGTTTGAACTCTTGGTCGTTTTTGTTCCTTGCCACAAAAGAGGTATCCACGATCAAAGAAAGGTTGAGAAGGCTCCTATCGGTGGCAGGAATAATCTGAAGGGCTTTTAGCCTTTCGTCATATTTGCTCCTTAACTGTAAGCTTCTGTCGGTGGGTGCTGGTTTTTGCTCTTCTTTGACTTCCTCCTTAGCTTCTGACTTTTGCTTTTCTAAGGCTTCTATCTTTTTTTCAAGTTCTCTTATTTGCCTTCTTTGTTCCTCAAGCTGACGCTTTAGTTCTTCTAAGCTCTCTTGGGCAAAGGTAAAGCTAAAGATAGATAGTAAAAGCATAGTTTTTTTCATGGGTTCCACCTCCTATTGAGATTTAATTTCATTATTTATTTTAGTAAAATTAAGATGCAGTGTCAATATGATTAATGTCATCTTATGCATGCTTGACCTTGACATAGTTTTGATGCCTCTTCTAAGCTCTCTTGGGCAAAGGTAAAACTAAAGATATATAGCAAAAGCATAGGTTTTTTTTCATGGCTTTTACCTCCTGTGGTTTTTTGGTTTTTGGGTTTAAGGGATTTTTTGAAAAGCTTTAGCCCACAGGAGGTGCCCGAATGGGATGGTTATATGGAATTTCAAGCTTTGGGGTGGTTTCTTGGGTTTTTCCTTCTCTACAAAAAGGACAGGACTTTCAAGCCTTGGCTGGAGTTTTACATCCTCTTTGCGCTGGGGTTGATGCTGGATTATACAGAGCCCACAGTCTTGGTGGAATTGATGGTCTTCGTGATGGTGCTCTGCGGTTTTAAAATCCACAAAAACCAGAAGGAAGGAAAGCAGAAGGGTAGCTAACTTTTTCATAACCTGAGTATAATTATAGCACAGTGAAGGTTGTTATTTTGGAAGAAGGGGCGGACTTGGACGCCCTATCCTGTGCCTACGGCGTGCTCCTTCTTTATCAGGATGCATACCTTCTAAAGCCCTCTTTGCTTTCAAGAAGGACAAGCGAGGTTTTTAAAAGGTTCAAAGAAAGGTTCAGAATTTTGGAAGAACTTCCGCAGGAGTTTGACTTGGTTTTGGTGGATGCCCACCATTTGGAGGAATACAAATTTGCGGGAGTGAAGGAAATTTACATATTTGACCATCATCCAAAGGCACCCAAGGGGTTCAAGGGAAAGGTGGATGAGGTGGGCAGTGCAACCACCTTGGTGGTGGAAGAACTCCAAAGGTTAAACATAGATATAACTCCGGAGGATGCAACCCTTTTGGCTTTGGGCATCTACGAAGACACTGGGAGTTTAACTTATGAGGGAACCACTGAACGGGACGCCCTTGCGTTAGCTTGGCTTTTAAAAAAGGGTGCAAACCTAAGAACCATAAGGGAATTTCTCAAAGAGAGCTTGAGTAAGGAGGAGATAGACTTTTTGTCTAAAAGCTTAGTTGCCCTTGAAAAGCTGTTTATTGATGGCTCAAAGGTGGTGGTCTTTGTGCTAAGGTCGGAGGAATACAACCCGGACTTTCTGCAGGTGGTGTATCGCTTGGAGGATGTAAAGGATGCGGACGCCTTTTTTGTGATCGTTTCCGTTGGCAGTAAAACTTACCTTTTTGGCAGAGGACTAAAGGGTCGCTTTGACACTTCAAAAATTTTGGAAGCCTTTGGTGGTGGAGGGCACAGCTTTGCCAGTGCGGTAAAGTTGGAAAATGTGTCCGCAGAAAGGCTAAAAACCCTATTGGTGCAACTCCTTAAGGGAGAAAATCCAGCCATAAGGGTTAAGGATGTGATGAACTACCCACCCTTTGCCCTGAGGGAAGATATGACCGTAGAGGAAGCTTTGATTTCCCTTGCGGAGAGAAACTTTGCTGGTGCGCCCGTTTTGAACCAAGAGGGAAGGCTTGTGGGTGTGGTTTATAAAAAAGTCCTTTTAAAGGTTGCCAAGCTCTTTCCTTCAAAGCAGGTGAAGGACTTTATGCAGACGCAGTTTCACACCCTGAGCCCGGAAGATTTTGTTTGGGATGCGGAGGCTATTTTATCCACCTACGGAGAAAAACTAATACCCGTGGTAGAAGACCAAAAGCTTGTGGGTGTGATCACACGCTTGGACCTAATGCAAACCCTGATAAAGCAGACGGAGCCCTTAAAGCCCTCCCACCGTAAGGTGCAACTTCCTAAAGAGGTGGAGGAGTTGGCAAGGGTTGTGGGAAAAATCTGCAAGGAGTTTGGTTTTAAGGGCTACTTGGTGGGTGGTGTGGTAAGGGACATGCTTATGGGAAGGCAAATTTGGGATTTGGACTTTGTGGTGGAAGGAGACGGGCTAAAGGTGGCGGAGAGGTTTGCCCAACATTATGGCGTAAATATCCATCCCTTTTCGGAGTTTGGCACCGCACATTTAAAGGTGGGAGACTTTAAGATTGAGTTTGCCACCACCCGTAGGGAAACCTACCCTCATCCCGGTGCCTACCCAGTGGTAGAACCCGCCTCTTTAAAGGAGGACCTTTTCCGAAGGGACTTTACCATCAACGCCATGGCAATATCGGTGATGGAGGAGGATTTTGGAACTCTTATAGACTACTTTGGAGGGCTCAGAGACCTAAAGGACAAGCTCATAAGAATACTCCATCCCCTCAGCTTTGTGGAGGACCCCGTCAGAATCCTCAGAGCCCTGCGCTTTGCCGGCAGGTTTGACTTTAAGCTTTCCAAAAGCACAGAAAAGGCAATGCTAAGCGCCCTTTCCATGCACCTTTTAAAGCACGCATCAAGAGGCAGACTTCTAAAGGAGTTAACCTTAGCCTTTCGGGAGGAAAACCTCCTTGACATACTAAAGCTTTACAGACAGTACAAGATTTTGGAGGAGCTAATAGACGGCTTTCAATGGAGCCAAGATTTAGAACCAAAACTGGAAAAGTTAAAGGAGGTGATCTCTTGGCACAAAATGGAGTTTCCGGATAAAAAACTGGAATACGGCTGGCTCTATTTGGTGATTCTCTTGGAGAGGGTAAAGGGAGAGGAATTTTTAAAAGAGATGGGTGCGCCCGCATGGGTTAGAGAGCTATACCACACCTACAAGGAGCAAGCTAAGGAAGTGATAAAAAAACTCCACCAAGCCAAAAAACCCTCGGAGGTTTACCTGACCCTGAAAGGCTTCAACGAGCCCTTTTATTTGCTTTTGGCGATAGAGGAGAGCCTAAGACCAAAGGTCGTCCTTTACATGGAAAAGCTCAGTAAGTTGAAGGTGGATGTTTCCAAGTTTTTTGGCTTGAAAGGAAAAGAGCTCGGAAGGGCAATAGAGAACGAAAAACTAAGGCTGATGGACGAGACCTTCACTCTAACTTAGCCAGCTTTATGTCCCTTCTAAACCAAATGCCACCCTTTATTTCAAAAAAACTGCGCTGAAGTTCCACAAGCTGTTTTATGCCACCCATAGCCAACGCAAACATCCTCTCAAACTGCTCCTTTGTAAAGGTGTTTTCTTCCCCCAAGGCTTGAATTTCAGAGATCATACCTTGACCTGTAGCCACTAAGTTCATATCCACCTTGGCGGAGGAATCCTCTTCAAAGTTAAGGTCCAAGAGCACTTCATCCCCCACTATACCCACGCTAACCGCAGCCACAAAATCCTTTATGGGAGTGGAATTTAAAACGCCCTGATTGTATAGCTTTATGACCGCATCCGCCAGGGCTACAAAGGCACCGGTTATGGACGCAGTGCGGGTGCCACCGTCCGCCTGTATAACATCGCAATCCACCCAAAAGGTCCTCTCGCCCACCTTAGTGAGATCCAAGGCGGTGCGCATAGCCCTACCTATGATCCGTTGAATTTCGTGGGTTCTCCCACCGATCTTACCCGCAACGGATTCCCTTACGCTTCTCGTCTGCCCCGCCCTTGGGAGCATGGAGTATTCCGCAGTGATCCAACCCTGACCCTTTCCCTTTAAAAAGGGCGGAACGCCATCCTGAACCGAGACTGCACACACCACCTTTGTGTTGCCAAACTCTACTAGAACTGAGCCCTCTGCGTACTTGAGGTAATCCCTCTCAATCTTTACAGGTCTGAGCTCGTTGGGCTTTCTGCCGTCCTTCCTCAAACTTTGGCTCCCATAGCCTTGGCTTTTTCAATCACCTCCTCTATGGTGCCCACCATGTAAAAAGCCATCTCCGGCAGATGGTCATACTTACCCGTCAGTATTTCCTTAAAGCTCCTTATGTTATCCTCAAGCCTGACATACTTTCCGGGCATACCGGTGAATTGCTCCGCCACGTGGAAGGGCTGAGCCAAGAACCTTTGGATCCTTCTCGCCCTATTGACTATTGCCTTGTCCTCTTCAGAAAGCTCTTCCATTCCAAGTATGGCGATGATCTCTTGAAGTTCTTTATACCTTTGGAGGATCCTCTTGACCTCCATGGCGGTCTCGTAGTGCTCCGTTCCCACAAACTCCGGTGCCAAATACTTGGAGGTGGATTCTAGTGGGTCTATTGCAGGATATATACCAAGCTCTGCGAGCCTTCTTGCAAGCACTGTGGTTGCGTCAAGGTGGGCAAAAACCGAGTAAGGTGCAGGGTCTGTAATGTCGTCTGCGGGCACATACACCGCCTGAATGGATGTCAAGGAACCCTTCTTGGTGGAGGTGATCCTCTCTTGCACCTCTCCCACGTCCGTGTTGAGGGTGGGCTGATATCCAACCGCGGAGGGAAGCCTTCCAAGCAGAGTGGAAACCTCAGAACCAGCCTGCACAAACCTGAAGATGTTGTCTATGAAAACAAGAACGTCCTGTCCTTCCACATCCCTGAAGTATTCTGCCATGGTTATACCCGTCTGTGCCACCCGGAACCTAACACCCGGAGGCTCGTTCATCTGCCCATAGACCATAACCGTGTAGGGAAGAACTCCCGATTCCTTCATCTCGTGCCAAAGGTCGTTTCCTTCCCTTGTCCTTTCGCCCACGCCTATGACCACCGAAAAGCCCTTGTGGAACTTGGCTATGTTGTGGATCAGCTCTTGCATAAGAACCGTCTTGCCAACCCCCGCACCACCAAAGAGACCAACCTTACCACCCTTCACATAGGGCTCCAGAAGGTCCACTACCTTTATACCCGTTTCCAAAATTTCCACCTTTGTGGATTGCTCCTCCAAGGGTGGAGGCTCTCTGAACATAGGCCAAGACTCTTCTGCGTTTACAGGTCCCGCTTCGTCTATGGGCTGTCCCACCACATTGAATATCCTACCCAAGGTTGCCCTTCCCACTGGCACTTTTATAGGACCGCCCAAGTATTCCACCTCTTGTCCCCTCACCAAACCGTCGGTGGGACCCATGGCTATGCTTCTTACCCTACTCTCTCCTATGTGCTGGGCTACCTCAAAGTATAGCTCCTCCTGTGTCCAGTTGCCCCTATCATCAATAAAACGCCTTATGGTCTTTAGACCATGCCTAACCGGTGGCAAATTCTTCTCAGAAAACTCTACGTCCACAACTGCACCTATAACCTGAACAATTTTCCCCTTCATAATGGGCAATATTTTAACATATAATTGAAATCGTGAAAGCCATAGAGGTTTCCTCCATCCTCAAGCTTTTGGAAGGCAAAGAGGACGGACAAAAGATAGAACAGGAGTTAAGAAGGATAGAGAAAAGAAAAGAAAAGGTCTATGTATCCAACTATACCCTTTTGGAATTGGCTTATCTTCTTGAGTTTGTCTATGGGCTGAGCAGGGAAAGGGTGGTAAAGGTGCTGAAAACCCTCTTAGAGGACCCTCTTTTTAAAGTGGAAGAGGAAGAGGTGTGGAAGGACGCCCTTAAGCTTTATTTAGAGGGCGCTGAGCTTTTGTCTGCCCTTAGAAAGGTGCAATACAGGAGAGCGGATGTTGATGGAACGGTTGGTTAAGGTAAAATTCTGCGGTATCAAAAGGGAGGAGGATTTAAAAAAGGCTTTGGAATTAAAGGTAGATTATGTGGGTTTTATACTCTATCCAAAGAGCCCGAGGTTTGTAGGTTGGGAAAGGTTGGCAGAACTTTTGGAACTAGCCCAAGGAGTGAAAAGGGTAGGCGTTTTTGTCAATCCCACCCTTGAAGAGATAAACAGGGCTTTTGAGCTTGGCATAGATTTGGTGCAACTCCACGGAGAGGAGGATTTTGAGTTTGCAAAAAG
>JAPYWH010000013.1 GCA_028276475.1 Thermocrinis sp.
CCTACCGCAAAACCAAAGGCAAAAACAGAAAAGGCGAGCTTGAGGGCAGGGTGCTTGATGAAAGGAGAAAGATAAAAATGCAAGTCTTCAATCGTTAGACTTTCCCTTCTCTCTAAGTTCTCACGCAAGCTTTCTAAGAGGTCTTGGTCCTCCACTTTGAGTTTTAAAGTCTTGTAGCCTTCCTTTTCTATTTTTATACCTTTTAAACCCTCCACCCTACTTTTAAAGAGAACTTTCTCCTCCACGCTATCAAAGTATAGGCTCAGCGTATTGCCATAGGTAGCTATGTGATTTATCACCGACAAGAATTATAACGGTAAAATGTTAAGAAATTGTTAAGCTTTTTTTCGTCAAAAATTAATGATTTCTTAACACTAAAGCCTTAGCATATTTCGTAGGATGTATGCCATAGTAGAAATTCACGATGTGTCGCCTTTTTACAAACAGGAAGTTTATCAGGCGGTGGAGCTCCTGCAAAGGCTAAAAATAGAGAAGTTCTCCCTTTTGGTTATCCCAAACCACATGGAGGAATATCCCCTTTATAAACATCAGGATTTTGTGGGTTTTTTGAAAGCACTGGGGCAAGAGATAGTTCTGCATGGATACAGCCATAAGGCTAAAGTAAAGCTCTCTGATATCCTTTACACTTACGGGGAAGGGGAGTTTGGGGAGGGGGGCATTGAAGAAACCTACCAAAAGATAGAAAAAGCCTTAGACATCTTTGAAGCCCTGTCCCTTAACGCAAAGTTCTTTGTGCCCCCTGCGTGGCTTTCAAACCCATGGATGGAGGATGTGCTCTCTGCCTTTGGCTTTATGGCTGTGGGTTATAGGGATCTTATAAAGGACCTGCAGAGCGAGGACAAAATACCCTCTCCCTCCATTACCTTCAGCAACAGACCAATGCTCTCCTTTCTTAGTCTGATGGCGGTGCCCACCCTTTTAAAGCTGCACAGAAGGGCAAAGGTTTTGAGGCTATCTTTGCATACAAGGGATTTCAGGGACAGAAGAAAGTTAGTCCTCTGGAGGTCCATTCTAAGGGAAGTGAAAAAAGAAAGGGAGGTAATTAGCTATGAAGAACTCTTTAGCAAAAGCAGACCTGCACCTTCACTCCAAGGCGTCTAACCTGCCGGGTGGATGGTTCAGTAAGCTGATCGGATGTCCCGAGAGCTTCACAGAGCCCATGGAAATATACAAAAGGCTAAAGGAAAGGGGCATGACCTACATAACCATCACAGACCACAACACCATAGATGGCGTTTTGGAGATCGCCCACCTGCCAGAGGTCTTTATAAGCTGTGAATACACGGTGGAGTTTCCGGAGGAAAAGGCAAAGGTGCATGTTTTAGCCTATGGCATAGATGAAAAGATCCACGAAGACCTTAAAAAGCTAAGGGAAAATGTTTATGAATTTGTTGCCTATCTAAAAGCCAAGAACATAGCCCACTCCTTGGCACACCCTCTGTATTCGGTGCAGAATACAAAGATCACCAAGTCCTTGGTGGAGAAGTTTGTTCTTCTGTTTGACAACTGGGAGGTCATAAACGGCACCCGTGGAGAGAACATAAGGGAGTTGGAGGAAAAACTTGCAAGGCTATACGAGGGATGGGACAAGGTCCATCAGCTTGAGGAAAAGTATAAGATAAAGTCCCTTAGGACAAGACCTTATATATCCTTTACCGCGGGATCTGATGACCATGGCGGTATGGATGTGGGGAGAACTTGGACAGAAGCCCAAGCCCTTTCAAAGGAGGAGTTTTTGCAAGCCTTAAGGGAAGGAAGGACTTCGGTAAATACGGAAAAAATAGGCTACGAAAGGCTTTTGAACATGGTCGCTCGGGTGGGCTACGACTTTCTCCTAAACAAGGGAAAAATTCCCTCCGCCCTAAAGCCCTTTACGGACTTTATCTTTATGCACTCCAACAACCCAATGACGGAACTTTTTCTGAGGACCTTCTTGGGCACCAACGCAGAAAGGCACTTGCTCCTGAAGGAAGCTTTAGACAGAGTCCCAAAGCTTGCCTTAGAGAGGCTCCTAAAAGAACCCTCCACCTCCACCCTTGGCGAATCTATCCTTGCCCTTGCCCTTCACTCCGCACCCATCTTTTTAGCCTACGGGCAAAAAGTTGAAGAAAAAAAGGCAGAAGAGGTTGCAAAAAGCTTTGGCATCATACCAAAGAGAAAAGAGAGGCTTGCATACATAACAGACACACACTTCGAAATAAACGGTGTGGCAAGAAGCTCAAGGATCATCAGGGAATTGGCACAGAAGCATGACCTACCCTTGGATGTAATAGCCGTCTGGGAAGGGAATGTTAAGGAGAGTAACCTGGTCCTTTTGAAGCCCGCCTTTGAGTTTTCTACGCCCTTCTACGAAGAGTTTAAACTTCGGGTGCCAACCCTTATACCTCTCTTGGACCTTTTGAGGAACTATTCAAGGGTGCATATAGCCACGCCGGGACCTTTGGGCATTATGGCTTTTGGTGTTGCCAAGGCTTTGGGACTTCCCACCACTTTTACCTTCCACACGGATATGCCCGCCTATGCATACACCTACACAGGAAGCCCAGAACTTATGGACATCTCTTACAAGCTCATTGCCCTCCTTTGCAACGCCTGCGAAAGGGTCTTTACGCCCTCCGAAGCCTACAAAAAGCTCTTAAAAGTAAAGGGTGTAAAGGAGGAAAAGATCAAGGTCTTCAAGAGGGGTGTGGATACGAGCTTATTCAACCCTTCCAAAAAGGTAGAGGGCTTTTTCCAGAGGAAGTTTGGAGTGCAGGTTAGGGGAAATGTGGTCCTCTATGTGGGCAGGGTCTCAAAGGAAAAGAACTTGGATGCTTTCTTGTACTGTGCTAAGAGCTTTCCAGAGGATACCTTTATTATAGTGGGGGATGGACCCTACAGAGAAGAAGTGGAAAAGAAAAAGCCAAGGAATGTTTATCTTTTGGGATATCTGACCGGGGAAGAACTGGCAAAGGCATACGCCAGTGCGGATGTGTTTTTGTTCCCCTCTGAGACAGAAACCTACGGACAGGTGATCTTGGAGGCTATGGCAAGCGGGCTTCCTGTGGTGGTAAGTAGCAAGGGTGCATCCCACGAACATGTGGAAGAGGGAGTAAATGGATTTATTGCGCACTCTTATGAGGATTTTGCGGAAAAGCTGGGAAGACTGCTGGAATCTCCACGCCTGAGGGAATTCATGTCCGCAGAAGCCTTGAGGTATGCCCAGTCTATGGACCTGACGGAGACTTACTTAGACTATATCAACAAACTTCTGGGACGCACAGGAGTAAGGGTATGAAGCTTATGGATATAACTCCATATTATCATTCCACCAGCGGTGGCATAAAGACCTACATAAACTACAAGGTAGAGTTTATGAAAAACCAGGATGCGGAACATGTAGTGGTTGTTCCCGGGAAAAAGCCCAAAACCTACACGGTGGGAAGGACCCGTTTTTACGAGCTATCCTCCTTTGGGCTCATCGGTGGATACAGGTTTTTTTCTTCCGTAAAGGAAATAAACAGAATTATTGAGGAGGAAAAGCCGGATGTGGTGGAGCTTGGTGGAACTTATCTGTTGGCACCTTTCCTAAAAAGAAAAAACTACCTTCTATCTGTCTTTTATCATGCGGACGCCAAGAGGGAAATAGAACTTATGCCAGTGCCAAGCCCCTTTAAAAAGGTGCTTTTAAACCACGTATTTGAAAAATGCCTAAAAAAGGCAGACCTTCTGCTGGTTCCCACGGAGAAGTATAAAAGGGAATTTGACGCACTTGGTTTTGAGAATGTATATTACGCACCAATGGGAGTGGATACGGAGCTTTTTAATCCCTCCAAGCGGGACTTTTACTTAAAAAAGCTCTTGGGAGTGGAAGAGAGTAAGTTTTTACTCCTGTATGCGGGCAGGCTGAGCGTAGAAAAGGGCATAAAAACCCTCCTGCAAGCCTTTGAGCTTTTGGACCCATCCCTCTTTCACCTGGTAGCGGTAGGCAAGGGACCCCTTAGCTTTTTGGTAAAGTGGTATGCAAAAAGATTTAACAATCTAACCTACATACCCTACTTGGAAAAATGGGAACTCTCCGTCCTCTATGCAAGTGCAGACCTGTTTGTTAGTGCATCACCCTTTGAGACCTTTGGCTTTGCCTTCTTGGAAGCCCAAGCCAGCGGAACGCCAGTGTGCGCCTTTGACTTGGAGCTTGAAACCCAGATCCTCAAAGAATTCCTTTCCAAGGAGAGAACGCCCCAAGCCTTAGCCCAAGCTATTATAAAGGGCACGGAACTTGTTTCCAAAAGCACCCGCCTATACCTAAGGCAAAGGGTAGAAGAGGACTTTTCCATCTTCAAAAACCTTGAGAGGATAATAAGTCTCTACTACAGTAAAACCTTTGCTCGGACATACTGTTAAAATGTTTTTATGGAAAAGCTTTACGAAGGGAAGGCAAAGGTCATATACAAAACGGAAGAAGAGGACAAGGTAATAGTCTTTTTCAAAGACAGTGCCACCGCCTTTGATGCCACAAAAAAGGCTGAAATAGAAGGTAAGGGCGTTATAAACAACACCATCTCCAACCTTCTTTTTGAAATTTTGGAAAAATCTGGTATAAAGACCCACTACATAAAAAAGATCTCCGACCGGGAGATGTTGGTTTGGAGGGCAAAGAGGTTTGACTTGGAGGTGGTGGTTCGCAACATCACCGCTGGGAGCCTATGCAAAAGGCTTGGGCTTGAGGAGGGATTGGAACTTAAACCACCTTTGGTGGAGTTTTTCTATAAAAACGACCAGTTGCACGACCCGCTTATATGTGCGGAACATATAAGGCTTCTGAATTTGGCAGAAGACTGGCAAGTCCAAAGTATGAAAGAGATGGCACTGAAAACCAACCAAATACTGAGGGAGTTTTTCAAAGGGCATGGGCTACTGCTGGTGGATTTTAAGCTGGAGTTTGGCATACTTCCCGATGGAAGTTTGGCGGTTATTGATGAAATATCTCCCGATACTTGCCGGCTCTGGGATGCAAAAACAAGGGAAAAATTGGACAAGGACCGCTTTAGGTTTGACCTAGGAGACCTGATGGAGGGCTACAAGAGGGTTTTAGAAAAAATTCAAGGGGGATAAATCACCAAGCCCACCCTTCCCATCTTTCTCCAGATTCTATCCAGCCCTTGGGAAGGGTAAAACTTCATCTCTTCGTAGCCCGTATGGGCGTAAAAACCTTCCCTGTCAAAACCCACCACCACCAAGTAGTGGGGCACGCTAACAAAAAGCGCACCCAGATCTACAAGGATTATCACAGGTAGCCCCCTGCTTATGTATTGTCTAAGTTTTTCAAGGTCACCTCTAAAAAGCTCCGTCTGGAAACCTTTCTTTTTTGCATAGTTCTCAAGGTCTGTGATAAGGGCACCCTTTAGCTTAGGAACATAAACCTCCTTGACTATTTCATCTTGGTCTATGTATAGGTTATAGTAGGCAAAAACACTGCTAAGGGAGGCAGGACCGCAAAACTGGTCCCGTTGTTTTACAAAGGGAACTTCTAAGACTACCTTATTATGATCTCCTTGTTGAGGAGTTTCAGAAGGATCACCACCAGTATAGCTATCACCAAAAGGGCTATAACCAACCCAAGCCCGTCCCCACCAGCCAGAACCTTCTCCGATGCCTTGGCTAAGGTGTGTATTTGCTGGTCGTCCATCTCCGAGAGCTTTTTTTCTATTTCCTCTTTGCTGAGCCCATAGGCTTTTAATTTCTCTTGAACTATTTTGCTCTCTAAAGCCCTCTGAATGGTCTTTATGTCCCCCTCTCTGTTGATCTTCGACACTTCCTCAGAGGCGGGCTTGGAGTCTACAAGTCCTGCCACCGCAGAGGCGGAGTTAAAAAGAAAAAACCAAACAGCTATTGCAAGGGCTAACGCGGGATTTCTCAACCTTTTCCACATATCTTCACCTCCAACAGAATATTATACAAAATCCTCCAGCTGGGGATTGACAGGAAGGGTTCCGTAGGTGGCACCCTTTACCACGACCCTTCTGCCCTCCACCTCCACGCGACCTTCAGATAACCACTTTACCGCCTGAGGAAGTATCTTATGCTCAAGCTCAAGGATCCTTTGGGATAGACTCTCTTCAGTGTCTTGGGGTAGCACCGGCACGCAC
This sequence comes from Thermocrinis sp., assembly GCA_028276475.1. Lineage (GTDB taxonomy): Bacteria > Aquificota > Aquificia > Aquificales > Aquificaceae > Thermocrinis. The sequence goes on from JAPYWH010000013.1 coordinate 6,150, forward strand.
GCTTGAATAATTACTGGTCCATTGTCAAGTTCCTCGGAGACAAAATGCACCGTGCAACCGGTGAGCTTTGCTCCATACTCTAAGGCTTGCCTTTGGGCGTGCAATCCCTGGAAGGCTGGAATTAGAGAAGGATGGATGTTTATAACGCGCATGGGAAAAGCCTTTAAAAACTCTCCACTGAGCACCCTCATAAAGCCCGCAAGGACCACCAACTCCACGCCCTTTTCCTTCAAAACCTCCATCATTCTCCTTTCAAACTCCAGCTTGCTTTTAAATTCCCTCCTCTCTACCACCGCATACTCAATCCCATGCCTTTTGCACCTTTCTATGGCGTAAGCTTGAGGGTTGTCGGAAATAACTAAGGCTATCTCTCCCTTTATCTTTCCCTCGTTGTAAGCGTTTATGAGGGCTTGGAGGTTGGAGCCCCTTCCGGATACCAAAACACCTACTTTCATATCTTTTGCCTGAGGGCAGGAAAGAGTATTACCTCCCTTATAGAATCCACATCCGCCAAAAGCATCACCAGTCTGTCTATACCTATACCCTCTCCAGCGGTGGGTGGCATACCATACTCCAGAGCCTTTATAAAGTCCTCATCCATAGACATGGCTTCTTCGTCTCCCATCTCCTTCTCCTTCAGTTGTTCCAAGAACCTCTCCCTCTGCTCCATAGGGTCGTTCAACTCCGTGTATGCGTTGGCTATTTCTTTGCCCGCCACAAAGAGCTCAAACCTCTCCACCAAATCTGGGTCCTCTCGGTGGGTTTTTGCCAAGGGTGAGAGCAGTTTTGGAAAATCTATCACAAAGCAAGGTCCCCAAAGTTCATCCTCCACCAGCAAGTCAAAGACCTTGTCTATTAGCTTGGCATGGGTTAGCGTTTCCGCCTTGGGCACTCCCACCTCCTTTGCCAACCTCCTGAGACCTTCAACGTCCTTCAAAAAGAAATCCTTGTCTTTACCCGTCTTTTCCTCCAGAAGTTCAAAGTATCGGTACCTTTTAAAGGGCGGTGTAAAGTCAAGCTCCTTGCCCTGGTAGGTTATCTTTAGCCCACCCACAAGCTGGTTCAACAGATAAGAGAACAGCTCCTCGGTGAAGACCATAAGGTCCTTGTAGTCCCAGTATGCACAGTAAAACTCAAGCATGGTAAATTCTGGGTTGTGGGTGGTATCTACACCCTCGTTGCGGAAGTTCTTACCAAGCTCATAAACCCTGTTTATGCCCCCCACAATGAGCCTCTTTAGGTAAAGCTCCGGAGCAATCCTCAAATAGAGGTTTTGCTCAAGGTAGTTGTGGTAGGTTATGAAGGGCTTGGCGTTGGCACCGGACGCTATGGGTTGGAGGATGGGAGTTTCCACCTCCAAAAATCCCCTGGAGTCTAAAAATCTCCTTATTTCGCTTATAAGCCTGCTCCTTAGAAAAAAGACCCTTCTGGCATGCTCGTTGGCGATCAGGTCCAAGTATCTCTGCCTATATCTGACCTCCACATCCTTCAACCCATGCCACTTTTCCGGTAGAGGATGCAAACTCTTTGCCAAAAGGACCCACTCCTTTACCTCCACTGTAAGCTCTCCCGTGTTGGTCCTAAAGAGCCTTCCTTTAACTCCAAGTAGGTCCCCTGGGTCTATGGTCTCCTCAAAATCTTTAAAGGAAGACTCCCCCATAATGTCCTGCCTTAGGTATATCTGAAGCCTTCCAGTGGCATCCTGAAGGTGGGCAAAAAGGGCTTTTCCCATAGGGCGAAGGGTTATCACCCTACCCGCTACAGAAACCTCCACATCCTCTGGGTTCATGTCGTATTTTTCCTTTACCTCTGAAACATCAAAGGCATCTCCTTCCGAAACAACTGCCTGGTCTAAGGTTAGCTTGCCCTCCCACCTTGTAAGAACTCCTTCAAGAACGACATCCTCCCCCTGCTTCAACTCCTGGGCAGTCCTTGCCAACATCTCCACCCCACCTTTTTGATCCTCAAGCCTAATCAAAAAGCTATCTTCCTGCTTGGAAACCCTCTTGACCTTTCCCCTTATCTTTACCCTTTCCCCCTGTGGTTCTCTTTCATACTGTCTTCTTAGCTCTCCAAGGTTATGGCTGATTTCATATCTGTATGGATAAGCCAGACCCCTTTCCCTGAGTTTGTTTAGCTTTGCGAGCCTTGATTCTTCCATAAGGCAGTTATTTTAAATCATTCCAGCGTAAGACCGCTCTCAAAATCCTCTGGGTTCAAACTTTCACAAGCGGATTTCACCTTTTCTATGGCGGTGTAAAAGTCATCGGGTATAACTCTAACACGCATACCATAAGCCTTTTGCACTGCCTTTTTTATGATCTCTCCCTTCAAAAGGGCATTGTCCCATCCGAACTCTGCGTATTTCTCATTTACCAGTTTGTTTAGTTCAAAGAGGGCTTTAGCCCTGTTTCTTCTTTCTTCCACCGCAGAGCTGAGGGGAAGTCGCAGGAATTTATCTATCTTTGCAACAAAGCTTTCGTAAAAGCTGGCGGAGAACTTGGGCTCAAACTCTTCTATGGTAAAGCCAAGGGTTATGTATTCGGGTTTTTCAAAGTAGTCTATAAGGTCCTCCTCCAACTGACTGTCGTTCTCTTTAAAAAGTTCCATGTAAAGCCTGTAGGCTTGCTTGGACTTTTCTTTCACATTGGGTGGCTTTTCGGTGTTCAATTCCAAAAAGTAATGATAAAGTTCTTCGCCCACCACAATAGCTAAAATTTCATCCACTCCAAGCTCCCTTAGGGCAAAAAACCTATGCTGACCATCTATCACATAGAACTTGCCCTCCCTTTGCACCACAATTATGGGCACCAAAAAGCCCAACTTTTCTATGGCGGTCTTTAAACGTTCTTTTAAGCCCTCTGAGAGGTCCCTTTGGAAGTGTGGAATTTCAGCCTCTTTTACATCCAGCAAACATAAAGATAACGTCCTGTTTTTTACTGGTTCCTGAAAGCTTGCGATCTCCCTCATATTTAAGAATTTTATACTTCGGGCGAGAAATTACACCCATATTTAAGACTTCCTGAAAAAGCTACAAGCCTATGGCGTAGCCATAAAGGTAGGTAAGCAAGGTAATCCCTTTCCTCCATGCAAAAACTTTTTTCTTAAGAGATTTCCGGCACTTCTAAATTTCTCACCCGAGGTATATTTTATTTTATAATGAGTAGAGTGAGGAGTAGTTTAGCTCCTTTAGAGTCCGGAGGCACAATCCCAATGAAGGATCTTTCTAAAACAACTTACATAACTTCCTTGAACTTGACACAGCTAAGAGAGTTGGTTAAAAGCCTTGGGTGGGAGCCATACCGGGCAGACCAAATTCTAAACTGGGTTTATAAAAGGTTCATCACCAACTTTGAAGAGATGACCAACCTATCAAAGGAGCAAAGGAGATTTTTGAGGGATAATTACTCTATCCACAGCTTAGAATTGGTGCAAAAGGTGGAGGGTGGAGATTCCACAAAGTTTTTGTTTAAAACCGTTGATGGGCATCTTTTAGAGACGGTGCTAATATACGAACGGGACCATCTTACCCTGTGTGTATCTTCCCAAGTGGGCTGTGCGGTGGGATGCAACTTTTGTGCCACCACCCAGGATGGGCTTGTTAGAAACTTAAGGACCGAGGAGATCATAGACCAATTTTTGCAGGTGCAGAGGCATACATCACAAAGGATAAGAAATGTCGTCTTTATGGGTATGGGTGAGCCTTTGGCTAACTATGAAAATGTTAGGAAAGCAGTAGAGATTATGGTTAGTCCTTGGGGGATTGACCTGTCCAAAAGAAGGGTTAGCATATCCACCAGCGGGCTTGTCCATCAGCTCAGGCTCATGGCTCAGGACCCACTAATGAGAGAGTTAAACTTGGCAGTTTCCATTAATGCACCCACTCAGGAACTTAGAGAAAAGCTTATGCCCCTTTCAAAGACAAACACTCTTCAGGATCTGATGGAAACCCTCTATCAGTTTCCTTACCCCTCCGACAGAAGGATGATGATAGAATACGTGCTTTTGGAGGGGGTCAATGACGAAGAAGTGCATGCAAGACAGCTTGCAAACCTTCTCAAAAAGAAAAGGAACAAATTCAAGGTGAACCTCATACCCTTTAACCCAGACCCGTCTTTGCCTTACAAGAGACCATCAATGGAGAGGGTTTATAGATTTCAGAAAGTCCTTTGGGAGGAGGGTATATCTACCTTCATAAGGCTGAGCAAGGGGGTAGATGTATTTGGTGCTTGCGGTCAGCTAAGAAGAAAAAGACTTGTGTTAAGATAAAAGTCCTATGGCAAAGAAGGATAGATGGATCACCGAACTTATTGTGATAGTTATAATAGTCCTTCTCATTAGAACTTTTGTAGCCCAAGCCTACAACATTCCCTCGGGTTCTATGAAGCCCACGCTATTGGTGGGGGATTTCATACTGGTGAATAAGCTGGTGTATAGGTTTTCAGAACCCCAAAGGGGCGACATAGTGGTCTTTAAGTATCCAATAGACCCAAACATAGACTTCATAAAAAGGATAGTTGCCCTGCCAGGGGAAGAAGTTGAAGTAAGAAACAATCAAGTTTTCATAAACGGAAAGCCATTGCCTTTAATTGAAGTAGGAAGAGGTGAGGACAACAGCTTAAGAAAAGTTATTTACGAAGAAGTCCTGCCCGAGGGCATAAAGCACAAGGTCCAGTTCTACGAAGACTTTCCCTTTTCAAAAAGGGACTTTGGACCTGTTGTGGTCCCACCCAATCACTATTTTGTGATGGGAGACAACAGAGACAACAGCGAGGACAGTAGATACTGGGGCTTTTTGCCAAGGGAAAACATAGTAGGAAAAGCCTTTGTAATATACTTCTCAGGGGATGTTCCTCCCTTGCAAACCACTGATGTTAGCATTTTCACCGGAATAAAACAGCTAATACTTGCAATTTTAAATCCAAGGTTTGAGAGGATCGGAAAGCCTCTCACATGGTAAATACGGGAATTTCCACCTCTAAGAACCTTTCTAAGGTAAGCAAAAGCACTACCGGTGGCACCTTTGCAGAATGCAGGGTGTAAATAAACAGTTCTGGAAGTTTTTTAACGTCCACAAAGCTCTCAGAAATGGTTCCAGCCTTTACATCCACATACTCACTGAGTCCATCCAATATTAGTTCGTATTTCTCTTTGGGTATTCGTTTTTCCATTTCAAAGAGTATGCTACTCAAAAGACCAAGGATAAGGGTTTCATCCTCCAGATTTGCTAAGTTAAAGGTATTCTTTTGTTTAGAAATTCTTTCAATAACCTCATCCGCGCCATCCAATATTGGATTTCCAAAGGCTGGACGTATTACGGAAGGATTTAGAAGCCTAATTTGAGCAATGCTTATGGCGTTTTCAATGCCAGAAAAGTTAAGCCTGTGATAAAGGACAACCCTCTCAATTTTAGCAGTTTTATCAGCGGAGTATTCTTCCGGAAGACAGTAAGAGCTAAAGAGCTTAGAGGAGAAAAGCGTTTTTGTTTTTTCTTCAAAGACCACAAAGCTCCCCTTTTCTGGCAAAAAGGGAGTTTTTACAAACCGAAGAACATCGCCCGCACCAAGGTTAAGAAGTCCATCTGGAAAGCTTTCCACAAGCTTTATCCGCCTTTCCGGAACACCCAAACCCATCAAGCTCATTGCTATGGGAAGGCTGGTGATAACATAAAGCTTGGGGGCTGAATTAAGCAGGTTTAGAATGCTTTGGGTATCCTCTGGGAGTAGGTCCATCAGAACCAAAGCCCTCAAGTTTTCCATCCTACCAACAGCCTTTTCTATTTCATCCTTTGCAGTAGAAAGCCTGTGGTATGGTAGCACGTTGAAGAGTAGGGGGACATGACTGTCTCCTTTTTCGTAGATTTTCAAATACATATTCCTCTGTAGCAAACCCTCAGTGTCCAAAAAGTTTATCAAAAAGAGCCCTTCTCCCACTGATAACATACTGGGTGCGGATGGTTGAACTTCCTCATGAACCTCCCGCAGGACTGTCTCTTGAACTACCTCCGGATAAGCGGTAGGAGGTTGCACTTGAGCTTCTTCAAGCAGCATGGAGAAGAATTCTGCGTTGTTCTTAAAGTATGTGATCAGTTTTGCGTCCTCTGCGTATGGAAGGAGCTTAACACTAACATTATCCGATTTAATTATTTCCTTAAAATGCTCAGGGCTACAGGAAAGCCCTTTAACCGCACCGGCTTTTAAATACACTTCACAGGGAAGACCTTCCGTATGAAGTAAAATACCAGTGGATGTATTCCTTGACAAAAGGTTTATAAAAAGGTTCATCATTCCCAAATCCGATGGAACATTGTCATAAAGTCCCTCAAGGGTCTGATAGAGCTTGGCAGACTTATTGAGAAACTCCAAAGGATTGAAGGGTAAGATCAGTGTGTTGAAATCGCTAAAGCCAACTTTTTTAAGCCCTTCCGCCTGCTGATAATCTTCCACCAAAAACATAGGGACAACAAAGTAGCCTTCCTTAATTAGTTCCCAAAAAAGGTCTATATCCTTCCATCGGAGTATTAAAAAGTCTGGTGAAACCGCTTTCAATAGTTCCTTAGCCTTTTTCTCGTCCAATGCAACCATAAGCTTGTGCCCTGTTATGTCCAAAATATCACCAAAAATAGGATAAAGCTTCTTCTCTTTGTCAAACAGCAAAAACTTCATTACACCACCTCCCCTTTTTTGGATGCTACAATTAAAAGGTTAAGCTGTTCTTTGAGGATGCCCATGGAATGCACCACCATAAAAAAACCATGCTCCACGTTCAAAAGGGCAGACTGAAATGCTAAAGAATCCTCCAAGAGCCTGAGCTCCCTTACTTTCCTGTAATACTCATCCAGTTCGGTCCCGCACTCTAAGAGCTTTTTTACCACCTCTTGGCTGAGCTTCAGGGCCTGTTCTCTCGTATCCAAAGCCTACCTACCTCCTTTCCTCTTTTCTTAAGTATATTATACCTGCTAAAGAGGATAGATTCTATTTTTTTTAGGTCTATCTCCTCCAAGCCTTCAAAAATGAGGGCATTTTCCTCCTCCCGATGGATCACGCTTACATTACCCTCTCCCACCACCACATCACCACCACCCGCCATAAAACCCACCGCCAAGGACATGGTGGCAAAGTCAAGCACATTAACTCCCAATGTAGGTTTTTCTTCTCCTTTTATAGCTAAGTAGGCACAAAGGGCTAAGCCGATCCTAAACAGGCTCTCTGCGGTAAAGGGATAATCGCCCAGATTTCCGTAGAGTTTTTTGCCCTCAAAGAGGCTCTTTGACAGCATTCCAAACCTCATCCTCAAGGTTTTCTATGCCTCCTTGCCCCCTCTTTGCAAACAAAAAGAACTCTTCGTTTCCCTTTGTCCCCCTTGGCTTTGCCTTAATAACCCTAAGCACAGAAAAACCAAGCTGTTTTAGAAAGTTTGCCACATCCAACACTGCCTGTGCCTTCTTCTCATCATCCTTTACCACGCCCTTTTTGACAAACTTTGGGGGAAGCTCAAACTGAGGCTTAACCAAAACCAACAAAAAACCCTCCTCCTTTAAAAATTTTACCACCATAGGCAAAAGCTTTTTGGAGGATATAAAGGATACGTCCATGGTTATTAGATCTACCTTTTCGGGGATATGTTTCTCTGTAAGTTCTCTTGCGTCTGTCTCTTCATAAAGGACAACCCTTGGGTCCCGCCTTAGTTTTTGGTCCATCTGTGCTTTTCCTACATCTACCGCATAGACCCTTTTGGCACCCTTTTGTAAAAGACAGTCTGTAAAGCCTCCCGTAGATGAACCCACGTCCAAAACGGTAAAACCTTCCACTGAAAGTCCAAGCTTTTCGAGGGCATGTTCAAGCTTATAGCCTCCCCTTGAAACATACCTAAAGGGCTCCTTTATTTCTACCTTTGCATTTTCCTTGACCCTCTGCCCGGGCTTGTCTGCGGTTTTGCCATCCACAAGGACCAAGCCGGACATGATCAGGGCCTGTGCCTTTTCCCGAGTAGGGGCAAGCCCTTTTTCCACAAGATACTGGTCAAGCCTCAAAGCCTAAGAAAATGCTTTATAAGGTAAAGAATAAGCAAAAGAACAAAGGGAGAAAAATCAATGTTCCCATAGGTGGGGAGAACATTTCTTATGGGTCTCAGAAGGGGCTCAATCAACGCATCCAATTTCCTGTAAAAACCACTCTCCCTAACCTGAGGGAGCCAGGAGCCTATGGCATGCACAAAAACCAAAAGGATCAAAAGGTTTATAGCAAGGGAGAGCAGTCCCTTTATCATTCAACCAGCTCTAAGATGGCAAGCTCGCAGGAGTCTCCCACCCTTCTAAAGGGGAGTTTGAGAATGCGTGTGTACCCACCGTTCCTTCCTTCAAAGCGGGGACCTATCTCCTCAAAGAGTTTTTTTATCGCCTTTCTGTCTGGCAGTAGCTGAAGGGCTCTCCTTCTGGATGAGAGGTCTCCTTTTTTGGCAAGGGTGATGAGCCTTTCTACGAAGGGACGAACCGCCTTTGCCCTCTGCAAGGATGTTTCTATTCGCTCTTCCAAAATAAGTGCCCTGGCTAAGGACCTGTAAAGGGCAAGCCTCTGCTCTTTTGTCCTGTCAAAGTGTTTCTTTTTAACCCTATGCCTCATCTTTTACCTCCTACCAGTTAAATCCATGCCTAAGTGCAGACCCATCTGCCTTAGGGCTTCCTTTAGCTCGTTTATAGCCTTTCTTCCTATGTTTTTAGTGCTCTTTAGCTCTTCCTCTGTTAGCTTAACCAGGTCCCCTATGGTGGTTATGCCCATCCTCTTTATGGAGTTAAGAGCCCTTTGGGAGACGTCAAGCTCCTCAATGGGTAGGGCGAGCTTCTCTATGAACTCGTCCGTGGGGATGGGCTCTTCTACCACCCGAGGGATCTCGTAAGAGATGTTCTCCAGCAAGGAGAAATTTTTTATCAGTATTGTCACCGCCTCCTTAACTGCCTCCTCTGGACTTTTGCTTCCATCTGTGTGTATCTCCATTATGAGCCTGTCGTAATCGCTTCTCTTTTCTACCCTGGTTTTTTCTATTCTGTAGGCAACATGCCTTACCGGATTGAAGTCCCCATCCACCATGATCCAACCCACCTCTCCAAAGGACTCCATCTCCTCCGTGGGCACATACCCTACGCCCCTTTCAACTCTCACCTCCATCTTTAGCTCCACGTTTGGGTCTGTAATAGTTGCCACCTTAACATCGGGTGTGATCAACTCCACGCTTGGGGGCAAAGAAAAGTCCTTAGCATAGACGGGTCCCTCTCCCTTCTTTTTAAGATAGAGCACCTCCACATCAGAGTTCGTCATTCTAAACTTAATCTCTTTGAGGTTTGCCAAAATCTCCAAGAGGTCCTCCTGCACACCATCAAGGGAAGAGAATTCATGATAGGCACCATAAACCTTTACTCCTGTTATTGCACAGCCCTCTATGGAAGAAAGAAGCACCCTTCTTAAGGAGTTTCCTACGGTTATGCCAAAGCCCCTCTCCAAGGGCTCTATCACAAGGCGTCCGTAGGTGGGGCTCACTTCTTCCCAAAATATTTTGTTGGGATAGATAAACTGCCTTAGCATACTCTTTCCTCCTTAAACCCTTGAGTAAAACTCTATTATGTATTGCAGATTGATTGGGATCTCTAATTGAACATCCTTGGGCAGGTCTAAAACCTTTCCTCTAAAGTTCTCTTTGTCAAGTTGCAACCACACAGGCACGCTTCTTGGGTCTATGTTCTCCAAGTTTTCCTTTATTTGAGGGACATCCCGAGAGGAGGGTTTGACCTCTATTATGTCTCCCGCAGAGACCAAGTAAGAGGGAACGTTGAGCTTTTTGCCGTTTACTAGAATATGACCGTGCACCACAAACTGCCTTGCCTGCCTTCTGGTGCTCGCAAAGCCAAGCCTATAAACCACATTGTCCAACCTTCTCTCCAAAAGCTGGAGAAGAACTTGCCCCGTGTTGCCCTTTGACTTGGATGCCATGTCAAAATACTTTTTGAACTGCTTTTCTCTTATGCCACCGTAGAGGAACTTTAGCTTTTGCTTTTCCATAAGCCGAAGCCCGTATTCGGTAAGCTTCCTTTTCCTTCCTTTGACCCTTCCATGCTGTCCGGGTGGAAAGTTTCTCCTACTCAAAATTTTGGGGGCGCTTTTCTTGCCCGATACTACCACACCAAGCTTTCTGTCTATCCTTGCCAAAGGACCCAAATACCTGCCCATGCTTCATACCCTCCTTCTTGCGGGTGGTCTGCATCCGTTGTGGGGCACAGGAGTTATATCCCTTATCTTGGTGACCTTCAGTCCCGCTGCATAAACTGCCTTCAGGGCGGATTCTCTTCCTGCGCCAGCCCCTTTGATCCACACTTCCGCCTCCTGCAGTCCATACTCTTGCATAGCCCTCTTCACCGCCTTTTGGGCTGCAAGCTGTGCGGCGTAGGGAGTGCTCTTTCTGGTGCCCTTAAAACCCACAGTGCCACCGCTTTCCCAGACCAGAGTGTTCCCTTGCGTGTCCGTTATGTTTACTATGGTGTTGTTAAAGGTGCTAAGAATATGAACTATACCCTGCGATACTGTTCTCTTCTGTTTTTTTACTGCCTTGGTTTGTCTTCTCTTTGCCATTGCTCTCCTCCTTACTTAGCTATCTTCTTCTTAGTGCCGCCCACCGTCTTTCTTTTGCCCTTCCTTGTCCTTGCGTTGGTCCTTGTCTGCTGTCCCCTAACGGGAAGACCCTTTACGTGTCTCATACCCCTATAACAGCCTATGTCTATGAGTTTTTTTATGTTCAGCTGGACCTCTCTTCTTAGGTCTCCTTCCACCTTGTAATTTTGTTCTATGAATTTTCTTATGGTGTTGAGCTCATCCGGGCTTAACTCACCCAAACGCTTTGTGCAAGGTATGCCTGTCTTTTGGCATATCTCCTTTGCCCTCTTCCATCCTATGCCATAAAGGTAGGTGAGGGCTACTTCCAACTTTTTGTGGTCTGGTAGGTCTATGCCCGCTATCCTTGCCATAGCCTTCCTCCTTAGCTACCCTGCCTTTGTTTGTGCTTTGGGTTCTCGCATATAACCATAACCTTGCCCTTTCTTCTTATGATCCTACACTTGGCACATATGGGTTTTACAGAGGGTCTCACCTTCATCGCAAACCTCCTAAAGGGGGAATATTATAACACATCATTCTCTGTATATGATCCTTCCTCGGGTCAGGTCATAAGGGGATAGCTCCACCTTTACCCGGTCTCCGGGCAGGATCCTTATAAAGTGCACCCTCATCTTTCCAGAAACATGGGCTAACACCTCGTGCCCTGTGTCTAACTTTACCCTAAACATAGCGTTGGGCAATGCCTCCTCCACTGTTCCCTCAAGGACAATTCCCTTTTCTTTGTATTTCTCTTGGTCTTTTTTCTTAGCCATCAAAAAACCCCCTTGGTAAATTGGGTTAAAACCATCGGACCCTCCTTAGTTATTGCCACCACGTATTCATAGTGGGCGGAAGGGCTTCCGTCTGCGGTCAAAACAGTCCATTGGTCTCCGTCGTGGGTTATTTCGGAGGTGCCAAGGGCAAGCATGGGTTCTATGGCAAGCACCATGCCTGCGCGCAGTTTCATATCCCTCTCGTGTTTAAAATCCTCCATGTGATTTGGCACAAAGGGGGGCTCGTGCACCTTCCTTCCTATGCCGTGTCCTCCCAGGTTCTTTACAGGATAAACACCGTATTTGTCTGCAACCCTCTTTATGGCTTTGGTGATGTCCGAGAGAAAGTTCCCGGGCACACAAGCTTTTACCGCCTCCTCAAGGGCTTCCTTGGTAGCTTTTAGCAGTTTCTCCTTATCGGGGTCTATCTTTCCCACGGGCACAGTGATGGCAGAATCGCCCGCATATCCATCGAGGATAGCACCAAAGTCCAAGCTAACTATATCTCCCTCTTTTATGACCTGCTCCCTTTTTGGCAGACCATGCACCACCGCAGAATTCACAGAAACGCACAAAGCGGCTGGGTAAGAAACCTTACTGAAGGGAGGTTTGTAGTTGAGAAAGGCTGCCCTTGCCCCTCTTTTTTTTACCACATCCCTTGCGATAAGGTCTAATTCCGCTGTGGAGACCCCCGGCTTTACATACTCTGCCACCGTCTCCAAGACCTCCACCACCACATCGCAAGCCCTCTTGATCTTATCCAGTTCCTTTAAAGAGTAGAGTTCCACCTGCGTCTTTTCAGCCATCCCTTACGAGACCCTTAACCTCTTCAAAGAGCTCTTCCACGCCCTTTTCCGCATCCAATCTATATATTATACTCCTATCCTGATAAAATTCAATAAGGGGTTGGGTTTGTTTCCTGTAAACCTCAAGGCGTTTTCTTACAACTTCTTCTTTGTCATCATCCCTTTGCACAAGGCTTCCACCGCATAGGTCGCACACCCCTTCAATCTTGGGTGGGTTATATTTCACATGATAGACCGCACCGCACTTTGAACACACCCTCCTGCCCGATAGCCTGTCTATTATTACCTCGTCGGGGACATCAAAAAATAAAACCTTTGAAATCTTTTCACCTTTACCTTTTAACATCTCCTCCAGAGCTAAGGCTTGATTGACGGTTCTTGGAAATCCGTCCAAGATCACGTTGCCGTCTTTTGGCATGGTTTCCTCTATGAGCTGGACTATGAGTTCATCGGGCACCAACTCGCCCCTATCCATGTATTCCTTAGCCCTTTTTCCCAAGGGTGTTTGGTTCTTTACCGCTTCCCTTAGGAGGTCTCCGGTGGATAGGTGTAAAAACCCCATCCTTTGGGACAAAAGCTTAGCCTGAGTGCCCTTGCCCGCACCGGGTGGTCCCAAAAAGACCAAGATCACTTCACCTTCCTCCTGTATTGGGTGTATTTCCTCTGAAGCAAGCTCGCCTCTATCTTGTTTATGGTATCAAGGGCTACGCCCACCACGATCAGGGCGGTTGTTCCCCCATAATAGAAGGGCACCTTTAGCCAAAAGCTAACAAGAACGGGAATAACAGCCACTACGCTTAAGAAGATGGCACCCACAAAGGCAAGTCGGTTTATTATCCCCTCCAAAAGCTTTTGGGTGTCTTGCCCCGGTCTTACCCCCGGTATAAAGGCACCCGCCTTTCTTAAGTTTTCAGCCACCTCCGCCGGGTTTATCAAAACCGCGGTATAAAAGTATGTGAAAAAGACTATAAACATAACATACAAAAAGTTGTAAAAGAACGTGGTTGGATTGAAGGCATCGTGCAAGGCTTTGGCTATGGGATGTTGGATAAAACCAAGCACGGTGGATGGGATGATTAGCAGAGACTGGGCAAAGATGATGGGTATAACGCCCGCCGGGTTGATCTTTATGGGTAGGTAAGTGGAACCGCCCACTACCTCCTGCCTGCCTATTTGCCTTCTTGGATGTTGCACGGGAATTCTTCTTTCTGCCTCCTGCATAAAGACTATGCCAAAGGTCACCAGCAATACAAAAATGATGGCGCCCACCACCGCAAAGGGTGTAAGGTCTCCGTTCCTTAACATGTCATAGACCCTTATGATGGCGTTGGGAAAGCCTGCCACTATGCCCGCAAAGATGAGCAGGGACATGCCGTTGCCTATGCCCTTCTCGGTTATCCGATCTCCCACCCACATTAAAAACATGGTGGAAGAGACAAGGGCAACCACAGTGGTTATTATGAAAAAGACGCCACCCTCTGGCACAAGGGGAATACCCTTTGGAGATACCTGACCCCTTAGCCACAGGGCAACACCCATAGACTGCACAAAGGCTACCAACAAGGTTAAATATCTGGTGTATTGGTTGATCTTATACCTTCCGTAGTCTCCCTCCTCCTTTGCCAACCTCTGAAGTTCTGGCACCGCTACGGTCAAAAGTTGCATCATTATGGAAGCGGAGATGTAGGGCATCACACCCAAGGCAAAGAGGGTCATGCGGGAGAGGTTGCCCCCCGAGAAAATGTCATACAGATAAAAGATCGTTCCCTGAAAGCCCTTAAAAAAGTCCTGCAAAGCAGATGCATCCACACCGGGCAAGGGTATATGACTACCCAGCCGGTAAATGGCTAACATCAAAAGGGTGTATAGAAATCTTTTTCTTAGGTCCTCTATGGCAAAGACTTGCTTTAGATACTCTATCAAGCGACCACCTCGCAGGTTCCGCCTGCCTTTTCAATCTTTTCCTTGGCACTTTGAGAAAAGGCGTGGGCTTTTACCACCAGCCTTTTGGTTAGCTCTCCATCACCCAGCACCTTCACGGGCATTCCCTTCTTCACAAGCCCCTTCTCTAAGAGCTTTTCCGGTGTGATCTCCTCGCCTTCGGAGAAGTATCTATCCAAGGTCCTTAAGTTCACCACCGAGTATTCAACCCTATGGGGATTTCTAAAGCCTCTCTTTGGAATCCTCTTGTGAAGGGGTGTTTGACCACCCTCAAACCAGGAAGGAAGCCTTCTGTCTCCGGACCTAGTCTTTTGTCCTTTGTGTCCTTTGCCCGCAGTCTTTCCAAGACCGGAGCCCGGACCTCTGCCTACCCTTTTCTTTTCCTTTGTGGCACCCGGGTTTGGTGCAAGCTCATGCAGTTTCATCATTTACCTCCTCCACTTCCAAAAGGTAGTGGGCGCTTTTTATGTTGCCCCTGACCATGGGGTTGTCCTCAAGCACCCTTTCATCTCCCACCTTTTTTAGACCCAAGCTTTTGACTGCCTTTATGTGTTTTTCTGGTTTCCCTGCCAAGCCTCTAACCAGACGCACCCTTAACTTTCCCATCTTTAAACCCTCGCATAAAGTTGGTATCTCTTTCTTAGCTCCTCTTCGCTTATGCCCCTCAGCTTTGCCTCCTCCTCAAGGGAGGTTAGCTTCAAGAGGGCATCAAAGACTGCCCTTACCACGTTGTTGGGGTTGGTGGAGCCCATAAGCTTTGTTAGCACGTCCGTGTATCCAGCCAGTTCGAAAATGGGCTTTGCAGCACCACCCGCCACTATACCCGTTCCCCTTCTGGCAGGCATGACCTTTATCATTGTGGGACCATAATGCCCTATCACATCGTGGGGGACAGTTCCCTCTATTATGGGCACCCTTATTATGTGCTTTCTGCCATCCTCTATTGCCTTTGCTATGGCTATGGGCACCTCCCTCGCCTTTCCAAGACCAAAGCCCACAAAGCCCCTTTTGTCTCCTACGATCACCAGAGCACTAAAGGAGAACCTCTTTCCACCCTTTGTCACCCTCGTGGTCCTCTTGGCGTATATGAGACGCTCTTCCAATTGCAGCTGATCTTGGATTTCAAGAATGTTCTGCTCCTTTCTTCTTTCGTCAATCAACCTTTCAATGGATACACCACCCATCTTAGCCTCCTTTTTTCAGAACTCTAAACCAAGCTCTCTGCATTTATCTGCAAAGGCTTTAATTTTGCCATGATATAAAAACCCACCCCTGTCAAAAACCACCTTCTTTATACCCTTTTCCAGAGCCTTTTTAACCAAGACTTCTGCAACCTTTTGCACATCCTCTATGGATTTTCCGCCCCTTTTGCCCGCAAGCTGGACAAAGTCCGGGTCTATGGAGGAGGCAGAAACCAAGGTCCTCCCAGTGGTATCGTCTATGACTTGTGCATAAAAGGCGTTTAGACTTCTGTATACGCAGAGCCTAGGTCTTTCTGGAGTGCCAAAGACCTTCTTTCTTATTCTCTTATGCCTTCTTTCCCTTTTTTCATGTCTGCTTAGCTTTGCCATTTTCCCTTACCTCCTTACTTTTTACCCTTTCCGCCTTTGCCCTTTCCTGCGGCTTTGCCTGCCTTGAGTCGTAGCTGTTCCCCTTCATACCTTATACCTTTACCCTTGTAGGCGTCGGGCTTCCTGAAGGCTCTTATCTCCGCTGCTACCTGTCCTACCCTCTGCTTGTCAACACCGCTGACATAAATCTTGTTCTCCTTGACCTCTATCTTCACATCTTTGGGTATGGGATAAACAACCGGATGGGAGTAGCCCAAGTTTAGCTCCAAATTGGTCCCTTTCACCGCCGCCCTGTATCCTAAGCCCACCACCTCAAGGACCACCGTATAACCTTCCGTTACACCCTTGATCATGTTCTTTATGAGCGCAGCCATGGTGCCATGAATTGCCCTGTGAAAGGGTGCATCGGAGGGTCTTTCCAGCTTTATGAGGTTGTTTTCCATGCTCAGCTTTATGTCCGGGTGGATGGCTAAGGAGAGCTTACCCTTTGGTCCTTCCACGTTTAAAACACCGTTGGTGTAATTTACCTTTACATTGCTTGGCACTCCTATGGGCTTTTTACCTATCCTTGACATGGCTCACCTCACCATACATAAGCTATTACTTCTCCACCTTTGCCGAGCTTTCTTGCCTCGTGATCTGTGATCACACCCGCATCGGTGGAGAGTATGGCAATCCCAAGACCTTTCCGGACATGGGGAACCAGGTGCTTTGGCACATAGATCCTTCTGCCGGGTTTGGAGACCTTAACCAACTCCCTTATTACGCTATTGGTCTTTTTGGGGTCTGCATATTTTAGATAAATTCTAAGCTTATATTGGGTGCCCTTTCTGTGCTCCTCCGAGTCAAGCCTTTCCCACTTGAGGATGTATCCCTCTTTTTGCAAAACGTTTAGGATCGCCTCTTTTAGCTTGGAGGAGGGAACATCCACATAATCCCTTCTTCTCATTATGGCGTTTTTTATGGCTGAGAACATGTCCGCTACTGGGTCCATCTCTTAACCTCCTTACCAGCTGGCTTTTTTCACACCGGGGAGCTCTCCCCTCAGGGCATACTCTCTAAAGCAGAGCCTGCACATGCCAAAGTATCTTATAAAACCCCTCGGTCTTCCACAAAGGGGGCACCTGTTCTTTTGCCTAACCTCATACTTTGGAAAGTGCTTAACATCCTTTGCAACCTTTGCCTTTCTCGCCATCTTTGCCTCCTAAAAGCTCCTTATTGGTAAGCCCAAGAGGGCTAATAGCCAAAGGGCTTCCTCGTCCGTTTCTGCGGTGGTGTGGATGATTATATCCATACCCCTTATGGCGTCCACCTTTTCGTAGTCTATCTCTGGGAAAACGATCTGCTCCGCAATGCCAAAGGCGTAGTTCCCTCTGCCGTCAAAGGACCTTGGGTTAAGACCCTTAAAGTCCTTAACCCTTGGTAGAGCAACGGATATGAGCTTGTCCAAGAAGTCCCACATTCTTTCTTTGCGAAGGGTAACCTTTAAACCTACGGGCATACCCTTTCTGAGCTTAAAGCCTGCTTCGGACTTTTTAGCCCTCCTTACTGCGGGCTGTTGTCCCGTTATAGCCCTCAGGTCTTCCATAGCCCTCTCTAAGTTCTTTATGTCCTTGACCGCTTCACCCACCCCCATATTGACCACAACCTTTACTAACTTGGGCACTTCCATGGGATTTTTGTACCCAAAGCGTGCCACCAGCTTGGGAACCACCTCGTCCCTATACTTCTGATAAAGCCTTGGGATGTATTTAGTTTCCACGCTCATCTTTTAACCCTCTCTCGGACTAAGTCTATGTTTTCGCCACACTTTTTACAGAACCTATACTTTCTCAGTGTGTCCCCCTCTTGCACCACTCTAAAGCCCACCCTTGTAGGCTTTCCACACTTGGGACACACCAGCATCACATTGCTTATGTGTATGGGTGCCTCAAACTCGTATATGCCACCTTCCCTCACATTGGGGATCTCTTTTACATGCTTTTTAACCAAATTAACATCCTTGACCACCACCCTGTTCTTTTCCCTGAGCACCCTTATAACCTCGCCGGTTTTTCCTTTCTCCTTTCCTCTCATTACAACCACTGTGTCGCCCTTTTTGATCTTTACCGCCATTAGACCACCTCCGGTGCAAGGGATGCAAGCTTAGTAAAGCCTCTGTTTCTGACCTCCCTTGCTATGGGTCCCAGTATTCTGGTGCCCAAGGGCTCTCCGTATTGGTTGAGCAGGACCACCGCATTGTCGTCAAACTTTATGTAGCTACCGTCCGGTCTTCTGATTTCCTTCTTGGTTCTGACCACCACCGCCCTATACACATTGCCCTTCTTGGCGGGGCTGTTGGGGGCGGCATCCTTGACGGTTACTGTGACCACATCCCCAGGGACCGCATACTTCCTTGGGGCATAGGGTATGCCTATTATTTGAACCCTCTTGGCACCCGAATTGTCCGCAACATTACAATAACTCTGCCTCTGTATCATGGCTTCTCTCCTAAGTAAGTCAGACTATTAATTATACCAGAAAAATTTCAGGTTTGCAAAAAAATGCAGTAAGGTTCTCCCTCTTTACATAGACAAAGATTCCCTATCAAAGCGATATACTCTTCCGCAGAAGTTGCAAACCACCTCCGCTGGACCCTCCGAGAGTATTTCTTCTATTTCCTCCCTATCCAGAAGGTTGAGGCTTGCCTTGGCGATCTCCTCGTTGCAAGGGCAATAATACTCAATCTCCTTCAGACCTACGACCCTTGGCTCCATATCTCCGATGATTTCCTCCAAAAAGTCCTCCGGTCTTTTCCCCAAGTAGAGGATCTGAGAATAGGGAGGCAGTTCTCTGACCCTTTTCAGAAGCAATTCTTCAACTTTTGGGCTTGTGCCACCCATGGTTTGGATCATGTAGGCGCCTGCGTGCTTGACGTTTCCGTCCTCTTTCAATACAACCCCCAAGTCTAAGGCGGTTTTTATCTGCTCAGACTGTTCAAAGTAATAGAGAAGGTTTTCCTTGATGCTTTTGCTAACTGCTGGGATAATGCTGGTGTATGGAGTGCCCATGCGAAGTTCTTTAACTACGGTTATGGTTTCCTCCTCTTCTTGACCTCCTTTACCAATAAAGCCCCTTACCCTACCCATACCGTCTGCCTCTGCCACCAGGGAATACTCTGGAGTGCTTAGCTTCAAAAGCACCTTTTGAGGGCTTCCGTGCTTTAGAAGAGAAGAGAGGATCAGAGCGGACAGGAGCCACTCACCAAGTAAAAGAGTGGAGCTTGGGTTCAACTGATGGACCCTTCTGGCGGTTTCCACCACCCTGTCCGCCTTTATAACATAAACCCTTATGGGCTCCTCCTTGGGAACCGCTATAATGGCATAGTCTCTCTCCTCAAAGTAGTTTTTCAGGTCCTCTTTGGTTTGCTGGTCTAAATCCCTATACAGCATAAGGAATGAATATAAGCTCTTTTATAGGGTCTTGCCCTCTATCACATCACCACCATTACCGCCTTCCTTCTTTTCCGCAGATTGATATATGTATCCACCCACCTTTCCAGCAACATCAAGCACCCTCTCTGTAGCCCTCCTTACCTCATTGGTGTCCTGGGACTCCGCAAAGACCTTTTTGCCCTCTTGGATAACTTTCTCCGCCTCTGAGACAATGTCTGAAGGCAGTTTGTCCCTGTTTTCTCTGAGGACCTTTTCTAAGTTGTAAAGGTGCATGTCCAGCTGGTTCTTGGCGTCAATGGGTTCCTTCTTTCTTCTGTCTTCCTCTTCGTGCATTTGGGCTTCTTTGACGATCTTTTCTATGTCCTCTTGGGTGAGTCCAGAGGAGGGTTGGATCCTTATAGATTGCTCTTTACCAGTTCCAAGGTCTCTGGCGGTCACGTGAAGTATACCATCCACGTCTATGTCAAAGCAAACCTCTATCTTTGGCACTCCCCTTTGTGCGGGTGGTATGCCCGTCAGGTAGAACTTACCCAAAGACTTGTTGTCCTTTGCCAAGGGCCTTTCGCCCTGTAGGACGTGGATTTCCACCTCTGTTTGATAGTCTTCAACGGTAGTGAATATCTCGCACTTTTTGTACGGAATGGGTGTGTTTCTTGGGATCAAAACGGTCATAACTCCACCGTAGGTTTTCACTCCCAATGAAAGGGGTGTTACGTCCACGAGAAGTATTTCCTTTACCTCACCGGAGAGTATGCCTGCCTGTATGGCAGCACCCACCGCAACCACTTCATCAGGGTGCACGCCCTTGTGGGGTTCCTTTCCAAAGAATTCTCTTATTCTTTGCTGGACCAGGGGAATACGAGTAGAACCGCCCACCAGCACCACATCCTCTATGTCTTCGGGTCTGAGCTTGGCATCCTCCAAAGCCTTCTTTACGATCTCCATAGTCCTATCCACCAGGTCCTTGATCATCTCCTCAAGCCTTGCCCGGGTTAGCTTTTTCTGAAGGTGCAAGGGTTGATTGGTGGATGGGTCTATTGTAATAAAGGGTAAGTTGATCTCCGTCTCAAGCTTAAAGGAGAGTTCCTTTTTGGCTTGCTCGGAGGCGTCTTTTAGCCTTTGCAGGGCGGTTTTATCCTTTCTTAGGTCTATGCCGGTTTCTTTCTTAAATTCCTCTATAAGCCATTCCATTATCCTCTCGTCTATGTTGGCACCGCCCAAATGGGTATCTCCCGCGGTTGCCTTTACCTCTATGACACCATCTCCACCCTCAAGGATGGACACGTCAAAGGTGCCACCACCAAAGTCATAGACCAGTATTCTTACATCGCTCTTCTTGTCAAGTCCGTAGGCAAGGGCTGCGGCGGTGGGTTCGTTGAGTATTCTGAGAACCTCAAGCCCTGCGATCTTACCCGCATCCTTGGTAGCTTGTCTTTGCCTTTCGTTAAAGTAGGCGGGCACCGTTATAACTGCCTTGGTTACCTTCTCTCCCAAGTAGGCTTCTGCGGCTTCCTTCAGCTTTTTGAGAACCTGGGCACCTACCTCCTCCGGGCGGACCTTTCTTCCAAGGTTGGGGATCTCAAAGCTTGCGTCTCCCTTTTCGTCTGGGACAACCCTGTAAGAGACCCTCTTTG